>PBKH01000004.1 GCA_002721375.1 Verrucomicrobiales bacterium
TGCACGACCCAATCGTACTCCGGCAGCTTGGTTTGATTCAGGATGGCGTTGTAATAAGCGGCCAAACTGTAGACCGCATCCATACCGCCATCTAACGAATGGCCAGCGTTGGGTACATATCTCAGGTGCTTTTGTCCTATCAGATTCTTGTAATAAAACTTCCAAGAGTCCGGCAGAAAAAACTGGTCTCCAGTAGCGTTGATCAGATATTTTGGCATCGTATAGCGGTCAAGATATTCATAAGGCTCAATAATTTTAAGCAAGCGCTCGTACTCAGGGGTGTCTTGCCAGCCCATGATCCCCATCTCCGTATAATCGCCCACCGCTGGGGCATAGAATCCATAGGCGCGGTAATGGTGTTTGAACGAAGGCACTACATTTAACATATCAATAACTATAGGAACAATAGCGACAATACGCTTATCCACCGCTGCCACACTCCAAGTCGTCCAACCTCGCTTCGAAGCGCCAGCGGCAACAAATTTATCAACAACGACTTTGCCTCCTTCCGGTTTTGAAAGAAAATCAGTCACTGTGTCCATAGCTCTTACCACAGCCTTTGTCATCGGCAACCGAGCAGGCCATCGTTCATCGCCTGTACGGAGATACTTATCCCAAGTGTAGGCAATTAGCGCATCTTCGTAACGATCTCGTGTATCGCCTACAAAACGTAGAGGTTGATTCGGGACCATGCCCAACCCCGTAACAACCGAACCAGTCTTAATAGCAATTTGACTCATGTAGTCTTCTGCTTTTTTTGGTGGCTCCTTCCCATTGCTTCCACCGCCGATCACAATGAGGCTGGTCTCGTGCTTAATACGGTGTGGCTTAACGATGACTATCCAGTGCTTCCAAAGCGTACGATCAACATCAGCCTTGGTCAGGAATTGCTGCGAGGTCATAGACAAGATATAAGTAGTGCTCCTTTTTCCTTCGATTGTCGAAACCACACTGTACTCATAGGCTGGATCCGGTTTGGCCACGTAACGATCGAGCGCTGTTTCTTTAGCAGTTGCTCTTGGACAAATAATGCAACACACAGCCAAGGCGACTAAGATTCTGCTCAGTTTATTTGGGTCATATTTATTCATAATCAAAGAATTTTTGGGGCTTTTTTTCCTGACGGCGTGCCGTCGAACTTCCAAGACAATTTATTTTTCAATTCTCCTTTTTCGTAAATGGCCTCCCAACGTTGTTGGCCGTTTTCGTGCCAACCAATCTCAAGGCCCTCCTTTTTTCCCGCCCTATAGAACGATTGCACCTGAATTTTACCATTAGAAAAATAGGTCAGGCTGATACCATCTAGTTTTCCAGCCTTGTAGTTTTCATCAACCCAGATTTTGCCGCCCTCAAACCAGCGTTTGAAAGGCCCTTGCTCAACTCCGTTAGAAAACGTCACCTGAAACGCACGGCTTCCATCCTCCCGGTAAGTGACAAACGGTCCATGCAGTCTCCCGTTCCTGATCGAGTAGCTTTCGGATTTTTTTTTATTAGAATAAAACCTTACCACTTCGCCCGTATAAGGTTTTCCTTCGATTAGGAGCAACCCATCCTTTGACTCGGTGAGTTGCGTTTCAGAAACGGGCTTAGGCTCCGTTCTCGGAACACCGTCATCTTGACCAAATCCGCGACCAATACTGAGCAGTAATATTACAATTGCGAAATGCACATTCTTTCGAATGAAGCATCCTGAAACCATGAAAGAAGTGACCATNCTTATTTTGCTAACNTTTTAGCAACTTGATCAATGTTTCNCCCGCTAATTGAGGNTTCGCCTTGCCTCGGCTNGATTTCATNACCTGTCCCTTAAGGAAGTTGATGGCATTTTCCTTGCCGTTACGCACATCGTCAGCAGGACCCGGATTTGCGTTTATTGCATCCTGGCACCACTTCTCAAGNTCACTACTGTCGTTCACTTGCGCCAACCCTTTTTGTTCAACAATCGATTTGGGAAAACCGCCGTTTTCGAAAAGCTCGGAAAANACTTGCTGAGCACCTTTNCTACTAACCGCACCTCCNTCTATAATCTCAACTAATTCACGTATAGCCTCNGGGCCAAATTTCAAATCTTCNACTGAAGTTTTCGATTCGACCAATCGAGCCTGTAAATTATTGATAACCCAGTTAGCCACAGCCTTGGCATTCTTGGATCCNTCAACTGCTTTTTCAAAAAAATTGCTCAATGGAACATTGGCCACAAAAACTTCAGCATCCTGCGCTGGGATTTCATAATCCTTAATGAAGCGCTGCTTACGAACAAGAGGCAGTTCAACAACATGCGAACGCACTTCGTTCAACCACTCCTTACTTGGGCNAAGAGGCATCAGGTCTGGCTCAGGAAAGTATCGGTAATCGTGCGCATGTTCCTTCGAACGCATCGTCTCGGTAATACCAGAATCATCTTCCCAACGGCGGGTTTCCTGCTCAAGAAAGCCTCCAGACTCGAGAACCTCGATCTGCCGGGGAACCTCGTAGTTGATCGCCCTTCGCACCCCACTNAAAGTGTTCATATTTTTGATCTCAACCTTTGTTCCCAACTCGGAATCGCCCCTGAGACGAACGCTAATATTAACGTCGCACCGAACCATGCCTTTCTCCATGTCACAGTCGCTGACACCACCATACACTAGGATGTCCTTCAGGGCATTTAGGTATTCATAAGCCATGTCTGCACTACGAATGTCTGGCTCAGAAACGATCTCAAGAAGCGGCACACCGGCACGATTGAAATCCACACCACTGTACTCAGAATAATGATTGTTTTTGCCAACGTCCTCCTCAAGGTGAGCACGAGTTATACGCACTCGTTGTATGTCACCTTCAAATTCGAAATCAACATGACCAGTTGTGGTGGACGGGAAATCAAACTGTGTAATCTGGTAATCCTTGCAAACATNTGGATAAAAGTAGTTTTTGCGATCAAACTTAGCAAAGCTGGGAACCTCGCAGTGTAGCAGATATCCCGTCAGGGCNGTGAGCTGTAACGCACGTTCGTTGGCTACAGGCATCACNCCTGGCATACCAAGGCAAACCGGGCAAACATTGGTATTAGGATCCGCACCAAATTCATTGGCACAGCCGCAGAACATCTTTGACCTGGTCTTTAGTTGACAGTGAGTTTCCAGCCCTATGACAGCCTCGTAATCCATCAAATAATTGGCCTTTCCTCGTGCCAAGCAGTGGCTTGTTCGTAAGCGTGAGCAATCTGTAGTAGCCTAGCCTCCTCGAAAGGTCGTCCGAGCAATTGCATNCCGACAGGTAGTTTCGGGTTGCTCGTAAATCCGCATGGCAGACTTATTCCGCAAGTACCTGCCAGATTGCAGGAAATCGTGAAAATATCTGAAAGATACATCTGCAAAGGATCATCCATCTTTTCACCAGCCTTGAACGCCGGAGCTGGCATGGTCGGAGTGATCAGCGCGTCTACTGTTTCAAANGCCTGCTCAAAGTCGCGCTTAATCAGAGCCCGCACCTTTTGAGCCCGCAGATAATAAGCATCGTAATAACCGCTACTAAGAACATATGTACCTAAAATAATTCGGCGCTTTACCTCCTCGCCGAATCCGCTGCCGCGAGTGTTGCAGTAAAGAGCAAATGGATCTTTCCCATCAACACGCTTGCCATAACGGATGCCATCGAAGCGGGCTAGATTAGCACTGGCCTCGGCCGTCGCCACTATGTAGTAAGTTGCCACACCGTATTCGGTGTGCGGCATACTGACCTCGCGAATCTCCGCGCCAAGCATCTCNCACTGCATCACCGCTGCATCAAACGCAGCNCGCACCGCTGGATCGATACCGTCGATGAGNTACTCCTTNGGCAACCCAAGCTTGACCCCTTTCAAATCACCCCGAAGATTGGAAACATAATCTGGCACATCCTTCGGCACACTCGTGGAATCTCGCGGATCATGGCCAGCTATTGCCCCGAGCAGAACCGCTGTGTCACGAACATCCTTAGCCAAAGGACCAACCTGATCNAGTGATGATGCAAAAGCAACGACACCGAAACGCGATACTCTNCCATAAGTCGGCTTGAGNCCGACACAGCCACATAGAGATGCCGGTTGACGAACGGAACCACCGGTATCGGTGCCAATGCTTCCAAAACATTCCTGCGCCGCTACAGCCGCCGCACAGCCTCCACTCGATCCGCCAGGCACACGTTCCAAATNCCACGGGTTTCGGCTACGACCGAACGCCGAATTTTCTGTCGAGCTTCCCATGGCAAACTCATCCATGTTAACACGACCAAACACCACTGCACCAGCGTCCCGCAGCTTTTGGACTACNGTTGCATCATAAGGCGAACGAAAATCACCCANGATTTTTGAAGCACAGTTGAGCGGCTGATCCCTCACGCAAAAAATATCCTTCAGCGAAACTGGGATCCCGAGCAGCGGTCGACCCTCACGAGATTCACCCTTGGCCAAGGCAGTATCGGCAGCNTCGGCTTGGACAAGTGCATCGTCGCNATCGAGAGAAATGAAGGCATTNACCTTCCCATCGATAGCTCCGATGCGATCCAGACAGGACTGCATNNCCTCGCGGGCNCTAACTTCCCGAGCATCAAGCCTAGCCGCAAGGCCGCAAAGAGAAAGATTCTGGATCATCAGTCGACGATCTTAGGCACAACGAATAAGCCGTTGGCTTTACTAGGAGCATTAGCCAGAGCGGCTTCGTGAGGAAGCGACGGTTGGACCTCATCGGCACGTAGTACATTTTCAAGCGGCACAGCGTGAGCCATCGGGTCGACTTTGGAGACATCCAGTTCCTCAAGCTTTTTCACATAACCTAGAATGGCTTCAAGCTGAGAACCAAATCTGGCCTCCTCCTCCGGCGTTAGCGCCACTCGTGCTAGATTGGCGACGTACCTAATATCAAGTTCAGTATTGGCCATTGACTCTTCGAGCTACTCTTCCTCAAAATTACTGTTGACCAATTTCTCCAGCTCGTCTAACGCATCGGTAGCGTCACTNCCTTCAGCGGTAANGGTTAGCGTGGTACCGGGAGCAGCCGCCAACATCATTAGGCCCATGATGCTTTTGCCATTAACTTCCTCCCCATCTTTGATTACAAGGATTTCACTTTTGAACCCGGTAGCCTTT
Source organism: Verrucomicrobiales bacterium (assembly GCA_002721375.1). Lineage (GTDB taxonomy): Bacteria > Verrucomicrobiota > Verrucomicrobiia > Limisphaerales > UBA1096 > UBA1096. The sequence continues at coordinate 5,108 of PBKH01000004.1, forward strand.
TTTACAAACATCGCCGCCGGGCGGGCGTGGAGTCCTAATTGATTTTTTACCACCACCTCCCGGCTCACGGTAGAATCACTGTTACTACTTTGGCTCATTTGGCGAAAAAAGCGGTGGATTCTTGCTTGAGAAATGGGCTGGGAGCAATATTTTTGCCTTTTGGGACGTAATTTTTGGATAGAAATGAGGTTTTCTTAATTGACGAAGGCCNGTTCTTAGGCAGCATTGACGNCCATGCAAGGAGCCGTTGGAAAAGAATCCACACGGAGTTGCTGATCTCCAGAAACAATGATGACTCGCTACTTCAAAAATGCGATATTTATAGCCTTTGCCGCTATAATGTTGTGCCTCCACAATTCAGTTACCGCTCAGGTAAATTTCACCAAAGCATCCGCAGAGCGGTTGACCAAGACGGTAGAAATCGACGTAGCCAGCACCCTAGAGCAACAAGCTGGCCTGTACGGCAGCGAAATGATTGCCGATAAAATGCCAGTCGCCGAAGTGCATGCATCCACCATTGAGGAAATCGAAGGTGGTATCGTAACAGCTTGGTTCGGAGGTGCCGAAGAAGGGGCATACGACGTGGTTATATGGATGTCTCGTAACGAAGGTAACGGATGGTCCAAGCCCAATAAAGTCGCCGACGGCGTCGAATCGGCTCGACGCGTCCAGTTTCCGTGCTGGAACCCTGTGCTNTTCCGNCAGTCCGACAGCACGCTGCGGCTATTCTACAAAGTAGGTCCCAACCCAGGAAGATGGTGGGGAATGATGAAAAAATCTACAGACAATGGGTTGACTTGGAGCAAGCCAATCCGTCTTCCCAATGGCTATGTAGGTCCAGTGAAAAATAAGCCAATTGAGCTAGCTAATGGCACTTTGTTGTGCGGCTCAAGCCTCGAGGATGCCGGCTGGCGTATCCAGATGGAACGTTATGTCCAGAATCGGTACTGGAACAAGACAAAGTCTCTAAACTCTTCGCTTGATTTTGCGGCAATTCAACCCACTCTGCTAGCCTATCCAGACGGAACAATCCAAGCACTTTGCCGCTCTAAATCTGGTCGACTGACCGACATCTGGTCAAGTGACGGCGGCAAGACCTGGACCCGCATGCGCCGCACGCAGTTGCCCAATCCCAACGCCGGAGCCGACGGCACCGTTTTGGCCGATGGTCGAGCTCTGTTGGTCTACAACCATACCCGCCGGGGTCGCTCTCCACTTAATGTGTCCATTTCCAATGACGGCAAGACTTGGGAGGCAGCTTTGGTGCTGGAAAACCAACCAGGCGAATATTCATACCCAGCTGTCATACAGACAAGTGACGGTAATGTGCATGTTACATATACACATAACCGAACAAATATAAAGCATGTTGTAATAGACCCGACCAAACTGGTAACTCAGCCGATTGTCGAAGGCCAGTGGCCGCAGTAAGCCCAGACTTCGCCAATCGCCACCTTGGTAATAACAATGTTANTATGGTGTCGGTAACACACCGGATAAGCTGACTGGCAACCTGCTAGCGTCTAACAGCTACAACTATACCGGGACATCCATTCTAAACTCGGGGATTCGCGTAATCACACTATTGCAGTGTTCGTCTACCCCGATGTAACTACCAGTCGCAACCGCCCAGCCACCGGCAAAAAGATGGAAGCTGTGGTAGTCAAATGACTCACCAGGGGATAGCTTCGGAAACATTCCCACAACACCATCGCCTTCAACCACTGTTTTGTTGCCGTCAGCCTCAAGAACCACCCACTTGCGACCTTTGATCGTCACAGTAGATTCGGAATTGTTTCGTATAGTAATGAAGTAGGCAAAGCAGTGCGGCCGATCTTCCGGCGTAGCCATGTCCGGCTGGTATACCACCCGGTCCACGACCACTTTCAAATCCTTCAGTTCGACCATCTCGACCGGATTGACCTCATCGGTCAATATGGTGCAGCCCCAGCTACGCGCAATTTTAATTCAATCTCGTCGGAAACCTTCTCCTCATTATTCCCTGCATTGATTTCATAATCCGATCGCTTAATGGTAAAATCAGCTCTTAGCACAAGCAGATCACCTGGTACACGATTGCGTTTGAGCAGCAGGCCCTTTAGGTAGGTCAAACGAATCGGTACGTTCACTTTTCGTGTGACACCGCGAACGGTCAGCTTTCCAGCAGCAATTGCACTAGTGGTCGTTCCATTGGTTTTGCTTTGCTTCAGTTTCTCGGTAACAAACTCGATGGTTGGAAATTTCGAAACATGCATCCAATTCTTGTCCAGCATGTGATCCTTCATCACAGGGTTGTCCACGTGCAGAGATGATGCATCAAGTACAATTTTGCCAGCTGTTGACTCCGGCTTGATCGGGTCAAACGAGACTTTCCCGCTAATCCCGGTAGCTGTGCCGTTAATCGACTCCAANGGAGCATCTAGGAGAAAGACCACATTGTTTACTTTCTTCGGATCCTTGAAATCAAACTGTATGGGATCCGCACAGATCACACCCGTAGAAGCCGATAAGGCAAGCGCCCACGCCAACAAGTTTATTTGATAATGATTCATGATGATATCGTTTTTGTACCGCCAACTGTTTTTACATCCGGTCGNGATGAACCACCAAAGGCCACTGAAACACCGAATAGTCCAGCAGTAAGCGCCACAGTCGCTGACAAAAGTTCCAGGCCAAACACATACCGATTTTCAGTAACTGGATATTCAAGGCCAGTAACCTCGTCAATCTTTGTCAGAGTTTCGGTGGTTTTCGACCAGCCAATGTGCATACCACCGGCCAACCAAAAGATTAGGCCTGCAGAGCCGATTCCTAATGCAGTTAATCGAAAAACAAGGCGCACCGGCACACAAAATAATGAAAAACAGTGATTCAGGCAAACCAACAACTTCGANTGTTCGATGTTTTCTCCACACCCTTAACCCGGTATGATTACCGCATGCGTGATACCGACGCTCGATTGCCAACATCTTCCAGACTTGCCAAATCGCTTAGCCTTTTGCTTACAGCACTGCTGCCTCTTTGCCTTGCTGCCATCGAAGATACCCCGTTCAAGAATGTAGTGCTCATTCTGAGCGACGATCACCGATACGACTTTCTGGGCTTTCACCCTGATGGACCCGAGTTTATCGAGACACCGAACTTCGACCGCATGGCGCGTGAAGGTGCGCACATGGAAAACGCATTCGTTACCACATCTCTTTGTTCCCCAAGCCGCGCTACCATCCTCACGGGTCAATACATGCACCGCCACAAGGTTGTCGACAACCAACGTGCCGTACCCAAGGGCACCCGTTTTTTTCCCGAGTATCTCCAGTCAGCCAACATCGAGACTGCCTACATCGGCAAATGGCACATGGGGCACAACAACGACGCCCCGCGNAAAGGCTTCGACCACTGGGCCAGTTTTAAGGGNCAGGGCGTGTACTTCGATCCCGAGTTCAACATNAATGGAAAAAGGNNAAAATTTGAAGGCTACAACGCAGANGTCACGGCNGATCTTGCACTCGATTANCTAAAGCNNGTCGGTAAAAAACGATTTTATCTGCAGGTCGGATTCAAGGCCGTGCACTACCCATTTCAACCAGCCAAGCGACATCACGGCCGGTACGACAGGTTCAAGGTNCCCTTCCCNCAAACGATGTCACTGACAGAGCGCAACTACGAAACGCAACCGAATTGGGTCCGCGAAAGGCGCTACGGCATTCACGGCATAGACCATATGGAGAGCGGTCCACTAGACAACGACCCNGTGCCCTCTTTCCCCGGGTTGTACAAGCGATTCGCCGAGACCGTGCACGGGCTTGATGAAAACGTTGGCCGTATTTTGAATTACCTCGACCAATCCGGCTTGGCCGAGGACACGCTCGTGCTTTACCTCGGCGACAACGGATTCGCACTCGGCGAACACGGCTTTTACGACAAACGGGACGCCTTCGAGGAATCCATCCGCATCCCGATGCTCGCTTACGCGCCAGGCAGAATCAAACCTGGCACGAAGATCAACCTAATGACCCTTAATCTCGACATGGCACAGACCATACTAAACGCAATGAAAGTCACCCGGCCAAGCGGTACCCCGGAGATGGCCGGTCGCTCGTTGCTGCCGCTTTTGTTTGGCAAAGCACAAGCCGACTGGCGCAAACACCTCATCTATGAATACCACTGGGAATGGAATTTCCCGGCCACACCGACCACACTGGCAATCCGCACTGAACGGTATAAGTACATTTATTACCATGGGATTTGGGACAAAAACGGGCTTTACGATCTACATACTGACCCGCACGAACGGCACAACTTGATCCGGATACCAACTTTTTCTGTGTTGGCCGACAAACTCAAAAACCAATTGTTCACACAACTAGGCGAGATGAACGGGCTGACCATGCCAATTCGTCCCCCAAAGGATTTTCAATTCTACGACCGCAAGCTCCGACGTTGACCCGGCGCTTCGCTTACATAGACTCACCGACCCCATTTGAAACCATGAATGACGACTCCAAAACGAAGACTTATCCGCCCAGCACCTTGAACTCTGCCAAGGCATACATCTCCTCCCTTCAGCAATACCAGGATCTTTACGACCACTCGATCCACGATCCCGAAGGCTTCTGGACCGAGCAAGCCGACCGACTTCATTGGTTTGAAAAATGGAACTCACTCCGAAAGTGGGACTATCAAAAGGCTAAGATTGAGTGGTTCATCGGCGGTAAACTTAACGCCTGCTACAACTGCGTCGACCGTCACGTAGACGACGGGCATGGTAACGATATCGCTTTAATATGGGAAGGAAACAACCCTAACGAAAACCGCACATACACCTACGCGCAACTTCAGGTCGAAGTGCAAAAAACGGCCAACGTGCTGAAGTATTTGGGAATCAAAAAAGGCGACCGCGTCTGCATCTACATGCAGATGATTCCGGAACTAACGATCGCTATGCTCGCCTGCGCGCGGATTGGCGCGATACATTCGATTGTCTTTGGGGCATTTAGCGCGGACAGCCTCATCACACGCATTAACGACTCGGAGTGCAAAGCCATCATCACACAGGACACCGGCGTTCGCGGCACCAAACTCGACATCCCGATGAAGGCCAATGCCGACAAGGCTGTCGAAAGCACGCCCTCCATCGAGAAAATTCTCGTCGTCAAACGAACTGGCACCGAAGTCAACATGACCGAAGGACGCGACGTCTGGTGGCACGAGGCCTGCGATCAGGCCGATCCCATCTGCCCGGCTGAGCCAATGGATGCCGAAGATCCACTTTTCATACTATACACTTCAGGCAGCACCGGCAAACCTAAGGGGGTACTACACACCACCGGCGGCTACCTAACCTACGCCGCAACAACGCACCACTATATTTTCGATTACCACCCAGGCGACGTCTACTGGTGTACGGCCGACATCGGCTGGATCACCGGCCACACCTACATTGTCTACGGCCCGATGGCCAACCGTGCCATTACCATGATGTACGAGGGCGTGCCAAACTATCCTAATTTTGGACGCTTTTGGGAAATCGTGGCCAAGCATAAGGTGAATATTTTCTACACCGCCCCCACCGCTCTACGCGCACTGATGAAGGAGGGCGATACTTGGCCAAACGCCCACGACCTTTCCAGCCTACGCCTGCTCGGTACCGTCGGGGAGCCCATCAAGTCGCCCGAGTGGACGTGGTATCACGAGGTCGTTGGCAAAGGGAAATGCCCGATTGTCGACACATGGTGGCAAACTGAGACTGGCGGTATTCTCATTACACCCCTACCAGGCGCCACACCCACAAAGCCAGGATCCGCCACTCTTCCATTCTTTGGAATCAAACCGGCACTCGTGGATGACGAAGGCAACATCATCGAAGGCAACGATGTATCTGGCAACCTCTGCATGCTAGAAACATGGCCCGGCCAAATGCGCGGCGTTTACGGCGATCACCAAAGGTTTTTCGACACTTACTTCGCTCGGTTCCCTGGCAAATACTTCAGTGGCGACGGCTGCCGACGTGACAAAGACGGATACTACTGGATCACCGGCCGCGTTGATGATGTAATTATCGTTAGTGGNCACAACCTTGGTACCGCCGAAATAGAAGGCGCCATCGGCGGCCACCCGGCCGTGGCCGAAGCCGCCGTGGTAGGATACGATCACGAGATCAAGGGCAATGCCATATATGCCTACGTAACGCTCAAAACCGGCCAGGAAGTCACTGACACAATGACCGCCGAAATAGTGAAGCAGGTTCGTGCCGACATAGGACCGCACGCCTCCCCTGAGAAAATCCAGTTTACATCTGGCCTACCCAAGACGCGTAGCGGGAAAATTATGCGCCGCATCCTGCGTAAGATCGCCGAAGGCGACACGGACAATCTTGGCGACACCAGTACACTCGCCGACCCCGCCGTGGTCGACTCCCTCGTCAGCGGCAGAATTGAATAAAGTCGGAGTCGGAAACAAGAAAACGACCAGCAAGAGTTATTTGCACTAAATTAGATAATGCATGATAATTTGAGGAATCTTTCTAAGCTTTAGTATTGAGTTTAATCCATGCTCAGCAGATGNTGGATNGCTTGCATGAGAATGGGTTCGACTTCAGGGGCTACGTTAGAGGATCGAGGCTGAGTTTCATAACCACCTTCGGAGTATGCGCGCTCGGTGCCGATGTAAAACGGCCCATAATCACCATAGGCGGCCATCGCAACGTTGAGTTTTGGACGCATTCGCTTAGCGGCCAATTGGTACTCAACAAATAATTCCCCTGGCATGTGCAGCACCCTCATGTCACCAATGGCTAGTTGGGCTAGATCGGTTTTATGACCTGCTCTGCTGCGCTGCAAATAGGCCAAACGCTCTGCCGCCGGAACAGCGACCGGCGGTACTGAGCCCTTAGATAAATCAGCTCGTAACTTGACCTCGTCCAGATGTTTAGCCAATGGCAAAGCTACCGACGAAACACTCCATCGTACATCACCAGATTGAACAGTAAACTTCCTTGTATCGTCCCACGCCTGTTTCATGCCATCCCTCAGGCGCAAAGCCAGTTCCATTCGGTTTTTCTTTGAACCATCGTTGTATTTCCCAGCACCTACATTGCCACTAGCTCCGTTAAAGTGAACATGCAGAGCCGAAGGCACCGATTGCTGGCGTATGAACCGCGCAATACCGGGAAAATCCGGACTCGGGATACCGACTCGATAATAACTCTGCGGATGACAGGCATAATAGCTGAGTACCGCCAGCGGTATATCGCCGTTCCAGAAGGAAAGCATCGAAAGTTCAGGATCAATTACACCCTCCGGTTCTGCCCGCAGTTTGGGATCCGCGCAACTGGTGTAGCGTACAGCGCGCACCTTGCCATCCGAACCGAGTATACGGCGGTTTGAAGCAACCCGTTTCACCATCGCAACACCCCAACCGTAGTGGGTCACAGGCTTTGCTTTATCCAGAGAGGTACGTACTGCCTCGGTCGCCTTGGCCAAAGTTCGCCGGCAAAACTCACCATCCAAGCGACCTAGATATTTCGCCTTTGCCTCATTAAGCAGACGTTCCGCAGAAAAATCGCAGGTCGGCGCATCGTGCTGGTGTAGCGTGTGCACAGCCACACGCGCGGGTTTCGTCCCAGCCGCCTTGGCCAAACGCTCCCGAAATATGTCGTGCGATTCGTTGGCAATTCCCAACCAGTCAACGGCACACAGCACAATGGGTTCTAATTGGCCAAGCAACACGACTCCGCGGCAGCGTAACATCATCGCGTCCTGACGAACCACCGGGTCGTAGGCCATCATGTATCCAAGCGGGGGTGTGGCATCAACGTCAAACGTCGCAATCCGCAGCGGTTTACTTCCCGCTACTTTAGCATCCAGTGCAATTAGGAAAACAAGCGCCATCGCAAATCGGACGATGCTTGATTCATTCAAGAAGCAGCGGGGCTTCATTTGTGCCTGGCCGCGGTGGCCCCATTGCGAACCAAGATGGCAGCAATTTCTTTCCGAATTACTCTGTCTTCATCTCCAATTTCGGGATCGTTCTTCAAAACGATATCCAATGCCATCAAACCGTCGATGCGTTTGGCATTTATGGCCGCGCCTTCGGACAAGAGTAATTCAACCACGGCCTTGTGCCCCGATTCAACTGCGCAATGCAAAGGGGTTCGATGCAGAGAATCAGACATATCTGGTTCATTCAGGCTCACTCCGTCTTGCAAATTAGCTCGCACGGCTTCTATGTCGCCTTCTCGGGCCGCTTCCCATATCGAAATCGNCGGCNGTATGGATGACTCCATATGGATGCCCTCGGCAACCGGCTCAACCTTAACCGGCTCAACCACCATAGGTTCCACTGTTGCCTTACGACCACATCCAGAAAACGCTATCGCGATGATGATGTATGTAAAGTGTTTCATCTTCAGCGAGAAAATTTACCCGCCCGATAGAAACATTCAACCGAATTAGGGGAAAAGAAATCGAAACAAATGCCTTAACAAAAGGAAAGCCTTGCCGGGAACAACCGACACACGTAAGTTGTCTCTCGCTTTTTATGAGTAAAGAACCTCTGCGAGTTGCGGTAACCGGTTCAGCCGGTCAAATCGGTTATGCCCTATTATTTCGGATCGCATCCGGTCAAATGTTCGGACCTAACCAACCGGTGATCCTTCATCTGATCGAAATCGAGCCAGCCCTGCCCGCACTCGAAGGCGTCTGCATGGAACTAGACGACTGTGCCTTTCCTTTACTGAAAGGCACAGTGGCCACAGCCGACCTCAACACCGGCTTCAATGGAGTCAATTGGGCGCTGCTTGTCGGCAGCGTACCTCGCAAGCAGGGCATGGAGCGAGGCGATCTACTAGGCATCAATGGCAAGATTTTCACTGGTCAAGGCCAAGCGATTCAAAAAAACGCCGCAAGCGACATCCGCACACTCGTCGTAGGTAATCCTTGCAACACCAACTGTCTCATCGCAATGAACAATGCACCCGAAGTGCCTCGAAACCGGTGGTTCGCAATGACACGTCTAGACGAAAATCGGGCCAAGTCACAGCTCGCGCAAAAAGCTAAGGTTGATGTTACCTCAGTCACCAACATGACCGTATGGGGCAATCACTCTGCCACACAGTATCCCGACTTCACCAATGCCAAAATAAATAGCGAGTCTGCAACAGAAGTGATCAACGACCGGGAATGGCTTGAGGGAGACTTCATCAAAACCGTGCAACAGCGCGGCGCGGCAATCATCAAAGCCCGCGGCGCCTCAAGTGCCGCCAGCGCCGCCAACGCTGTGGTGGATTCGATCGATTCCATCATCAACCCGACCAGCGGCGGAGATTTCCATAGTGTCTGTCTATGCTCTGATGGCAGCTATGGGGTTGAGGAAGGGCTGATTTCCTCCTTCCCTGTTCGCAATGTTGCCGGCCAGTTTGACATAGTACAGGGAGTTCAACTCGATGAGTTCAGCCAAGCCAAACTTAACGCTACCGTCAACGAATTGAAGGAGGAGCGCGACATGGTTCAAAACCTACTTCCCGGCTGATTTATGCCCGAAGAGCCGGAACCGCTGATTGGTCCCTACATTGACCACACCCTGCTGCATCCCGATGCAACCATAGGAGACATAGATAGGCTTTGCAACGAAGCCGTTGAACATCAGTTTTTTGCAGTTTGCGTGAACGGCTGTTGGATCCCGCATGTATGGAACCGGTTGGCCGACACTGATGTGTCCATCGCCACGGTGGTCGGATTCCCTCTTGGGGCAAACGACACGGACTCAAAGCGTTATGAAACTGAAGTAGCCATAGACAACGGCGCCCATGAGATTGACATGGTCATGAATCTAGGCCGGTTTATCGATGGCGATTACAAATATATTGTTCGTGAAATACGGGATGTGATCGAGGCCGCAGACAACCGCCGGGTGAAGTTCATTATCGAAACCGGCTATTTCACCAAAAAACAAATCACCAACGCCTGCCAACTGGCAGTCGAAGCTGAGGCGCATTTCGTCAAGACAAGCACTGGCTTTGGCCCCGGCGGTGCGACAGTCGAGCATGTCCGACTGATGCGGGAATCTGTCGGTCAACGGGCAGGTGTGAAGGCATCCGGAGGCATTCGCGATAAAGTCACCGCACGTGAAATGATCGATGCAGGCGCCACACGCATTGGGACATCAGCCGGCGTGACAATTGCTACAGGCTAAATAGAAGCATTATCCCCAAAATTCACGCAACCAATTCCTATAACTATTAACACGTTATCTACCGGAACGCTGAAAAAGTGAACAAAAAAAGTTGGTTGTGAATATATTTCATTTGGATTGGCGCAAAGGTTGGAGTATATTTCTTTCGTTGAAGTTGACGAATTTGTGAGGAGAATCTTTTACATTTTTGTTTCAGCCTGCAGCCGGCTTTTTTCCACCCGGCGGCCACCTTTATCCTCCTCACGATTGATGAGTATGTATCTCAACCAAGCCAATAGCAAAACGATCTATACGCCCAGGTTTCAAGANACTCGTACCCGCCGCAACGGTAAATTTGGCCACGTTCGCTCCCACTGAGCTACCAATTAATTGCGCAACAGTTTGGTTTTAATCTAGATTCCAGACCAGATTAGCGCCTTCATTCTGGCGGAGAATTGATACTGCCGTCTGGGCATCCACNTGGCCATCGGCCATCACCAAGTTGCTTCGCCCNAAATCTTCACCGTTGGACCCGTGACGCGCAAACACCGGTTTGAGTTGTGAAGGTGAATTATTGCTAAACTCCGCAACAAGGTCACGGTCTGAAACGAGCGGTGTAGAGCGCCGGAAATCAAATCGATTTCGTTTGCCGTTCCTTGGACTGAAAACATAACCACGATATTTTTTTTCCCTCGGNCCACAAGGTGTATCTGCAAAAAGTACGGCGAGACTCGGCTCCGGCACAGAAATCAATTTTGGTTTTGTTTTCGCCCCCTCAACGCCACGTGGATCATACGTCATCGAGCCATTGTACCCGATTGGATGCCAGTTGCGATTGGCCCAGTCTCCGCCAAACCGTCCCTTCGGTGCCCCCGGACAGAGAAAAACATCCTGACTGGCGATNAACTGAGCAATCGCCGTCACCCAAATGCGGTCAGACGATGTCTCCAATTCGGCAAAGTTCGTAGCGATTGGCAGCGCCCCNNCCCGTTCATCAACATGCATGCTCACACCTAAGCTAATCTGCCTCATATTTGAACCACATTTAATCTGATTAGCCCGGTTCTTAGCTTTCCCCAGCACGGGCAGCAGCAGCCCGGCCAGAATTGCGATTATTGCGATTACTACCAGCAACTCGACCAACGTAAATGCACTGCTTCCTCGGCGCATTATCATTTTGCAAGATTCAGCGTCCTCACTCGAATGTCGGACGAAATTAATGAGTCAACCTCCTCTAAAGCCTTGCGCAGATGTCGAGACACTACTCGTGCTTCAGGTAATGTTTCATTGCTAACAACTAAAACGCGGTTGTAATAGCTCTCGAAAAATAATTGCAGACCAAACCTGAATGGCGCATGAATCTTAGCGGTCATGTCTGTCCAAGTTTGTCTGTCTGACGGCAACAAGTTGAAGACAGCGACTCCACATGGCTTAAGCTTTGTACGAATAACCTCTGGTAACGTATCAATCGAAACATCCGGCTTAAAGATATCACCATCACGTCCGACGGAAAGGTCCTCAACCAGCATGTCATACTGACCACACTGAGCACTCAACCATTTGACAGCATCCGACTTCGTGAATTGCACCTCCCCCATCCAGGCTAAACTGAGGTTGATAAAAAGCTCATAGCCTTCTGGATCAAGATCCACACCGAAAACCGAATGTCTCCCGCCCATCGCTCGAAGAGGTGCGATAATGCCGCCTCCCGCAAAACCCAGCAACCCCACGCGCGCCCCTGGCGAAAACAGCCGCACCAAGGCGGCGAGCGCGTCGAAAACACTGTTAGTTGGACCAGGTTGCGCGAGCACTTCGCTGAGTACCGATCCGTTCTGAACCAAACGTGCCCCGCGGCCAGTGCGCTTTACCTCCGGCCCCATCTCTCCACATCGCTCCAGCCAATCGGGAAGAAGCACGGCTATGGCTTGAGCACACCCTGCTCGTCCCATTCGCTTTTGGATATAGTTTTCCCCCCCTGCCATGTGGCCTCGGACTGCTTCTGCCCATTGGGGTGCCAACGTTTTTCAAGGCCATTCAACTGGCCATTAATGTAGGTTTGCTCCGCCCATTTACTGCCATCCTCACGCCAGATAATCCACTGCCCATCGGCACGACCATCGACATAATTGCCGGTGCGAAACTGTTGACCGTTTTCGTGATAAAAGGTCCAGACACCCTGCTGTTTGCCCTCGACAAATGTGCCCTCAACTGATTTTTGACCATTGTCGTGGTGGTCAATGAACTGCCCGTCAAAGGGTGAATCCTCAGAGAAGTATTGGCCGTTTTTCTGCGTCAATTTACCCTCACCTTCCAGCTTGGCGGGCGACTCAGTCTCTTGCGCTGTCACGGAAGGAGCCTCCTGAAGTCTAGAACCAGAATTAGCCTCAAGTTTCATCTCCGAATTATCATCACTTTTTGACTTCGGTGTCGCTTGCCCCAACTTCAACTGCCCCGGCTGCAATTGCTCCTGGTCAGAGAGTCTTCCCTTCGTCACTGGTGTGACTGTAATATTCTCCGGCAAATCAGACTTGGGTGTTTTCGACTCGGACTGTTCCGAAGAAGGCGAAGTATTCCCACTGCCACACCCCGACAACGCCAACCCCATCATCAATGCCAACAAAATATTGTAAATCTTCATCGGCGATAAGCAAAACATAGCCATTGCCCGGTGACAAAACCATTTGTTGCCAAACCCGGCAATTGGACTTAATTTTCCTTTCTTTGGCTGTGGCGGAAAACCAGCCAAGCGTAACCGCGCCCAACAAAACCGCTATGATCAAATTCTCTTCATTGGCTGAAGCCTGTAACACGCCACGTAACTTCATCCGTCAAAACGCTGGTGCTCCAACGGCAGATGATGAATTCAACTCACTTGCGCTTGGTATATTTGCATTTCAATTTAAACAAAATACCGCATTCGCGAACTTTTGCCGCTCAGAAAACCGCACTCCTGATACAATTATCAACTGGCGAGAAATACCGGCTGTGCCAACACGTGCGTTCAAATCGCTCGACCTGACCGTGCTACCTAAAGTAGACCGAAAAACGGTATTCCGTTCAAGCGGCACAACCTAAACCGAACGAACCCGGCACTTTCACAATCGTATTACCTTGACCCTGTATCACGACTAACTTTGGCTCTGGTTTTACTAGCACCTTCTGGATGAATCAAATAATCGGTTATTGTTTTTATTGCCACCACTTGCCCAAGCGCCGGAATCCTCGCTGGCACACATGATGGACGCAGTGTCGCAACATTTGACCAAGCGCGTGCAATGCTTCGCTGCCGACTGGCAATGGCGGATTAACTCTAACGTAGCCATTAAGTTCCTTTACGACTGCATCGAGCAAAATAAACCAGTCACGATTTTCGGCACCGCGTTTTCATTTGTACACCTACTCGATCTACTCAAAACAACGAGGCTTAAGCACGCACTACCAGACGGCTCAGCTGCGATGAAGACCGGAGGTTACAAGGGACGATCGCGAGAAGTCCCCAAGACAGAACTACATCGCTCGATCAACAACAAGCTTGGGATACCAGAAAAGCTTATCACCTCTGAATACGGCATGTGTGAATTAAGCTCACAGGCATATGATGGTGCACTGACCCACACGAATACCGTCCCTCACCTATTTCGTTTTCCACCTGGGGCGCGTGCCCGCGTCGTCTCCCCGGAAACCATGCAGGAGGTTAAACTTGGCGAAACAGGCCTACTCCAGATAACCGACTTGGCCAACGTCGGCTCAGTTTTAAGCATCTTAACAGAAGATTTAGCCTGTCGTTATGATAATGGATTTGAACTACAGGGCCGAGCTGAATTGGCCAAATCTCGCGGTTGTTCACTTATGAATTTCACTTATGCCTGAAACATCTCTGGACTACTTTTTGGCTGACAAACCGAACGCAGAATTAAGCGGACGGCTAGTCACAGATGCATGCCAAACCCTTCGCCACAATCGTGATGGTTACCTAGCTCAAATCGGCAACGAGCCACTCATCGCCAAGTTGGTCGAAGTAGCCGAACTTTGGCGCTCACCCGATTACGAATTGCGAAAATTCGCCCTTGCAAGCAGCCAGGAAGAAACCGGCTTTCCGCCCAAAGTTCTCGCAGAAGGCCTTGACGCCTGTTTTGCCGGTTGGACACAGGAGCAATTCTTCATGCTATTGGCACAAGAATTTGGTGATCCGACCCGGCTACAGTCATTCGCCGGGCAGCCAAACCGCACATACTCAATGGTTCACGGGCCGGGACTTACAGCGCACATCTCGCCGGGTAACTTGCCAGTGCCGACGTTCCAATCGATCGCATTCGGGCTATTGCTTCGCTCCGCGCAGTTCGTCAAGTGCGCCTCAGGCCGATCACTACTACCTCGACTATTTGGACACTCACTGCACAACGTCGAACCAGGACTCGCTGCGTCTCTCGAGATAGCGGAATGGAAAGGAGGTCATGAGACACTCGAGTCAGCGCTATTTACCGAGGCTGACTGTATCGTTGCAAGTGGGGATAACAAGACACTTAAATCGATACGACAGCGACTGCCGTTGACCAAGCGACTAATCTACTACGGGCATCGAGTCAGTTTGGGTTATGTTGAAAAAGGAGCTAGCGAAGTCATGGGAACGCAAGGGGTTCTTTCGCGAGCTGCAGACGACATCATTGCATGGAACCAGCACGGCTGTCTATCGCCACAAGTTATTTACATTGAACAATTCGGGAGTCTAAAACCAGAACATTTTGCGGAGATGCTTGCCGCGGAGCTTGAAGCACGAAACGAGACCGTTCCACGTGGGCCAATCTCCACACGCGAGTCGGCAGCAATCTCAACGGCACGCCGTTTCTACAAAATTCGGTCTGCAAACAGTACAGGTGCACTTCTCTGGGAAAGCACAGAATCAACCGACTGGACGGTTGTGTACGAGGATGAAAAAACTTTTCAAAACTCACCTCTCAACCGATTTATCTACATCAAGCCAATCGAACATTTAGAAGAGGCTTTACACGTGCTTGAACCTGTGCGCGAGTCAGTATCCACGGTGGGCATTGCCGCCAGCGAAGCAAGAATGAGGGATATAGCAAATCAGTTGGCAATATGGGGGGTGCCGCGCATTTGTCCATTGGGCAAAATGCAGAGGCCCCCGCTGGCTTGGCGTCACGACGGNCGGCCGCCCCTAGGTGAACTAGTCCGCTGGAGCGANCTCGAGACGGAGTAATCTAATCATGGAACTGCACAAAACATTCCAATTTGAAGCCGCCCACTTGCTTCCTCACCTGCCGGCAGATCACAAATGTCGCCGCCTACACGGACACAGTTTTCGGACCGAGATCGTGGTTGATGGGGAATGCGATCCGAATCTTGGATGGGTAATCGATTACGCAGATATCACTGCCGCATTCGAGCCGATNTGGAAACAACTTGACCACAACTANCTCAATGANATCGACGGCCTCGAGAACCCAACAAGCGAGGTTATCGCGATGTGGATTTGGGAAAGGCTCAAACCAGCCCTTCCCTTATTAAGCGCTGTGGAAGTAGCCGAAACATGCACCGCCCGGTGTGTCTACCGAGGAAAGTAATCGCTTGGACTAAATACAGGGAATCTTAAAAAACATTGCGCCTAAAATAAGATCCCTCTATTGTGTCCAGCCCTTTACAGGGTATTTTTTCATGAATTTTTAACGATGAGTGACACAGAAAAACCTGTGCCCGCAAAGGGCTTGGAAGGCGTCGTCGCCGCCACGACAAAACTTAGCAGCGTGCGTGGACTTGACGGAGAACTAATCTACCGCGGTTACAACATCAACGAGTTGGCCGGCAAAGCGACTTACGAGGAGGTAGTTCACCTACTCCATCGAGGCAAACTACCGAATCAAANCGAGTTGGATTCGCTCAAGGCAGAGCTCGCCGCCGCCCGTGAACTGCCCGGAGGTGTCGTAGACTTAATNAAGAATCTACCAAAAACAGCCTCGCCAATGCGCGCCATCCGCACCGTGGTTTCCGCCCTCGCTTGCTACGAACCACCTGAGGCGCAGGATTCAATCGAAGACCAAACCAAGCGNGCCATCAAACTGATCGCACAGGTNCCGGTCATCACCGCATATTTTCACTTGGCACGGCAGGNNAAANCATTGCCCGANAGTGACCCAACCTTGGGCGANGCNGCCAATTTCCTTTATCTCATCGANGGCGAGAAACCGATCGAAGAAAAGGAGNAGACCATCGATATGTGCTANATCCTTCATGCTGACCATGGAATGAACGCTTCAACCTTTTCAGCAAGGGTGACCATTGCGACACTTAGCGGCATGTACTCCGCCATCACATCCGCCATCGGCACGCTCAAGGGCCCACTACACGGCGGCGCCAACGAGGGCGTTATCAAGATGCTTCAGGAGATCGGCGGCGTGGACAAGGTAGACGATTATGTCGCCGACTGCCTGAAGAACAAAAAGAAAATCATGGGCATCGGCCACCGCGTCTATAAGGTACTAGACCCTCGCGCGCCTCATCTACAAAGTATGGCGCAACAACTCAGTGGCAAACTCGGTGAAACCAAGTGGCTCGACATGAGTGAGCGCATCGCCGAAATCATGATCCGCGAAAAAAACCTCTACCCAAACGTCGATTTCTATTCAGCCACAGTCTATTACTCGCTCGGCATTCCGACCGACCTGTTCACGCCACTCTTTGCGATCGCCCGCACATCCGGCTGGACCGCACACGTACTCGAACAACTTGCGGACAACCGCCTTATCCGGCCAAGCGGCGTTTACGATGGCACCGACGACCTTAAGTACCAACCGATCAACGAACGCTGAAGTATTCATTGATCCAAGTGAAACGGCAGCGGTGATGTAAATGTAGCACGCCCACAGTCGTACGATCTTTTTACGGTTCAGAAACCATACCTTTTCCATTAGTTTAAATTACTGGAATTCAATCACTAACTCTTATCTTGCATTTGCCTGCAAGTGGATATTTCTCACAAAACGGGAATTCATTTTTTTACTTTGATTCCCAAAACATTCGGTTTAATTGATAGATTGATGTTTTGTCTTGAACTCTGGAAAGGGGGCCGGAGCGTCTACTTGAAAGCGCTTGAGGATCATCTGGAGGCGTTGGCGACGACTAGGGGCGATTTTGTCCTGAGGGCTGACTTTCTGTTGCTTTAAAGGATCATTATAAATGTCGTGAAAGGCACCTTGGTTGTCCAAAAAATGGTGCCAGTCTCGGATCATACGGAATTTGCCGACCTGAGAATAAATCCAACTTCGCTTTTCAAATGGATCCTCGCTACCACGAAGACTGGGAACAAATGAGCGACCGTCAAGTTTCAGATTCTTCGGAGAGGGAATACCGGCCAATTCAAGAAATGTAGGGTATATGTCGGTGAAATCAATGAGGTCGAGAGATACTATGTCGCCTTTGGTTAGAAATGGAGCACGAACAATAAAGGGTACATGTACCCCCCAATCCGCTTTACGGCCCTTGCCTTTCGGGTATGGCTTTCCATCGAGCACTCCAGAACAGGCTGAGCCGTTGTCACCGGTGAAAATTATGATGGTCCGTTTTGCTAGCCTAAGTTCATCCACAGCACTAACCAATTTACCAATAAGATGGTCCATATAGGTAACATTTCCCGCATATAGAGCGGACTTGCCTTCCGGTGGATTAGTTTCATTGAGCGGCGTCGCGGCATACGGGCCGTGTGTAAGCAGCATGGGGTAATAAACAAGAAAGGGACGATCCTTATTGCGCTGGATGAAATCAATGAGGAACCGATTGATGGTGTCGGGGCCATAGACCGCTTTTGCGCGGTTGCCGTTGGTTGCAATAAGACCGTTCCAAAAACGTTCTATAGTTTCAGGATTATCGGCCTCCACTCCGGGCCAAACACAGTGCTCATCAAAGCCGTGATGCGTGAGGATGTCGGGCTGTTTCCCGAGATGGTTAACCTGCCATTTACCGCCAATGGCGGTTGCATATCCTGCATTTCGCAGGTGTCGGGCAAAAGTAATGAAGTGGTCTGGACGTAACCCGACTCCGCCCCGGCGTGGCACATCATAGTGCTGCACCCATCCGTGATGACATGGGTATTGCCCGGTCAACAATGTGACACGGGTGGGAGTGCAAATAGGCATGCTCCAGGCGGTTTCATAACGCACACCCTCCCTAGCAAGCTGATCAATGTTTGGAGTCTGATGTTTGGCGCCATAACAGCTAACCCAATCCCGCCCCATATCGTCGACCATGATTAGGATAATGTTGGGCCGTTCGACGGCATGGATGGCGACGGTCATCCAGAGGAACAGAAATAGATTTCTCATTTCAAGTGAAATGGTTCGCTGGCCACAATTTGTTGGATTAGTTCGCGAAGGCCGTAGCGAGACTTGGGCATAACTGAGACGATACGGTCAATATCATCGCGATCAGTGAAACTGATCCTGCGACCGAGTGCGTAGATGAAGAGTTTCTCCGTCAGGCAACGGGTGAATTGATCCGGCTTTTGCTCCAGGTAATTTCGGATCCCTGCCGGTCCGTTGATAACTGTTCCGTCCGGCATTTTGCCGGAGGCGTCAATTGACAGGTTCTTAACATAACGATCACGCCAACGACCTAGGAAGTCATAATGTTCCATAGATAACCCGAGGGGATCGATTTTGCGGTGGCACTCGAAACAGGTAGAGTTGCTGCGATGCTTATCCATCTGCTGACGTATGGTGGTCACACCACGGGTATCGGGTTCAATGGGCTCAATGTCCGGTGGCGGCGGATTGGGCGGAGTTCCAAGCAGGTTTTCCAGAATCCAAACACCTCTCAAAACTGGCTGAGTTTCCACGCCATTGGAAGTGGCGGCTAGAATGCTTCCCTGCCCAAGCAAGCCGCCACGGTTATGGTCAGGCCGCAGATTGACGCGTTGGAATTCCTGATGAGAAATGTGCGGGATGTTATA
Organism: Verrucomicrobiales bacterium; assembly: GCA_002721375.1. Classification (GTDB taxonomy): domain Bacteria; phylum Verrucomicrobiota; class Verrucomicrobiia; order Limisphaerales; family UBA1096; genus UBA1096. The sequence goes on from PBKH01000004.1 coordinate 24,237, forward strand.
ATGCCGAGCCAAGGGAGCATTGAGGAATGTGTAATCAGAGTCGATGAATTCAAGGATGCTACGGTTTTGTGAAAGCACATGTTGGAAATATAGCCGGGTTTCCTCACGAAAGGCGTTTTCAATATTTTCAGCATAATAAGCAGGGTTTTTTTTCGGATCGGGAGGCATCTTGCCCAGCTTACGCAATTGCAGCCATTGCTCGACAAAGTTTTTACTTAAAGCCGAAGCGCGCGGATCTTTTAGCATACGATCGACTTGCGCTTTTAGAACATTTGGCATGTGCAGGCGACCCGACGACGCCATAGCAATTAATTTATCATCAGGCATGGAACTCCAGAGAAAATACGACAGTCGTGACGCCAGTTCGTAGCCGTCGAGTTTTCGCATCTCAGGATGAGGCGCGTATTCAGTGAGGTACAAGAATCGGGGGGAGGTTAGAATCGCGCGTATGCCATATCTTGCAGCGGACCACAAATCCTTGTTCTCCTCGAAGTAGCGCTCTACTAGCTCCAAGTATGGCTCTATTTCGTCCTCACTGACCGGTCGGCGAAAAGCGGTATTTGCAAGTTTAGTCAGACAACTACGCAAATAATGGGCGTTTGGCTCAACTGGAGAAAGAGGGAAAAATCGGTTAAAGCCAGGTAATGGCCACTGCTCATAAAACGGACCTTCGATGCCCAACGTGTAAACATGCAATTCAGGACCCGAACCGATGTACATCTCGGGCGGATTTCGGACAGGGAAAAGCGCGTCCTTGTTATACTTCGGCAATACTTTACGAAGAATCCGCTTGAAGGATCCGTTGGGGCCATTGGCCCAGTGTAAATGAAAAGTGAACCCTTTCTCCAGCCACACACGGTGTTCAATGGCTACGACTTTATCATCCGGTATTTCATATTCGCCAATAATCCTTTGAGCGGTAGCCCCAAGGGCACGTGAATCGATCGATATAGAAAGGCGCATCGGTTCATCAGAGTTGTAGCGCAAGTCCTCATCCTTATATCGTGATTTTCGTCGTACCGCTCGGGCGGAAAAACGGATTATATATTCACCTGCAACAGGAACCCCCCTTCGCTTGTCTAGCCGTGTCAATCCAATAGGCTGACGAAACTTGATAAACATACGTCCGGCTGCCTGCCGGCCCTCCTTGTCCAACGAGTTGCTGTTGTTTTCATCCGCCTTATTATAACGAATAATATCAGGCCTCAGGCCTGGGCGGATGACCTTGTTCGCCACCTTGCGAGCAGCCTCCAGATAATTCTTCAACAAATGGTCTGAAGTGATTAATCCTTCACCGACGTTGTCGAATCCTTCCACTACATCATCGGGAGGAAACGTGGTGGTAGGATCGAAGTCAACCATCTTCAGTTCGAATAAGTCTCGAATCGTGTTTCGATACTCCTCCCGATTTAACCGACGTAAAACACCCTTGCCTGAGTTTTCCATTGCCAACTCACGCGCACGAACCAATGCCTGGGTTAGGTAAGCCACCACGCGCTTCAGTTCGTCCGCATTGGGTTGCGATTTTCCTTTCGGCGGCATTTCCCCAAGGTTTAGTTGGTCGAGTATCTCCTGGAAAATTTCCGCCTCCTCCGATTTGGCCAAAGTGCCTGTTAAATGGTCAAAACGCCGGTCACCCTTTTGTACGTCCTTGCCATGGCATTGGACACAGTAGTTCCTGAGAAAAGGCCTAAGTGAATCCGCCTTATCAAGAGCCTGCACGTGAATCACCTGCAGACCAAACAACAAGACAATGGCAACACAGTTCCTCACGAGATCAGGTGATTAAGGTTACCCTTACTGGTGGAAAACCGATCGGTTTCCACACCCAACCGCTGAAGGATAGAAACGAAGAGATCACAGAGCGGACGCCCATCACGACCGATACGCTCAAATCGATGGTGTTGGCCTGTTTTAAATCCACCCCCCGAAAGCAGGATCGGTAGGTTACGACTGGAATGGGAACTGGCATTGCCCATACCACTGCCAAAGAGGATCACCGTGGATTCCAGAAGCGACCTGCCATCGGCATCCTTTGTTGCCTTCATCCGATCAAGAAAGCGNGCAAAATGGCGGATGTAATACNACTCGATGATCGTCAATTGCCGGAGCAAATCCGGTCGTTTACCATGATGGGTCAATGAGTGATACCCCAGTTCAACTCCTTCAAAAGGAAAAAGGCGATTGCCGCCCGGATGACCAAAGGTGATGACATTGCTCGACTGCGTTTGCAGCGCCAACACTACCAAATCGTACATAACCGGAGTGTTGTATGGATAGTTCAGGTCCACAACCAACTCGTCATTGCCCTCGATCACTTTACTGCTGGCCTGAGGTTTTGGCACATCAATCCAAGTGGCCNGCCGCTGCAGTTTCCTTTCCACCTCACGTACAGCTGTGAGGTATTCATCGAGCTTGGCCTGATCAATTTTCGCCATGCGCGCTCCGAGCCGCTTGGCATCCGCGTACACCACGTCCAGAATACTCCCATCCTCATCCAGAAACTTGCGCTGGCTGGACTTCACCTTGGGGTTGTCCTCGAGAAACAACTTAGCAAAAATTTTGGATGGACTTCCTTCTGTTGGCAAAATAATACCAGCTCGCGACCAAGAAACACCTCCCGCTCCCAGCCTCAACGAAGGGAAGCGCGTTCGCTGCCCTATTTTCTCACTCAAAAGCTGATCAAGAGAATGCAATCGCTGAGGCTGATCCTTTGTATCCCTCAATTCCATGCCATTAAGGAAAGTGTTGGAGCAGCCATGACCACCTCCAACGCCCGGATGATCGAGATTATTGAAGACACTAAAATCAGACCGATGCTTTTCTAAAGGCTTTAGGAGCTTTGGCATTACATAGTCATCTCCCGTNTTTTCTGGAAAAAAACCACTTGGATGCATCCCGTAATTTGGCGACACACAAACAAACCGCTTGGCCTTTGAGGCATTGAATTCCGTCCCCTGCAGTGATTCAAAAGAAGGCAATGCCAGGCAAACACCACCCAGCCCTCGCAAAAAATGTCNTCGATTTGGCATTTTAGTTNGCATTCCAGCAAACACACCAGCGNCAGTTTTGCCGAAACAGACTATACTATCTCTTTAGCAGCTTGAATTCTNATTTGCAGATACAGTGAAATTAAAAATGCACATTCGTCTCTCGATAAAAGTGCGTAATTTTAAACATTCGGCATTCTTCATTCGCTTGAAAAAGTTCTCGAATACAACTCGAACAATAAACGGGAAATATTCCCATAGTTGAAAGAGTTTCACTCACGGTTTGATAGAAATTGTAAGGTTATCAACATTAGGACCGCTGGCCCCAGTCGATTCTAGACGAACATCATTTACTCCAACTTTGAATTTAGCGCTAATGGTAAGTGTTTCCCACCTTGTCCAACTCCCTGTACTAGTAAATCGCATAGCCTTGGTTATTATCTTGTCGTTTACTTTAAGCTTTAGAGAGCGGCTACCATTAGCCAAGGCATAACGAAATGAAAGATAGTATTCATCAGCATTTTTAGTTTGGATAGTCCAATTAAGATGCTCTCCAGAATCGGCCTGGAAATCAACAAATCCTTTGCCGGTGTAGCCGCGATTATTACTAGCAACGCTGGGGCCTTTTCTGCCAGCATCTTCCGCTTCGAGAATTTGATTATCTTGATTAATTGTAATCGGCTTAGCAACGCTGATCTCACTGCTGGTGTTAACAAGGTGCGGTGCGCCATCATCACCGTTGACAAGTCGATTTAATGTATAACAAATAAAAGTGTTCAAAGCGGGTGTTTTGTCAACTGCCATTACATTCTTCAATTCCAACTGGTAGACATATCCAGGGGTGAGTTTCTTAAGATCGATGGATACTGTTTTTCGATCGGGCGCAAGATTTAAGGCGGTGATTTTGATGGGTTCTCTGCCTAGTTGTGGTGAACCGTAGCTCTGATGGTATCTGTAGTAATAACGCTCAAAGACAAAATTCTCCGTCAGCACCTTGGAAAGTGGTTTGGTGAAAGTGAGCCTGAATCCAGTCTGTGTTAGATTCATCNCCGAAACACTCATTGGAGTTTTCCCTGTCCACGCGATGCGTTGTAAGCCGCTACCTCCAACCCATGAGAGGTGAGTTTGACCTGCCCAAAGGCTACCATCCGGAGCAAACGCGAAGCGATGCATTCCACGATGTAGTCCGCCATTATCTATAAGCGGCAGGCATGCTCCTTGGATTCCCCCGTTTACCTCATCCATGATCACTCGCAGGATTCTAGGTCTATTCATTTCACCTACAAGTAGTTGGCCTGCAAAGGGGCCAAATCTACCTTCAGTGTTATCAGAGAGCATTTGGGTTGGGCTATTAGCCATACTTCCATGAGGAAAAAGTACAACTGCCTTAGTTCGCTTAACATCAAATTCGGACGGATGCACTTTCAGTGGATTACGTCCCTTTTCCCATTCCTGGCTCCATACGAGACTGGCTGGGTGTCCATAAAAGTTACCTTCCTTGACATGAAACAACTTGCTAGTCCCTAACCAGTCTCCCTGATTGTCTGTTACCCAAAGCCTTCCTTGCATATCAAAATTAACTCCGTTGGGGGAACGAAAGCCCGACGCAAAAGGAATGGTTTTGCCTTGAGGTGTTATTTTCATGACCCATCCACGATAAGGCGCAGCCGAATACATACGTCCAGAGCCAACCTTGTGATTCTTATAAAACTGTTCGCGTGATATTCCGTAATGTCGAAATTCACCTCGAATTTCCGGGCGAATACTAGCACCACTTGAAGCCAAATTAAGCCCAANGTAATAGTTCCCCTCNTTATCACGTGCGGGGCCAAAAGAAAACTCGTGATAGTTACCGGTCATCCCAAAGTCATCACTTATAGTTTGGTAATGATCAGCCTCACCATCGCCGTCAGTGTCCCGTAGTTGTGTGAGTTCAGGGCGCTGCATAACAACCAGCGTATNGTCATTTTTCGCAATAATGCCCAGTGGTTCATGTAAGCCGTCAGCGAAAAGCTTCCATGTCTTGGTTTTCGGATCATAAGTGTACACCTCGCCGCGATGAAAACAGGCGGCTAATCGTCCATCAGGAAGAAAAGCTATGCCTCCGATTTGTGCTTCTAAGCCTTTCGGAGAAGGGATATTATCAATCCTATAATAATCATTAATGTCAGNACCGCGAACAACACAGGCGGTGATCAGAATGAGCATGTATAATACGCACTTCATTTTTAGTGTGTATGCCGATGAGTTAGAGTGAATTCGCTTGCTTGATCGGCAGTTATTTTCACAACTCGACTACCTGATATTTTCTTTAGGCTGATCTTTTCCTGATAATCAATCTCTGCATGACCACCCTTAATTGTTAGAAAAACAGGCTCATTGGCATCCGGTATACGGAAGTGACGTTTTAGCCCCATGCCATTCGGCAGTGCGGTGATCCGCTCGTATACATTAAGATTGCTTACTTTATAGTGAAATTCAGGATGGCCTTCTATTTTACGATAACCTTTAAACTCCACCGTGGGCAAAGAATCACCGATACGGATAAGGCAGTCTTTTGGGGCGGAATAGAATCTAGTCCCGATTATTTTGGCCAAGCCATTGCCGTTCCCTTTCCAGACTGGCATCGGATCAATGAAGCCACCGATCCAGGCATAACGTAAATGGCAGGTACCCGCGTCCCAGCAGTAGGAAATACCATGTGGGAGGGCTACAGCAATAGCAGCAGGAGAGGCATCTGGCATGAAGATACGATACATGAGAGGCCTACGATGTGGCCATGCGTGTAAACTCTTATTGACACTTTGAACACGGGCCATAGGCGGCACATTTTGATCCTGTGCAAGTGCGGGCATTTTAATCCCCACATACATGGCACCAAACATAATGAGCCCGTGACCGGGATAAGTGCATACGTAGGGGTAGACCCCTTTTTCCTTGGGCGTTTTAATTTTCAATTCGGCACTCTCATCAGGTTTNAGTNCGGGAGTGTGCCACAGCACNGCATCGCTATTGGGAATATAATTGGAATCAGGCAGCATAGTAAGGGCGGCTTGAACAATCTTCAGCCTTGTGCCTGGGGCGACAATAACAAGATTATGCGCCATCTCATCAGAATTCAGGAAGGTCAATACCACCTCCTGCTCGGGCTGGACTTCAAAACGCGGCTTGTCGTATTGCAAGCCCGGNAGGGTGCCAATGTCCACCTTCAGAGATGCGGCAAAAGCTGAGGCAGTCGCAATCATGAATACCAAGGCAACGACTCGCAACATCACCAATTTCTTTTTTAGAATCCAACAGCTATGAAGGAATGTTGGAATTACATAATTTTGCAGGAGAATGAACACTGGTTTGGGTCTTTGGATGATCTGACTTTCAACTCACTTCATTGTTGAGAGAATTTTATCTAACCATCCTGATTCATAGAAGTTCAGAGGCCNTTTAATTTCAAACCTTCCAAAAAGGCCCGGCAGCTAAAAGCCACGAACATAGCTAGGTCTTTGTCGCCAGGTAGGACAACCGTGGCTGGAGTATNGGGAGGACGAATGGTTTCNNCACGCTTTAAGGCGGNAGCCATGTGNGGCTTGGCAGAAATAGCAGACTCTCCGAGCAATTCAATGGTACGAGCGGCATGGGTGACGATGATGAGATTATCGTGTANGAGGTCATTGATTAGTGAGCGCACCGCGGGATTGATATCACCGGCTCGANCAAGGGTATTGGCAGCCTCGATACGGACAGATGGGGATAGGTCATTGAGTGCATTGCGGAGAAGTTGCTTTGTCTCATTCCGCAACGTCTTTTGATGCGCTAGACCAAGAGCAGCCCAGTAACGGATGCTGGCGTTTTTGGAGTGCAATTTCATAGCCAGAACAGATTCATTCGCCATGCCCACCTTGGCAGCNGCCTTGTGAATGGCGGTCATNTTCACATATCCCCCTTGGCCAAGTTCCCAGCCTGTCTTCTTGGAAAACATCTGCCAAGCCTCGCTCTCTGGCAGGAAGCCCAAATCTACGGTTTGAGTTATATGTTTACGATGCACCTTGCGCATTCGCTTTAGAAGCTTTTGATGCTTTTCAGAACCAGCAAGATTATTGATGTTTTTTGGATCAGTTTGGCAATCGTATAGCTCTTCAACCGGTCGAGTTGGGCTGACAAAGTGCCACTGTGCATCACTCATTTTNCCCCGATTAGCCAACCGATAAAAATCATGTCGAATCTCACCGCTGTCGGGCCAAGCGGTTGGTTGGTTGTAGCCGAGGTGCGGCATGTAGTTACGGATATAAAGATAACGATCATCGCGCACTGACCGTGAAAGATCCCGAACTTCGTCCACTCGATCGCGATGGCCGTACACATAGCGCCGCGTCTTGGCGGCATTGCGGCCTAGGAATGGCATGCCCTGCATGGCTTTAGGGATNGGCAGACCTAGCAAGTTCATTACGGTAGGCGCGAAGTCAACAAAGCTAATAAGGCGATCCGTGGTGCTGCCCGGATTGTCCGGCGCAAGATGTTGCCATTTTTCAGGAAAACGAATGATTAAGGGCACATGCATACCGCTGTCGAGCAACGTGCGCTTNTGGCGAGGCATNCCGCTNCCNTGNTCGCTGTAGAAAAACACAATCGTGTTTTCAGCAAGGCCNTCATCCTCCAGTTGCTTAAGAAGCATGCCCACCTGNATATCCATCGCCGTGACACAATCATAATAGCGTGCTAACTCGCGGCGGATTAATGGAGTATCAAGATAATACGGCGGTAATGTCACCTTGTTTGGATCATGAATGTCGCCAGGCGATAAAGTGCTTTGCACCTCGTCCTTGAACCGCGAATAGGGCCAAACCATCGACCGNCTCTGGTGCGAGATCATCAGGTTGAANATACTGAAGAACGGTTGCTCTTTATTNGGNCTCTTACGCCAATGCGCGTTAGCGCTGCTTTCATTCCACGAGGCTTTAATGATATCTGCATAATTGCCCGTGTTGTAATCTGTCTTCACATTGTTGCTAGTGTAAAATCCACGCGNGCGCAGAAACGCTGGAAACCCGCGCATGCTTTTGGGAATCGCAAAGCCCGAACGCATCTGCTGCGTGGAAAGCGACGTAGGATAACATCCCGTGATNAGACACGAACGTGAAGGCGAACAGACNGGGGCACTCGCAAANGCTTTCGTATATCGCACACTCTCCGTNGCCAACCGATCAATATGCGGTGTTGTGGCATAATTGTCCCCGTAACACCCCAATGTCGGGCTNATATCCTCTGCCGTAATCCAAAGTACATTCGGCCGTTCCATCGCTTGAATTGCGAGGCTCAAAAACAACATTGGCCANAGAAAGTGCATGCGCTATTTGTACTCATATGGGATGGGCATTGCAAATTTGGAGTTCACTTGGCAGTATCAACAAAAAGAGCAACAATCTTCTTGGTGCTGATGACCAACCGAATTGCCCCATTCTTGTTATTTGCATTAACCTCAGCGCCATTTGCCAAGGACTCCGAAAGCATACAGGAGGAGTTTAGTAAATATGCCCAACCACTGTTCAAAAAGTATTGCTATGAGTGTCATGGTNTAGAGAAATCGAAAGCTGGGGTGAGAGTAGACCATCTGGATGNGTCGGTGCCCGATAAGGAGGTGAGGCATTGGGAGATTATTCGGAAGCTTTTGCATGCGNAGGAAATGCCGCCCGAGGATGAACCCCAACCCAGTACGAACGAACGGGCAAAGATGATATTGTGGATAGGGGATGCGCTTGCCATGGCACGATCTCGAGTGCGCCCGATGAACGGCGGAGCTCGGCGTTTGACGGTGGCGCAATATCGAAACACATTGCACGATTTACTAGGTATAGAGGAGAACCTGAGCGGATTGTTGCCGCCTGACGGCATTTCGAAGGACGGATTCGTTAATAACGGGCAGTCAATGTTTCTCTCCCCACTTATGGTGGAGACATATTTCGAAATCGCAGAGAAATCACTTGATTTGGCAATTGTGGACCCGAAATCGAAACCTGCGGTTCAAGCATTCCAAATGGAGCTCGGCCACAAGATCAATTCAGAACCATACCCNGACAAACTCATCCTAGGAGCAAATAGTNCGCTACTGGCCAATGAGAATTTTGNAGTACGCCAGCTATCGCCAGAGAAAAATTTTGCCTTCAATCCTTTCAAAATGCGCACTCAGTGGGAGTTCAACGAGGGTTATCGAGGCAATGACACAGTGCGTGGATGGCGTGAGTACGACAGTATTTACCACGCAGTTTTTGCCTGTATGCGAGGNACGCCAGGTTATCCACTNGGCAAANCNTTTCATGTNGCGGCAGACGGNTTNCTACTCCGANCTGCTATACCAAGCGAAGAAATCTGGCAAGTTGACAGTACTTACGGACCTCGTGCGAATTTCAAAATTTCATTGCGTGAGTTACCGAAGCACGGACGTTTTCGTGTTAAGATAAAGGCGGCGAGATACGACGACGCATTATTACTGGAGCGCGGCACGCCTTCGGCTGAGACCACGGTTGAGACTTTGAATATCGAAGGTTCAAAACTCCTAAAGCAGATTGAGATTCCAATTGCTGGCATTTATCAGGCAGATGTTTTCATAGAGCAACCAGTGGGGGTCTTGGCTAAACCTGACGCGTCGAAACTTTCCCAAGCACTGGTGGGCACATGGGAATTTGATGGCACAACTCAGAGCAATCCCACGCTCAAAGAACTGGCGGGACGAATAACGGGTGGAGCAAAGTATGTAGACAGCCCGCTTGGCCAGGCATTGGACTTTGACGGAAAAGATGATTCCGTGGAGGTGCCACGGTCCAAGACCATGAATGTGGGCACGGGCAATTTCACAGTAGCGGCATGGATTCGACCGACGGAACTACGACAAGCAGGCATCGTCGTACTTGGCAAGTATGGTTGGACACATGGCTGGATTTTCGACATGCCGAATAGTCAGGGTATTCTCAGGCTTGAAACTTCCGATTCCAATAACGAGCCTAATGGAACAGTAAAGTCGCGCCCTGGCGTCATACGCCCAAACCAATGGCAGCACGTGGCAGCCGTAGTTCGACGAGGAAAAAATCAAACACAACTATTTGTCAACGGCTATCCAGTCGGANAAGGGANCATAAAGNCAGGGGTNCTGGACAATCTNAAACTTGGTTTGACCATAGGCCGAGTACCCGAAGCAAATTTATTTAAGGGCCAAATCGACAGCGTTCGATTATATAATCGAGCTCTGGATGACGCTGAGATTCAGGCGTTGCTTGCGCCAGCACAAGAGACAGGNATGAAGTTGAATCCGCCGCCAGAAAAGCCACAGTTGGTCACACTATACCTCAACGAAAGAGAAATCACAGCCACACGAAATCAAGCGGCATTCCTAGTGTTGCGGTTACCAAAGGGTCCAGTGNATTTTCGCGCCATAACAGAAGGCAACAATGCACCACATCAGGTTAATCTTACGCCTCTGCCGGTTGGCAGCGACTTGTCAAAGCGGTTTAAGCGATTTGAAAAAAGGGCGCCATGGCTGGGTGTGCACCTTGGTTTGCGGCGTGATTGCGGAAGCACCTTTTCACCGGTACAGCAACCGGTAGAGATACGAGACAAGATGTTGCGTGAATATATATTCGAGGGCGCCATTAACAATTATCCCAGTGACAATTTGCAGACTGAAAACGACAACTATCTTGCCGGTGTCCGAGAGATTGGCGTTCGTAGCGAATANACTGATGGCCGTGAGCGACCGCGCCTGCGAATCCGCTCGGTGGAATTCGAGGGCCCGTATTACGAAAGTTGGCCACCGAAGACACATAGACGCATCTTCTTAGACTCAGCACACAAAGATCAACCCGAGTTGTACGCACGAGAAATCGTGAGCGCATTTGCCAGTCGTGCCTTTCGNCGTCCTGTCACCAAATCGGAAGAATCCTCGCTATTAGCGACATGGAAAAGCGCATTTGCCGCACAAAGAGATTTTACGCAGAGCATCAAGGATACGCTACTCACAGTGCTAACTTCGCCGCAGTTCCTGTTCCTCATTGAGCAGAGTGAAAGCCCGAAGCCAGAGCCACTTACCGACTACGAACTGGCTTCGAAGCTTTCGTACTTCCTTTGGAACACCTCGCCAGATGATCGCCTGCTACAACTTGCCTCTGAGGGCAAGCTACATGCCACACTCGACACGGAAATCACCCGACTAATTCACGACCATCGATTTGAAAANTTCACAGATGAGTTCGTCTCACAGTGGCTTAGTCTGGATAAATTCGACGTAGTGGAAATGGACTACAAACGCTTCCCTAGACTTACTCGTAATGTACGGCTGCACTTGCGGCGCGAACCGGTGGAACTGTTTCAGTATCTCATCCGAGAAAATCTTCCCGCACGTCATCTCTTACAGTCGGACTTCATCATGGCCAACGAAGTGACTGCCTCCTATTATGGCCTTGGAGACCAGACAGAGGATGGCTTCACCTTTATGCCAGTGGCGCACCGAAGCAAACACCTTGGCGGGTTGCTGGCACAAACAAGTATCCTCGCAGGACTGTCCGACGGCCGTGAAGCCAATGCCGTAAAACGAGGCGCATGGTTGGCGCGCAAGATCATCGACGACCCACCCGACGACCCACCACCCAATGTACCTGGCATCGAGGAAATTGACCCCACATTACCATTACGCGAGCGCCTCACATTACACCGCGACCATAAGGGCTGTGCAGGTTGCCACGCGGGAATCGATCCGTGGGGTGTACCGTTGGAGCAGTTCGATGCCTCCGGTTTCTTCCGCTCAGATTACAAGGATGTCAGATCAAAACTCCCGGACAATACTGAGGTAGCCGACTACTTATCTTTGCGCTCCTACCTAGTTGGGACGCGCATGAACCGCGTGGCGTTCAGCGTCTTAAAACATTTGGCTACTTATGCTACAGGACGCACACTCACTTACAACGAGCTTGTGTTTCTTGAAGAAAAAGGACTTAATTTGCTTCAGAACGATTATATGATGCAGGACTTGGTTAAATTCGTAATTAACAGCGACATTTTCCTTAAAAAATAAATCCATTAAATCACTATGATTCAAACGCTAAAACTTGATCGTCGCGCGTTCCTTAAGGGCACAGCTGGAGCAACATTGGCCTTGCCTGTGCTGGAGGTTATGGGAAAGGAGGTGACCGAGAATACACCGCGTCGGTTTTGCGCCTTGTATACCGCCAATGGTATGTCACTGCCGCATGCCAAACATGGCATCGATGAGTGGAGTTGGTTTCCTCGCGCGGAGAAGGACGGCAAGTTTGTGTTTGGTAAATCCACCGAGGCGTTTGAGCCATTCCGCAATCAGCTTAGCTTCATGGGAGGTCTGTATCATCCAAACGGTCCGAAGTCAGACCCGCATGTTTGCTCGGATATGTGGCTCACTGGTGCACCGCTGCAGGATCCGAAGCGCGATGTGTATAATAGTGTAGCTCTCGATCAAATCGTGGCCAAACACACCAAGCAGTTTTGCCGACAACCATCGCTCGTGATGTCCGTGGATGCCGGCGTAGGTTTCCTTTCCCGCACGGGTACCATCTCATACAGCCTCACCGGCAAACCCATTCCCGCGGAAAACAATCCACGCCAGATATTCAATCGCCTTTTCCGTGCCGACCGCACCTCGATGGAGACTCAGCGAAAAAAACTGCAAAACCGCATCAAATTGGTTGACGCCGTCCTTGAGCAAGCCAAATCGCTCAACCAAAAACTTGGTAAGTCAGATCGCGAAAAGATGGATCAATACCTGACCTCCCTCAGTGAGGTTGAAGAACGCCTTGTCGCCTCCGAAAAGTGGATCGATATCCCACTCAAGAAACAGGATCATTCACACCTCAATCTCGACGCCCATTCTGAGAGTGACCCCAGTGAGTATTACCGAACCATGTTCGATCTCATCGCACTGGCTTTTGATGCGGATATCACGCGCAGCATTGCATTCATGTTAAATCGCGAAGACGGCATGGGGATCAGCGACACTTTTCCCATCAAACTCGGCATCAACCACACCCACCACAATCTCTCCCACGCGCAGGACAAAGATGGACAGTTAAACTTCGCCAAGTATGACCATTTCCTTACCAAGCAACTTGTGCACTTTTTCAAGCGTCTTCAAGGCTATAAGGATAACCTTGGAAACGTGCTCGACAATACCATCGTTCTTTATGGATCCGGTGCCAGCACAACACATCTACCTGAGAACCTGCCCACGCTCGTCGCAGGCGGTGCCAACATGGGCCTCAATCATGGTCAATACTGGCGCAACGGTAAAACCAAGATGTCCAATGTCTTCCTGAGTATTCTTCACTCTATGGGAATCGAGGAAAATATATTCGCCGACAGCACCAAGACTGCCGCCGGAGAGATCTTCACTAAAGTTTAAATTTTAAGTATTCGATAGCAGTTTTACCTTTTTTAAGTGCCAGCATGAAGTTAAGGCGCACTTGATTTTCCTGCTTGGCTTGCCCAACATCTCCTCAACTCTTGCTTGGGAACCGTATGCTGAGGAATTTTCTATCGCAATGTGATTGGTGTGACTTGCCTAAGCTCACTCTATTATTGCTGGTAATTGGCCAAGCGACCGCTCCTGCTGCGGAGAAAAACAAAGACTATCGCAAGGATCGTTTTGCCATCTGGTCTCTGCAGCCTATCATCAAGCAATCGCCACCTGCACTTGAACAAGCGGATCGCAACTGGGTTAGAAACCCAATCGACCATTTTATTGCGGCTAAACTCAGTGAAAAACAACTGACCCACTCTCCTGAGGCTGATCCGCGTAAACTGATCCGACGGCTTTACTTCGATCTACTAGGCCTCCCGCCGACCCCGGACGAAGTTAGTGAGTTTGTTACAGATACTGACCCGATGGCCTATGAGCGACTGGTAGACAGCCTACTCGGGTCTCCTCTTTATGGCGAACGATGGGCGCGCCACTGGCTGGACGTTATCCATTACGGTGACACACACGGTTACGACAAAGATAAACTACGCCCCAATGCCTGGCCCTATCGAGACTATGTTATTCGAGCCTTCAACAGCGATAAACCATACGGCCGATTTGTACAGGAGCAGGTCGCCGGTGACGTATTGTTCCCAGTCACGCGTGACGGCATCGAGGGTCCTGGTTTCATTTCCGCAGGCCCCTGGGATTTTATCGGCCACGCTGAGGTGCCTGAAACAAAACTCGACGGACGCATTGCCCGAAACATCGACCGTGACGACATGGTGAAAAACACTATGAACACTTTCGTCAGCACAACCGTTCAGTGCGCTCGATGCCACGATCACAAGTTTGACGCGGTTAACATGACAGACTACTACCGCATACAGGCTGTATTCGCTGCTCTCGACCGCGCGGATCGGGAGTACTACCCCAACCCGGAAATGGCTAAAAAACATGCTACACTTAAAAAGCAAATCACGACCCATAAAGCCGTACTGAAAAAGATAAATTCAGAGATTCAATCCAAAGGCGGCACCAAGCTCGCTGAACTGACCCAGCAACTAGATAAACTAAGAAAAAAGGCAACGACTAAACCCCGACCTGAGTTCGGCTATCATAGCCAGATTGTTGACAAGCCTTATATCACCAAGTGGGTTCAGATTGATCTGGAAGAACCCATGGAAATCGACCGCATCACACTGATCGGGGCAAGCGACAGCTACAACAATATCGGCGATGGATTCGGGTTTCCTTTACGATACAAGATTGAAGCTTCAAATAACTCCAAATTTGCCGGAGACTCTTTATTGATTACCGACCACACTGACGTTGATCAGGACAACCCGGGAATCGCCCCGCAACATTTTAAAATAGACGGAGCTAAATATCGCTACATCCGTCTGACCGCCATAAAACTGGCTAAGCGAAGCAATGACTACATTCTTGCAATAGGCGAAATGCAGGTATGTGATGCCTCTGGAACTAATTTGGCCAAAGGCAAATCGGTCACTGCGCTCGACTCAATCGAGGCACCCGTTCGTTGGCGACGAAGCAATCTCGTCGACGGTCTGTACAACGGACAGGCAAATGATCCTGAAACGGCCAAACTTCTGACTGATACCGAAACTGCGCACACCAAACTAATCGACTCAATCGTAAAGGGTGATATCGCCGAAAAACGCAGGCAAACCCGAGCTGCATTGACCAAGGCTGAGGCTTTAATGAAAGCGATGCCCAAACCACAGCGCGTTTACGTCGGCAAAGTGCACACGGGCGGTGGCGCGTTTCGGGGCACAGGCCACGATGGAGGAAAGCCTCGCGCCATCCATGTACTGCACCGCGGCGACATGAGCCAACCGCGGAACGAGGTTGACCCCGGCACATTGCGCTTGACTAAAGGCGATACCGGCACATTCAATCTAACCGAGGAGCACAAAGAGAGTGACAGACGCGTTGCCCTCGCCCGCTGGCTCACAAAGACAGAGCACCCTCTGACATGGCGGTCCATCGTCAATCGTATCTGGCAGTATCACTTTGGCACAGGAATCGTATCCACTCCAAATGACTTCGGTCAAATGGGAGGGAAACCGTCTCACCCAGAATTACTCGATTGGCTTGCGGCGGAATTCCTTGACAATGGCCAATCAATTAAGCAACTACACAGGATCATACTCACCAGTGCCACCTACCGACAGTCATCTAAAGCAAATGCAGCTCATGAGAAAATTGACAGTCAAAACCGCTACCTCTGGCGCATGAACCGGCGCCAGCTTGAAGCCGAGGCATTGCGCGACTCTATACTTTTGTTATCCGGCAAAATGAATTTCAAAATGTATGGACCTGGCTTCCGAGACTTCGTTCTTGAGCATCCCGAGCACTCGCCGCACTATGAATACCACAAACACAATCCAGAGGATGTAAGCATCCATCGCCGCTCGGTTTACCGCTTCCTTGTGCGATCACAGCAACAGCCTTTCATGACTACGCTCAACTGCGCGGATCCTTCACAACAGGTAGCCCGGCGCGATGAAGCCATCACTGCCTTACAATCTCTTGCCATGCTCAACAACAAATTAATGGTCGCAATGGCCCAGCACTTTGCCAACGAACTTGAACAAAGACAGACAGACACACAATCTACAGTATCCGAAGCCTTCTTCCGCACCTTGGGCCGCGCTCCCTCCGAAAAAGAAGCATCCGACCTAGCAACTTACGCGCAACAGCACGGCCTGGCTAATACATGTCGTCTTCTATTTAATCTCAACGAATTTTCTTTTGTAGACTAATTTTACCACTATTCGGACTTCCTCTGTTTTCCTCCGAAACACCTCAAAAACCTAGCATATTCACTCTTTTTAAAGGGATTTATGCAAATCAGAGTGTGTCAGTGATTGTCAGGGTTTTCCCAAGAATGTCGCTAAAAAGTGCCAATGATTGGCAATTGACAAGATGCTTTTCGTCGTTAGCGTGGGTCTAGCGATGAAGGTTCACAAACACGTCTACAACGGCAAGGAACGATGGCTAGTAGAAGGCAGAATCAACGGCAAGCGTAAGCGGAAATTCTTCGACACCAAGGCGCACGCCGAGGAATGGAGGAAGCTTCAGCAAAAGGACACCAGCATCTCTGTGTGGTGGCTCGACCTGTCCAACAGTGAGCGTATTGACATCATGTCAGCGTTTAACCGAGCCAAAGAGGATGGCTTCAGCCT
>PBKH01000005.1 GCA_002721375.1 Verrucomicrobiales bacterium
TGTTCGGAGACAGAAGCGAGTTGGTCGACTTCGGAGCGTAGTATGTCTTTGAATGGTTCCTTGCCCTTGTTGGCGACATTGTCGACCATCCGCATGCGGCAGCGTTCCTCGACGCCTTGCACCTCGTTGAGCAGTGCCTTTTGATCGCCGGCATTGGTGACGTAGTTGCGGATTGCGGTCACGAGGACCGTACTGACGTCCTGCGCGGTATTGGGTAGAGCGGTGTCCGGGCATGCAGTGATGCACTCCATGCATTGGGTGCAGTTTTCCGCGATGTAAACCGGCGTCTCCCTTCGAGCGACATACTTGCTTTGGGTGGCACCGCTTCCGGAGCCCATCATGCCAAGGCTTGAGAGCGCGCCGGCCGGCTGGTGATAGCCAAGTTCATTGCGGAACTCGGAGTCAAACTTGGCTATGGTCTGGAATGGCGAGCGTGTTTGCCCTTCCGGCATGGCGCAGCTTGGGCAACCGCTGCCTTCACATCCAGAGGTGGGCGCCATCTCGATGGTGGAGGCGTTCACCGGCGCCAGCAGGGGGTTGCGCATGCTGGAGGTGTCCTCGTCTTCAAGTTCGCCGATGTTAATCTGTTGTACGCGCTCAAAGCCGCCGATCATGACCTTCATGTTTGACTCCACGACGGCCTCGCCAAAACGACCGAATTTCTTTTCGTACTGCTTGCGGACGACGTCGTGGTACTGATCCTCGCTGATGTTGTGGTCTTTTAGGAAACTTGAGACTTTGAAAAACGCGCCGAGGAACGAGTTGCCCTGCATGCGCAACTGGAGGTCCTCGCGGCTGGTTGCATCGCGGGCGACTTCAAATCCGGGTAGAATGAAAATGCGAATGTCGTTGTCCTTGACGAACTGTCTGTGTTTAGCCGGGATACGCTTCCATGCCTCCTCTGGGGTGTCACTAGATTCCCAGACGAGACAGCCGCCTTTGTTAATGCCTTCTAGAGGGTTTGTGTGAGTGAATGCTTTGGGATCACAGCACAGCACCACATCCACGTGGTTCAACTCGCAGTTCACCTGGATGCGTTCCGGTGCTACAGTTAGGTAATAATTTGTTGGGGCGCCCTTTTTCTCCGAGCCGTACTTGGGATTGGCCATTATGAACAACTTGTCTTCAAGTTGGCCGATGTCGTCGTAGGTCGGGTCCCTTTCGGAGATGATTCGTCCGAAATTGCCAATAATTTCGCCGAGGTTTTTGCCGGTCGTGATCATGCCCCAGCCACCTATTGAGTGGAACCGAACCGCGATCGCCCCACTGGGCAGCAGGGAAGGGGTGTCCTTTGAAATGACAGCGTAGGGATGATCGATACCAAGGGTAAAATAGGTTTCGCCGTCGGTTGCACCCCGGCCGTCGGTGCGCTTAGTCTGGCCAATGGAAAATTCGTAGGCACCTAGGGTGTGCTCGGGGCGGAAATCCCTCGAGCCGATTCCGTAGCTACCGCGGAAGATTCGCGGGGTTTCTTCCTGTGTGATCGTTGGTAGATCACCCCCAAATTGGGTTGCCTCCAGCCCTTTTCCCAGCGCAGTGCGAATGTCGCGTGCCATGGGATTGTCACCGGCCATACCCTCGTCGGTGCGCTCAAGAATAATGACATTTTTCTTGCCACGAAGTGCGTTAATGATCGCTGCTTCGGGAAAAGGGCGGATTACGTTGATATGAATGGAGCCGACCTTTGCGTTGCGTTGTTCGCGGAGATAGTCACAAGCGGCTTCGATATTTTCAGCGGCACAACCGAGCGAGACAAATACCGTGTCGGCATCCTCCGTCTTGTATTCGTGGATTAGGCCGTAGCGTCGGCCAGTAAGTTGGCCAAACTCTTCACTGCATTGCTCGATGAATCCCAGAATTGGTTCATTAAAATTATTGCGCCGAGCCACCACGCCGTTCATGTGGTGTTCTTGGTTTTGCACCGGGCCAAGTAGGACCGGGTTCTTCAGATCCATCATCTCCGGCACGCGCCTGCGAGTGGGGCCGAACAACTCGCGCTGTGCCTGTGTCGGGCAATCGATTTTGTCGTTCGGTGCGCCAAGAAACTCTCGAAGCAACTCTGCCTCAGGGGAGCGATAGGTGCGTTCCGAGTGCGTTGTCAACATTCCGTCCTGAATGTTCATTCCCGGGTTGAGTGCTAACTCATTGACCTTACGCATGATTACTGCGGCATCAGCGGCGTGCTGGGCGTCCCGAGCCATCATCATCGTCCAGCCGGTGTCGAGCGCGGCATAAAAATCATCGTGGCCGCAGTGCACATTGAGCGCGTGCTTGGTCAATGCTCGTGCGCCGACTTCTAGCACCATTGTCGAGAGCTTACCTGGGGCGTGGTAATATTGTTCCATTGCGTAGGCAATACCTTGGCCGGAGGTGAAGTTGACCGTGCGCTTGCCTGTTATAGCGTACGCCGTGGCACCGCCCTGCGCTGCGTGCTCTCCCTCACACTCGATGGCTATTTTCGAGTTTCCCCAGACGTCTAATTCACCCATTGCGAAGGCTTCTTGATATAACTCGCCGCCCTCGGTGGATGGGGTGATTGGGTAAAATACGCCGCCTTCGGTGATCCGTGTTTCAACACACTTTGCCACCAAATAATTACCGTTTACGGTGACAGGGACGCCGGGATATTTCGGTTTCGAATCGGTATTGATCGACATTTAGCTCCTCCATTCGCAGTCGATTGTTTAGATGTTTGAGAACAAAACTAGAATAAATCCTTAAAATCAAGTTTTGCTCAAATCCAAGCAGGTGCTGGATTTTCGACTGCGCACACACGAATAAAAACTAACGTTAAAATATCCTATAAGCAACTAATTTTGAGAAAGCGATAATTAGGTTTTATTTTTAATTAAATTAGTAAAGCTTATATCCGGAAGCCGTTGAGATCGGTTTTTCAGATCAAGCCGGCGGTGCTACGGATGATGTCATCTAGTGTTGTTGCTGGCTTGAAGCCGGTGAACTGCTCCAGTTTTTCGATAATTGGTTTGCGTCGTTGCATGTCTTCGAAGCCGACGTCGTACGCTTTTTCGTATGGCACTAGTTCAATTCCGGAACTTGATCCGGTCAGTTCGATCACCCGCTTGGCCAAGCTGAAGATTGTTACTTCTTCGGTTGAGCCTATGTTAAACACGCTGCCCGGCGCGTGGTCGCACATGGCCAACCGCGCCATCGCTTCCACTGTATCGTTAACGTGGCAAAAGCAGCGTGACTGTTGGCCGTCGCCGAACACGCGTAGCGGTTCGCCGGCCTTGGCTGCCTTGATGAAGCGCGGCAATACCATGCCGTATCGTCCGGTCTGCCGGGGACCAACAGTGTTGAAAATGCGCGCCACTGTGACCGGCAACTGGCGTTCGGCATGAAAGGCAAGGGCGAGAAATTCGTCCATCAATTTTGAGCAAGCATAGCTCCAGCGGCCAAGTGTTGGTGGGCCGATGAGAAGGTCATCCGTTTCCGAAAATCCTTCCTTTGCGCTTTTGCCGTAAACTTCGGAGCTGGATGGCAACAAAAGCGGTGTTTGTCCGGGTGCAGCGGCGTCAAGGATGGCTTCGGTGGCCTTGAGGTTGGTCTCGATGGTACGGATTGGTGACTGAACGACGAGGTCTACGCCAACCGCAGCGGCGAGGTGAAACACGTGGGTCGAGTCGGATACGAGTTGGGAAAGCTCCTTGCACTCTATAACATTGCTCTCAATCACTGTGAGTTTGGGGTGATTTGCAACGCTAGCGAGATTGTGCTGTGTGCCAGTGGAGAAGTCATCAATCACTACAACATGTTCGCCCTGGGCAAGCAGCCGCTCGACAAGATGCGAACCGATGAAGCCTGCTCCGCCTGTGATAAGGTTGTGTCGTGCGTCGGGCACGCCGCTTGGTGTCATCCGGCGGCCCGACTGTCAAGAGGTGGCTCGCCGCGTTGGCTCGACAAGACGGCTAGGCATGTCGCAATGTTGACGCGTCTTGATGGGTGTAATGCTTCCGTCGTAGTGAGAATACTTGTCGCCATAACCGGAGCCAGCGGGATGATTTATGTCCAACGCTTGCTGGATCGCTTGTCAGAGTCTGGGCATGAGACTCACGTCGTTAAGAGCGCCTACGCGCAGACGGTCATCCAGCAGGAACTGCCGGATGGACTACGTTTGGCCAAGGGTGTAGAGACGCACGGACTCAAGAGCATGAGTGTGCCATTTGCAAGCGGCTCGAACGCTGCTGACGCGATGGTCGTTATACCGTGCACAATGGGTACAATGGGCCGTATTGCGCATGGTTATGCCGACAATGTGCTATTACGGGCTGCCGATGTTGCTCTTAAAGAAAATCGGAAACTGATTCTCGTGCCGCGTGAGACGCCTCTCAATTGGGTACACTTGAAAAACATGGAACTGCTATTGCAAGCAGGGGCGACGATTATGCCGGCGAATCCACATTACTATTTCAACCCACAGACGGTTGGCGAGGTGGCGGATACCGTAGTAGCGCGAGTGCTTGACCACTTGGGCGTTGAGCATGAAGTGTCACCGCGATGGCAGGAGGAGGCATGAGTGAAGCAGAATTAGTCAACGCCTCGAAAACAAAGCGGAGCGGTCCGCTTGGACTGCTGGTTCGGTGGGGTGGTTTTGTCAAATTTTCCCACACTCTGTTTGCGATGCCATTCGCCTTAGCCTCGATGATGGTCGCTTCGCGGGAGCATTACCATTATCTCTTGGATACGGATGCAAGGATGCCGGCCGATGCGGTGAAATATGGTTTTCCCAGTGTGAGGCTATTCGTACTGATTGTCGTGTGTATGGTCTGTGCCCGGACATGTGCGATGGCGTTTAACCGGATCGTTGATCGTCAGTTTGACGCTAAAAACCCTCGCACAGCCAATCGTCATTTGCCGGCCGGCGAGATCAGCTTGACCAGTGCTTGGTCGTTGTGTGTATTGAGCGGTGCCGGTTTTGTTATAGCTGCAGGGTTTATCAATACCGCCTGTCTTGTGCTGGCGCCGGTGGCACTCTTTTTCATTTGCTTCTACTCGCTGACCAAGAGATTTACAGATTATACCCACGTTTGGCTGGGTGTTGCGCTTGCGCTGGCACCGGTCGGTGCCTGGATCGCGGTGAAGGGTGGCTCAATGGCGGAGTTGTTTCAACTATGGCCGCTTGGTCAAACCTTGGTTCCGCCGCTCGTGCTTGGTCTTGCGGTTGTGTTTTGGCTGGTCGGTTTTGATATTATTTATGCGATGCAGGATTTCGAGTTTGATCGGCAGCAAGGCCTGCATTCACTCGTGACGGCTTGGGGGCCCAGCAATGCACTTACGGCGGCGTTTCTCTCACACGTGGTCATGATCGGTTTACTTTTACTTTACGGTTTATTGCTGCAGTTTCGGATTGCTTTCATCATTGGCTGGCTGATTATTCTGGCATGCTTGGTATTTGAGCACTGGATCGCCCGTAAGCGCAGTCTCAAGTGGATCAACACGGCGTTTTTCAAGCTAAATGCTGTAATTAGTTCAGTCTTTCTCGCGGTTGTGGCTGCAGAGATTCTTTTGCCGTTTTTTCGTCGGATTCCATGAAGTTGCTGTTGCCAGAGACGCTACGCGCGATTGGCGAAAAGAGCGCGATTGGCCAGAGACTCGACGAGATCGAGGCGCTGCGCCTATACGAATGCGGAGACCTCAATGCGCTGGGTCAAATGGCCGACGAAGTTAACCGGCGCAAGAATGGTGACTTCGCAAGTTATATTCTTAACCGCTATTTCAACTACTCCAACTACTGCATACTGAGCTGTCAGTTTTGCGCCTTCTCACGCAAGAAGCGTGATGCTGACGGTTTTGAGCTGGCGGTTTCCGACATGGTTCAAAAGGCGCGGGAGGCACTCTCGATTGGCATCACTGAGTTGCACATCGTCGGTGGTCTGCATCCGTCGCTACCATTCTCCTATTACACGGGAATGATTCGCGAGTTGAAGGCAGTTGATCAACGGCTGAAGCTTAAGTGTTTTACGGCGATCGAGATTTTGCATCTTGCCTGGCTCTCAAAAAAACCGGTGCCAGAGGTGCTTGGCGAGTTCCGATCAATTGGCCTAGATTCGCTAACAGGCGGCGGCGCGGAGATTTTTCGTCAGGAAGTTCGCGACAGTATTGCTCGTGGTAAAGAGACTGCGGAGGAGTATCTTGACGTCCATCGCACTTGGCACAATCTCGGTGGTAGGAGCACCTGCACGATGCTGTTCGGTCACCTCGAAACACTTGAAGATCGCGTTGATCACATGCGGCAGTTGCGCGAGCTGCAGGATGAAACCGGCGGATTCTCCGGGTTCATTCCTTTGCCCTACCAGCCGGACAATAACGGTATACCGGTCAAGTATTCACCAGACGGGTTTGACATGCTACGCACCTTAGCTGTTGCGCGGTTGTATCTGGATAATTTCGACCATATTACAGCCTATTGGGTCGGCATGGGGCTGAAACTGGCGCAGGTCGCACTCTGCCACGGCGCCAACGATTTGCACGGCACTATAATGGAGGAGAAGATTTTCCATATGGCTGGTGCGGAGACGCCTCAAATGCAGACAGAAAACGAAATGATCAATGCCATCCGCGAGGCCGGGCGCGTGCCTGTTCAGCGCGACACATTCTACGAGCCAATTCGCGAATGGGCAGGGGAGAAGGTGTTGTCCAAGATCTGAATGATGGAGGAACCGGGTAAAAAGCTCATCGGCTCGGTGCCGTATCTAAATGCTGTTCCGCTCACCTATGGGATTGAGGCTGAAACCGAGTTTCTGCCTCCAAGTCGCTTGGCCAAGCGGCTTCGTTGCGGTGAACTCGCAGCTGGGCTGGTCAGTCTCACTGAGGTACTGTTTCACGACTTGTACGATATTCTCGATGGTGTTGCGGTGGCGTCAGACGGGCCGGTGATGAGTGTGTTTGTTGCACACAAAAAACCACTTGAAAAGGTAGAAGTCATACAGTGTGACACCGCGTCGTTATCGAGCTTTAACCTACTCAAGGTGATATTGGCTAGGAGGGGACTCCGTCCGCGTCTCGAACCGCTCGATGACTATGCCCATGCCGTGGAGCGGGATGCTGTGCTGCTTATCGGTAATCCGGGCCTCGAGTTTTTGCGTTCGCCGCATGAGCACAATATTCTCGACCTTGGCCAAGCGTGGCGGGAGGACACCGGTCTGCCGTTTGTTTTTGCTGTGTGGGCGATTCGCCGAGATCAGCGCCCATCAGGGCTAGGTGAAGCGCTGCTCTATGCCAGCCGGAACGGGTTGGCCAGGCTCGATGAACTCATCGCGATACACTCCGATTTCGATGCAAATCTACGGGCCGATTATCTGCACGAACACATTCACTTCGACCTTGGAGAACGCGAAAAGCAAGGTATCTCTAAGTTTATTGATGATCTACGAACTGTTACCGACGAGACCGTTTATGAGCCAAAATATATCCCTGGCTTTTAGGGCTGCTTATCCCTGTTAGGAAGCAGTGGCACTGAGTCTGAATGTTTATTGTTTTCATTAGTCGGTTTGGGTTGATCTAAATCCATTTTTTGATCCCTTATTGTTTTTCGGTTTGCTAGTATGCGGGCGGTGATAAAAAAAATTCTATTGTTTGGTTTGCTTGTCAGTTCAATAGGCTGTGCCGGCGTAGGGCAAGTGGGTATTTCGGAGCAGCGGCTGGTCTCGAAGCCGAACATGCTTTTTTCACAGAGCGGAGTGTTTGTTTATCAAAACCGATTGATCGCACAAATTGAGCCCGGTTCGGCTATGTCTGGTGGTGGTCAAGCTGCCGGCTGTACATCGTGCAAGTAATCTTCATGCGGCTGTTTCTTTGCCTTACCATCGCATTGTTTTGTCCGGTGTTTGTGATTGGTGCCGGGATTCCCTCGTTTAAGCTAAACAAATTCAGCAGTAAAGAGTCAGTTTCGCTGGACGATTTTTCCGGGCAAATCGTCGTACTCGATTTTTTCGCCTATTGGTGCGTGCCGTGTCGAAAGGTTTCGACCGAACTTGAGACGTATGTGCATCAGTATTACGCGGCTAAAGGCGGTAATCCTGCCGGTATTCCAGTACGGGTTGTTTCGATGAATATCGAGCCAGGGCGTGAGGTCAGGACGCGACGCTACATTAAAGAGACTGGCATTAGTCTTGTGTTGGATGATGAGGGAGGGAAGGTGTATCAGTCGCTTGGCGGCCGGGGCATCCCACTCGTTGTTGTACTAACAAAACCAGCCGGCCAAGGAAACTGGAATATCGATTACTCGCACACAGGCTATGAGGGAGTTGATAAGGTGCGACAAGTGATTGACTTTATCCGGCAAGGGGATAACCGCAACAAAATGCTACCATCTGTAAAGTTGCACGCCACGCATGGATTGGAGTTGGGAACAGATGTGCTCTGGTCAAATGATGTTTTACTTACCGACACGACAGCTACACATGTTTTTGCCAGAGGTGGCACAGAATTCCGAACAGCATATAGTCTTGGCACGCTTGATCTCGATTATGATCCTGCCGAGGAGGCATTTGTTTTTTGGCGGCAACCGGCGAGCCTTTCTGATCGCCGTCATGCTTTACAGGAGATGGTCCGACACACGCTTTCGCCTTCGATCACTCTTAATTCGGCGTTTGGTGGTTATGATGGNTANCAGGATTATCGATCACTTTGGCTTAATGAGTTTTACAGACAAGAATATCCNGAAGGTTACAGCGAGGCCAAGCCACACGGTGTTAATCTTGGTGTAGGTGTGCGTTGGGAGGTTTCGCCGACAACTAGTTTTATCCAGTTCGATTACGCCTGGCAGGCCGACAGTATTGCTCCAGGTTATGAAAAAAAACCGTTCNAACCTTTGGCGCAAGGCCGAGATGAGTTGTATACCCACACCGCCGCATTGACGCTGGAGAATATATTGAGCCCGTCGCTTCGTAGCCAGTTGTCTGGATATGCCTCGGACACAACNGGNCGCGAGATGCGTTATGGCGGTANGTTGTCTCTCAACTNGGCACTTGCTGAGCACTGGGTGCTGCGGTCGAGTATCGGGTATTCCCAAGAGGAACCNCAGTTCGATGCANGGTTTATGGATGAAACCATTGAGGCGGACATCGATGGCCGTTGGTTTTTCAGCCTTTCTGGTCGCTGTTATCGNGACACTGGCGAGATTGATGACTCACTTCTACTTTCCAGCGCTGCGCCGGAACTGGAGACACGGTATGTTGGCTTAGGCATGCGCTGGCAGGGCGTGAATTCTGCGTTGAGATTCTCAGGAGGTGCATACTCGACCCGCTATGGTGCGCTTGGCNTGTTCACAGAGCCATTTCATAATCTGTATCGTGACCGCAGTTGGGGCATTGTGCAAATGGCATTCACCCATCAGTTTTGAGCGATATCGAGTCCAGNCAGCCCATCGCTTCGAAAGGCCTCTTCAGGACCAAGCTTTTTCGCGACTTCTCCGGTACAATGCTTTGGCAAGTTCTGGGTAAGTTGTTTCAGGTCGTCGGGCTGGTGTATGCCACGCGCTGTCTTGGTCCAGATAATATCGGNGTATCGCGTACGNTCATTACGCTGGCGATGACNCTTCAGTTGTGTCTTGCATTCGGACTGGACGCCGTCGCAGTGCGACATGTGGCTAAGGGCTTGGCAAAGGCAGGCGAGATTGCTCCNGCGATTTTTACGTTTCGATTTNCGCTGGGCCTTATTGCCGCCGTGTTGTGGGTGGTAGGCGTCTNTCTAAGTCCGCTTCAAGGGTTGGAGCGTTGGACATGGTTGGCTGGAGCCTTGTTTTTGCTCGTATTAAGCCTCGACTATTCATGGCTATTCCAAGCGACGGAACAAATGCCGCGTGCCTCCCGGTTTCAGACACTTTCAGCGTTCCTTGCGAGTCTTTGGTTTTTGCTGTTTTTCAAAAAAGGTCAGGCCTTGGGTAGTGACTTATTTGTTCTNCTCGGTGCTAATTCGGTGGTGGTTGCTTTGGTGTGGTGGCGCATGTCGCTTGCGTTGGNCTTCCGCTGTCTGAGTCCCGCTCGCTTGGCCGGAGCCGGAGCGCTGTTTCGCGAGGCATGGCTAATCTGGACGTTCAATATAAGCTATTTCCTGCTGTCTAACATGGCGCTGCCGATGACTTATTTTCTGCTCGGGAAAACCAGTAGCGGCTTGTTCGGCTCGGCGCAGCAACTGGTGATCGCGCTCCAGATGTTCCTGCATTACTTCGGTATCATTATGGCACCGCGGCTGGTTATGTGGCGGCAGGCGGACGTTGGTCTGTTCCGGCGGCGTGTGCTACTTTTGGCCGGCGGCGCAGCGGCTTTGGGTCTTCTGTTTTCCAGCGGGCTATGGTTGATCGTCGAGTGGCTTTACCCACTGCTGTTCGGCGATGCTTTCGTGAGNGCTTCGGGTCTACTGCCGGTGCTGGTTCTGGGCAAATTTTTTGCGGTCGGCACGGCGATGTTTATTTGGGCATTGTGGGCGGAAAACCGCGATCTTCTACCGGTACTCTGTTGCCTGCCGTGTTGCGTGATTTCCGCCGCTCTCTATTTCGTGTTTCTCCCCATGCAAGGCAACACTGCCGCTGCCTGGATCACCCTCGGTGCTGAGACTGCNCTTATGCTGTTTTCCGCNGNGGCATTTGCTTGGGCGTCGACTNGTTCACGGCTGGAGCCAGCCTGAAACTATTCCACCGCCTTGGCTCGATAGAAACAGTGGGGTTGCCAGATGCGACGTAAGTCGCGGAAANGGGTTCGGCTGGTTTTTAGGGTNACTTGGCCAATGAGGTTCCATTGTTTCAAGTCCAGCGATGTCTCGATGTNGCACCGTGTGCCGGGGATACCAAATATCTCGAAGNTCATCTGCCCGTCGTATTTTACCTGCACAATTCCGGGGAGCGACTCCCATACTTTTAATATGTTGGCGGCAGCGATATGGCGCTTGTTCAAGGCTGCGACCATTGGCGTCCAGCCGTAGTAGTCAATTGTACGTGGATCGGCTCCGGAGCGGATGAGTGTGTCAACTAAAGTCACGCTCCCGCCCGCTGCGGCGTAATGGAGTGGCGTCCAGTTTCGTGGCGGCAGATGCCANTCGTCGCGCTTGGNCAAGTTTGCCCCGGAGGCGATCAATCGCTGTGCTCTGGTCAAATCGCCGGATATGGCGGCGTGGTGTAGCGTTGGNTTCCGACCCTGTTTGGCACCTTTGGCAATAAGCAAATCAATNGTTTCCTCCCAAAAATTCTCGTGGGCGTGGTCGAGGGGAGTACGGCCACCGCTGTCCTCTACATTCACATCAAATCCAGCGTCGAGCAGTGCTACAATCCATTCATCCATCCCACTCGAGGCGGCGGCATGCAGCAGTGTACTCCCGGCCTTAGTGACAATGTTCAGGTCTGCACCACTNTTGCGGAGAAATACGGCCGAACTATTGTACTTACCAACAATTGCTGAAAATAACGGTGTCCATCCGTCGTCGGTTTCGGCATTCACCTCGGCCTTCCGTATGAGCAGTGCGGCGACGGTTGAAGTACGACCACGAGCAGCTGCCGCACTAAGTGGCGTGGCACCCCATGCTGTTTCAGCCTCTATATANCCGCCTTGATGAAGNAGTTCTATCATTATGGTCGTATAGCCTTCAAGCGCGGCAAGATGCACCGGTGTCTGGTCGTAGACATCTTTTGCATTAGGATCTGCTCCTGCTTCGAGAAGTCGTTTAAGCGTGGCCATGTAATTGTGTTTTGCTGCGAGGTGTAAGGCGGTTTGGTCCAGATAAGCAGGTATATCCACTTTAGCTCCATGATCCAGCAACCACTGAACAGATTGTGCCCGGCCGTTGCGTGAAGCCCAGTGGAGAGGGGTCCAGAGCTGATTGTTTTGCAGGTTGATGTTGGCCCCGTGGTCGAGCAGCAGTTGCATCGTTTCACGTTTGTTGTTCCAAGCGGCATGATGTAGAGGGCCGTTGCCATCCTCATCTTGGGCATTTGGCGATATGTTCGTTTTTAGTATTACCGTTAGCCGCCCGAGGTCGCCCTGCGCAGCTGAAGTCCAGAGGTCGNTCAGCTGAGTTTGTTGTGCTGCCAGTTGGATGGCGTAAAAAAATCCAACCAAACTTNCAAAGAGGNAGGTGGNGCAGGGAGGCAACCTCATTCGCGCGCAGAATGCCGGAACCGTTTGGGCATGGCGAGCGCGGAAAAAACGAAAAAACGGGTTGACTCGGCGGGAGGCNGAGAAAGATTCTTTCNGAAATCCCTTCAAGTGAAGGGGTGACAGGGTGGGACTTACTCCGTATGNAGTCTCGCCCTGTATTTATTTTTNCGTTGAACNTTTTGAGNAATAAAACCNAGAGTGGCGGCTTATAAAAAGTTCCAATTGCCGCTACCGTTGAAATGACTTATGAAGTCGGCCGAGCAGGTTAATTTTTGATTTTTCTTGCGTTCAGAGCNTTTTTCTTGGGCAGCCACTTTGTCAATCGCTGCTTTATATTTGCCAAGTCCGGGCGGTTAGCGACATTTCGCCANTCGTTAGGNTCTGCCTCGTGGTCGTACAGTTCCTCGCTTCCGTCCGCGTAGCGAATGTATCGCCACCGAGTTGTCCGTAGGCTGTGGTTATTTCGCCCGTGCGTTGTCAGGACAGGGCGTTCCCAATTAGACTTTTCATCCGCGAGCAGTGGTACGAGACTTCGCCCCTCATTTGACGGGTTAGCTGGTAGTCCGCACAATTCTATTAATGTCGGATAAAGGTCGATTAGACCCACCGGATATTCCACCCTTGAACCGGGGTGCGTACCCTCTGGCAGTGCATTAGCGACGCCTTTGGGCACGACAAACATCAATGGTGTTCGNCCAGCCTCTTCCCATAAGGCGAACTTNCGCCAATGTTTCTTCTCACCGAGATGCCACCCGTGGTCTGTCCACAATACAATAATTGTGTTCCCGGCTTTACCGCTTTTGTCGAGCGCGGCAATTACTCGCCCTACTTGAGCATCAGCAAAGGCGGATGAAGCCAGATACCCGTGTACAGCCTTACGCCACTGACCATGATGGATAACCTTCGCGTGGTCGCTTTCTGGTTTGGCCATCTTTAAACCGGCGTCAGGGATGTCATTAAGATCGTGCTCTGGTACGGTAGGAAGGATCAGTTTTTCATGATCGAACAGANCAAAGTATTTCCTCGGCACGTACCATGGTAGATGCGGCCGGTATATGCCACATGCCAGAAAGAANGGCTTATCGCGTTGTTGGTCCAATTGCTCTATCACCCAGNTGGTCACCTTATAGTCGCCCATCTCTTCATCCTTAACATCGAGTGGGCCCCAATCAAAGTGGGCCGCCTTTTGGATACCGTTAACCGGGCGTTTATTCGGGACAGGGTCGAACGGTCTGTTCCTTTTCGGGTTGGGCCAGCTTACGCTCCATGACGGCGGGTCAGGAAATCGCCCGTGATAAATTTTGCCTGCTCTTCCTGCCCAATAGCCGTGCTTCATATAATGTTGCGGTAATGTTACTGCGTCCGGCAGGGCGGCACGCCATGGTTGGCTGTTGAGGTAGACGCCGGTGGTTGATGGGAGGAATCCTGTCATCAGCGAGGCACGTGATGGGTTGCATGCTGGAGCCTGGCAGTAGGCACGCGTAAAGAGCGTTCCGCGCTTGGCTAGGAGGTCAAGGTTGGGTGTCCGGGCCTGCGGGTGTCCGCCCATCGTACCGATCCAATCGTTTAAGTCATCAATGGCAATGAACAACACATTAGGCTTTGCTCCAGCNTGGGTAAAGCCAAGTAGTACAACTGACAGAAGGGCAAAAAAACATTTCATCTTAGTAATCGTGAGGTGAGAGAAAACTAAAGCTGCGCCAACTAATGCACAAGGTTCGTTCTAATTAATCAAGCCAAGGCTTGGNCCGAGGCGCATGGATGGGTATGAATGCGGAAGTGAATCGTAACAACAAACAATCAGACCGATTCGGCGGCATAGCCCGGTTATACGGAATGGCGGGNTTGCGGGCGCTTGGCCAAGCGCGGGTTTGTGTNATTGGTGTAGGNGGNGTGGGGTCGTGGNCNGTTGAGGCCTTGGCCCGGTCTGGGGTCGGATCGTTGACACTGGTGGATCTCGACGAAGTGTGCGTGACGAATGTCAACCGCCAAGTGCCGGCGCTCGACGGTAGCTTTGGTAAGTACAAGGTAGAGGAGTTGTCCAAGCGCGTTAAGCGAGTTTCTCCTGAATGCAGTGTCGAAGTGCGGTTACAGTTTTTTAATGAAAAAACTTGCGAAGCAATCTTGTCGGACGGTTTTGAGTTTGTTGTCGATGCCATCGATAATGTTCGTAATAAGGTTTTGTTGATCGCTGAGAGTTGTCGCCGAGGTATTCCGGTTATTACCAGCGGTGCGGCTGGTGGGCGACTGGATGGTACGCGTGTGCAGGTTGTGGACTTATCCAAATCCGTGCAGGATTCTCTGTTATCCAAGGTCAGGGCGNGTTTGCGTAAGGAATATAATTTTCCGCGTGCCGGGAAAATGATGGGTGTGCCTTGTGTTTTCTCTACGGAACCCCCGGTTTATCCAAACCCAGACGGAACCGTATGTGCCAATCGTGCTCAGATGGGCGATCATGAGGGATCGTTGAAACTTAACTGCGAGTGGGGATTCGGAGCAGCGACATTTGTAACCGGCGCTTTTGGATTTGCTATTGCAGGGGAAGTAGTTAGACAGCTTGTCGATGCCGATTTGGCATGATTTTTTGCCATGAGCTGGGCTTGTTTTCGGAGTAGTCGGTGTTACGGTTGCAGCTGATGAGTCAAGATGTTGTATCGGTCGAGGTGCGTGGGATTCTCCCCGCAAATAGCGGCTGTGCCGTGTTCATTGGNAACGAAGAGAAGGTGTTCGTCATTCAAGTCGAACATAACATGGGCGCTGTGATCGGCATGTTTCTNAATGACACCCCAAAGGAACGGCCACTGACCCACGACTTGATCGGACATTTGCTGGACGGGTTCGGCATCCGGCTTTTGCGGACAGTTATTACGGACTTGAAGAACTCAACTTATTTCGCCCGGATGGTTCTCCAGCAGGAGAACGAATTGGGGCGTAAGATTGTGGAAGTCGACGCTCGGCCAAGCGACTGTTTGGCGTTAGCCGCCCATTACAAGTCACCGGTATATGTGGCGGCACCTCTNTTTGAGGAGGTGGAGGACATGTCCGAGGTGCTGTCGCAAATTCAGGACTCGGCCGGTGATCAGGAGCAGGGCTGATTGCCTTCGCATGNCATCTNCCAAACCTCAGTTTCCCACCGAGCCACTTTGCCTCGTTTTTGGCGATGAGGCATTTCTAGTGCGCGACCGTGCCGGTCAGGTTTACGATGGGTGGTGCGCCGACGCAGGTGGGGAAGATCACGAGATCATTGACGGAGTGGTACGTAACGCTGNCGAGGCATCGGATGCTTTGGCTAGGTTGAACGAGGCGGTGCAGACGTTGCCGTTTTTTGGTGGATCCAAGGTAGTATGGCTAAGGGATGCCAACTTTCTTGGTGACGACCGTACTGCATCAAGTCGGGATGTGACTGATCAACTCAACGGCTTGGCGAAGGGCTGGGAGACATTCGACTGGCAGGGAGTACGCGTGCTGGTAAGTGCTGGTAAGGTTGACAAACGNAAGACTTTTTTCAAGACGGCAAAAAAGATCGGTACCGTCGAGGATTTATCGGTTGCCGATAAGGAGCGCGGCAATAGGGCTGCCCTGATCGTACGGCAACGCCTAGCCGAACTTGGTAAAAAGATCGAAGCAAACGTGGTCGACGAACTCGTGCTGTTGTCCGGGACAAACCTGCAACAGTTGCACATTGAGTCCGACAAGCTATCGGTTTATTTAGGTGAGCGTGAAGAGGTTACTCGGCAGGATGTGCATGCTATCGCGACTCGCACTAAGCAGTCTAAGGCGTTCGCGCTGGCTGATGCGTTTGGAGAGCGGAACCTGCCCAGGTTACTGCGTGTGCTCGACGAAGAGTTGTGGGAGGTGAGGCTCGACGCCAAAAAATCTCCTATCGCGTTGCTATATGGCCTGATATCGAAGGTCCGAACGATGATTTTTCTACGGGAAATGTTGCGGCTAAAGTGGATTCGTCCCGGTGCGGCATATCCGCAGTTCAAGTCTCAGCTCGAGGCTATTCCGGACGAAAGGTTGCCGGTCGACCGGAAATTCAACCCAAAGGCGATGCATCCGTACATGCTCTTTAACGCTCTTGGGCACGCCCGCCGCTACACAGTGGAGGAATTGGCTGAAGCGATGGAGATTCTATTGCACTGCAACCGTCAGTTGGTCTCATCGGGTACGGACGACACGCTATTGATTCAGCAGGCGCTGGTGCGGATCGTCAGCAAGAAGGTGTAGCAAGTTATTTGAACTCGATTTTCACAATTTAAATAAAAAGATTAATTTTTATATAAATTATTTTTTTATAAAATTCATTCGATGTTAGTTGTCCGTATTGCAATGAGCCACTTTCAGTTGCTAGAGGTTAGATGGGGTTTATTGTGACATGCCAAACTTGTAATGAGAATTTTTTCATCGAAAAAGAATCGCCTGATGAAAATAAAACAAGTTTCAAGCAATCAAAGAAGACAGGTTTTCCATAAAGGTATGAATAGATATAAAAAATAAAACCTTTGTCGTTAAAAACTGGATGTTATATTCTGGTTAATATCTAATTCTAATACTAATCCCATTAATCATGATAGATTTGGGTGTATTCTTTGGTTGGGAATCAATTAGCACTGTTGGTTCAACAATTTTGTTATTTGGGGTTCTGAATTTAGCAAATTCAGTTTCGCTTTACATAGGTATGAAGGTTTGTGGGCTTGGTTGCGGTGTTCCTGCGATTATTCTTATGCCCCTAATTTGGGCGTTTTGGGGTCTGGAGGTTTTATAATTATTATTGATAATGTTTTGGTAATTTACTGATGCAGTAATATGGCCGAATACCATCCTTGCTACAATCATCACTGGCTTTGCTCAATTTTTTGTGTACCTAGCTCTCATTGGCGTTGTTGTCTCTTTACTAGGTTAATAAATTGAAGTCTTCTAAGCGGGTAGTCAGCGTTTTCAAAATTAGGATGGAATCGATAATATCCGTATGCCATGGTAGCTTAACCAGTTCTTTTTGATAAAAACTAAAGTTTTATCCGCTTGGCTAAAGTGGTGTTTTGAATGTTCATTCGAACGCTTGTTCTTTAGTATTCCTTGCGAATGAATCAGGTGGCACTCATCACTGGCGCATCGCGTGGTATTGGCCGGGGCATTGCGTTTGAACTTGCAGCGGAGGGGTTCGATATGGTTCTAAATTTCGCTGCCAATCAGTCTGCCGCTGCGGATACGGCCAAGCGATGCATTGAAAGTGCTTATNATNCNGGGCATGAAATACGTGTCGAGTTGTGTCAGGCCAACGTTGGTCAAGCGGTGGATCGTGAGCAGCTGATCCGGTTCACTCGGGAGTCGCTTGGCAGGCTGGATCTGCTCGTGAATAACGCTGGTATTACTTCCATCGGTCGCGCCGACCTGCTTAACGCCACCGAAGAAAACTGGGATGCCCTTATGGCGGTTAATCTCAAGGGNCCTTTCTTTCTAAGCCAGCTTGCTGCCCGATGGATGATTGAGCAGGCTGAGGNGGATCAAGAGTGTCACCCGAAAATCATCAACATCTCATCGGTCAGTGCCCACGCTGTTTCGACTAACCGCGGCGATTACTGTGTAGCCAAGGCTGGCCTTGGGATGGTTACCAAGCTTTTTGCGGCGCGTCTGGCTGACAAAGGTATCAATGTGTACGAGATTTGCCCTGGTGTGATTACCTCCGACATGACNGCGCCGGTGAAGGGAAAATATGACAAACTCATTACTGAAGGGCTAACGCCGATCCGGCGNTGGGGCGAGCCAGGCGATGTTGGTCGGGCGGTCGCGGTGCTGGCAAACGGTGCGTTTTCGTTCACCACAGGTGATGTGTTCAATGTGGATGGCGGCTTCCACATCCGCATACTTTAATCAATGGCAATCAAAATTGATCGTAAAAGCACTCTGAAACAGCTGGTTCCTAAACTGGAACAGTTCTTCGAGTTGTCCGGACAGAAGATTTTATCCATTCAAAAAAATTGGCGTGCGNTTAAGGGTACGCCGGTATTTACCNTGAATGGTCAATACACAACACGCGGNTGGACCGAGTGGACGCAGGGTTTTCAATACGGCTCAGCTTTGTTGCAGTATGATGCTACCGGCGACGCGCAGTTTTTGAAGATAGGTCAACGTGGGACGGTCCGAAATATGGCTTCACACGTGTCGCACATCGGCGTACATGATCACGGATTTAATAACGTATCCACCTACGGTAACCTTCGCCGCCTCATGCGGGAGGGGAAGCTCATCCACAACCAGGGAGAACTGGAGTGTTATGAGCTAGCGCTCAAGGTATCCGGCGCTGTGCAGGCGGCTCGATGGACCGAAATCCCCGGCGGCGGATATATTTACTCGTTCAACGGTCCGCACTCGCTATTCATCGACACGATTCGCTCACTGCGTTCCCTTGCCGTTGCGCATCAGCTTGGCCATGCTCTAATGGGNGAGNGAGACCGGAGAATCTCCCTACTCGGACGGCTNGTTGAGCATGCTGAGGTGACGGCGGAGTATGGGGTTTATTATGGCGAGGGTCGTGATGAGTATGACGAGCGCGGCCGCACCGCGCACGAGAGTATTTTTAATCTAAACGACGGTAGTTACCGATGTCCAAACTCGCAGCAGGGCTATTCGCCGTTTAGTACATGGACGCGCGGTTTGGCCTGGGCGGTCTGTGGATATGCAGAGCAACTTGAGTATTTCCGTACACTTACAGACCCCGCGCTTAAGTCGCATGGAGGGCGGCGCAAGTTGACCGCTATGCTGCTTAAGGCTGCCACTGCAACCGCCGATTTTTATCTCTCAAACAGTTGCGTCGACGGCGTCCCTATCTGGGATACTGGCGCGCCGCAACTGTATCGTTTGGGTAATTACTTGGCCAAACGCTCGGATCCATGCAATGATTTTGAACCAATAGATTCCTCCGCGGGGGCGATTGCTGCGCAGGGCTTGATACGTTTGGGAAACTATCTGATCAATGCAGGCAAAAAACTTGATGGAAACCGCTACCGCCAGGCGGGTTTAACCGTCGCCAACACATTGTTGCAGGAGCCATATCTATCTACGGATGCCAAGCATCAGGGGGTGCTTTTGCACTCGGTTTATCATCGGCCGAACGGCTGGGATTACATTCCGCATGGTCGTAAAATCCCATGCGGCGAAAGCTCTATGTGGGGTGACTATCACATGCGCGAACTGGCATTGTTGCTCCTCCGAGAGGCGAGAGGCGAAAACTATCTGACTTTCTTTGACTACTGATACGCCGTGGCAGAGTCATTTAAACTGACGCGAATCCCGTCGCTAAAAACCCCGCAAGCTTTTTGTAAGCATGTATGCTCACTTGGCATCGACCTACCATGCGATGACGTGATTCTGCCATACGCCGAGTCGCCCTTGGCCAAACCTCTCGACCGAATCAGCCTTGGAGGCAAGACGCCCGGTAACCGCATCGCAATCCATCCGATGGAAGGCTGGGATGGCACAACAATCGGAGGCGTGACCGACAAAATAACCCGCCGTTGGCAGCGTTTTGGTGAAAGTGGGGCCAAGCTAATTCTTGGCGGTGAGGCAATGGCCGTGCGTTCCGACGGTCGAGCCAACCCGAANCAACTCATTNTAAATAAGATAAACCAAGTCGAAATCGCCGGTCTGCGCGATGCATTGGTCGCGGCACACGCCGCAAGCTATGATTCGATTGAGGATCTGGCGATTGGTTTTCAACTCACACACTCGGGACGATTTTGCCGGCCCAATAAGAAAACTCGGTACGAACCCCGAGTCGCCTACAGGCATCCGATTCTCGACGCGAAATTCAATGTTACCAGTAATAGCCAGGTTTTGACCGACGACGAGATTACCGAACTCGTCCGCGACTATGTCCGCTCTGCTCGGATCGCCGCTGAATCGGGGGCTGACTTCATCGATATCAAGCATTGCCACGGTTATCTGCTCCACGAATTTCTGAGTGCCCACACGCGGCCCGGTCGGTATGGTGGTTCGTTTGAGAATCGTACCCGAATTCTGTGCGAGATCATCGATGGTATTCGTGCTGACCGGAATGATATCGACGTGATTGTGCGTTTAAGCGCGTTTGACTTTGTGCCGTTTTGTCCAGACCCGGCCCGGTCGCAGTCGGGCAAGCTCGGTCCCGGTATCCCTGAGGATTTTTNACATTGTTTGCCATATTATTATGGGTTTGGGCTAAATCCTAAAAATCCACTTGAAATTGATCTCACAGAGCCGAAGTCATTCGTGAAACTATGCGCAGANTTGGGAGTCAAACTAGTCAGTCTCAGCGCTGGCTCGCCGTACTACAATCCGCACATTCAGCGTCCGGCGGCTTATCCGCCATCCGACGGCTATCAACCGGCGTATGACCCGCTAGTAGATGTCGAGCGACAGGTCCGGGTCGTTCGTTGCATTCGCGAAGCCGCACCGTCAAATATAGCGATCGCCGGCTGTGCCTACAGCTACCTTCAGGATTATCTGCCGAATGTTACACAGCGCCTCGTGCGTGATGAGTGGGTCGATGTCGTTGGTTTGGGACGGATGATATTGAGCTACCCAGATATGTTTCCGGACGGGATGGCCAAGGGTAGACTGATGTCAAGGCGCATCTGCCGTACATTCAGCGACTGCACCACCGGTCCACGCAATGGTCTGATCAGTGGCTGCTATCCACTGGATGACCATTACAAAAACCTACCGGAGGCCGATCAACTTAAGCAGATGAAAAAGTCGCACTGAATAAACACCTNTTATCGTGATCGTTCATTCCAGCCAAGAGCCAGATGCCGTTCGGCGACAGTTGNTCGACGCGCTAAGGCTTGGTCATGTGCCACCCAAGTTTTTGTATCACGGCGAACGCCAGACCGCGAAGTGGCTTGCGGTGCACCGGGCTTATTCACCGTCACGAACTGATGCTGGAGTACAGTCGATTTACGACCTAGCGTTTAAGGATTCGCTTGGCCAAGAGGCTGGCAAGCCGGTTTGNCTCGTCGGATTAGGATGCGGTGGCGGCCAAAAGGATACAAGGTATCTGGCCAGACTTAAGTCGGCTCACCCGATTGTCGATTACTTGCCATGCGACGTCAGTCAAGCCATGGTGAAGGTGGCGAGCAAGCAGGCAGCGGCGGAACTGCCGTTAGAACGAATCCATCCTCTGGTTTTCGATTTGGTCAATGTGTCTAACCTTCGTCAACTGCTNGACGGCATCATTTCGCCGAAAATCAGGCGAGTGTTCACCTTCTTTGGAATGATTCCTAACCTTGANCCCAATGTGATTTTGCCGCATTTGGCGGAGACTCTACGCGATGGCGACCAGTTGCTTCTCAGCGCCAACCTTGCGCCCGGAGACGATTATCGACATGGAGTGGAGACTGTTTTACCACAGTACGATAACGCTGAAACTTATGATTGGTTGCTGTCGTTTGTGGAGGGGTTGGGGGTGCCTCTGACTGCGGGCCAGTTGCGATTTGGGATTGAGGAGGTTGACGAATTTTTTAGGATTATAGCTGATTTTGTTTTTATGAAGGCACACAATTTAAGCGTCGCTGGTGAGTCAGTTGAATTTGATGCCGGCCACTCATTACGGCTTTTTTTTTCTTACCGCCATACGCAGAAAACCTTGGTAAACCTTTTGGCCAAGCACGGTTTTGATGTCGCCGGTTCACAGGTTGACTGTTCTGTCGAGGAAGGGGTGTTCTGTGTCAAGCGGGCTTAGCTATCACCGTATTCCTCTTGGCGTATTTCGTCAATGGCATCAGAGAAGGCCTTGAAGATATTCCCCTCGGGGATGACACCGACAAGTTTGAGGTGGTCCTTGGCGCTCACAACCGGGACACTTTCACCGACAAAGTCCTCAACTTTTTTCATCGCTTCAAAAATGGAGGTCATGTCGGTAAGTGTGATCTGTTCGTGTTGTGCGAGTTCGCCAACGGTGGGATGAGGATTGTCAGGATTACGCTGAATTTGAAGCAACTCATTTAGGGTTATCTGGCCAAGATAGNTGTCTGCTTCACTGACAATGTAGCCTTCGGTTTGGTCGGCAGCCAACAGGTGGTCGAGTGCCTGGCTGCACAGTGTATCGGGAGATGTTTTCACAAACTCGTGCGTGACGTAGTTACGAATGGTTTTTTGCTGAAGAACGACTTTGTCTTTGCCAAGTGAGAAGTCGAATCCACGCGCGAGTAATTGGACGTCGAAGAGTGAGCGACCAAAGAGTCTGGAGCAGATTATGTTCGAGAAAACGACGCTGATAAGCACAGCCTTGGCTAAGTCGTAGTTTTCGGTCAGCTCGAATACGACTAGGATAGTCGAGATTGGGGCTCCGATGACGGCACTCGTCACGGCACCCATACCGCAAATTGCATAGAATGAGAGGTTAAGTGAGCCGGGAACGAGCGCTTCAAGTGCTATGCCGAACAATGCTCCAAAAGTTGCTCCAATAAACAGTGCTGGACTGAATACGCCTCCTCCAAACCCCATACCAAGGCAAAATCCGGTCATCACCGCCTTGCCGAGGCACAATATGGCGAGCAGCAGTAGTGCCTTGAGTACGAATTCCTTTGCGTCGATAATCGCGTTCATCGTGGTCATGCCTGTGATATAGTCGATATTACCACCTCGCACCTGCTCGATGTTTAGCGTGGCCTTGGTTGTTTCCAAACCGGCTCCAAGNAACTCCGGCACCGCGAGGCAAACAAGACCCAGCGTCAGTCCCGCCAGCGGTGGTTTTGTCCATAGAGGCAGAGGTATCTTGTTGGCGATTTTGNCTGATAATAAAACACCCCGCATGTAAAAGAGCGCCACTGCTGCACCTACTACCCCGACTAGGAGGAATGCCCCATATTCGTAAGCGTGCTGGATGCTCACCTCGCCAACCTCAAGCAGGCGTGGGCGGTTAAACACTTCNGTGGCCATCACCTGACTGACATAGGCAGAAATAGTCACTGGCGCGAAGGCACGAATGGAGTAGTGTCGCAGTATGACCTCGTGGGCAAATATAACACCGGCGATTGGTGCATTGAAAGCGGTCGAGATCGCTGACGATACTCCGCACGCTATTGCGATGACGCCCAAATGCCGGTGGTCTGCGGTAATCTTAGCTAGAAGTGAGCCGACGAATGCGCCTAGGCTTGCCAACGGGCCGTACATGCCTACTGATGCGCCAAAGCCAATCGATGTAAAGTTAGTGAGTGTGGTCAGTATTCCATTGCGG
This sequence comes from Verrucomicrobiales bacterium, assembly GCA_002721375.1. Lineage (GTDB taxonomy): Bacteria > Verrucomicrobiota > Verrucomicrobiia > Limisphaerales > UBA1096 > UBA1096. The sequence goes on from PBKH01000005.1 coordinate 23,326, forward strand.
ATAGGTATGTGGCTATTGCCGGTTTGTGACGAGAATATGACATCCGGTATACCATGCGGCCGGTTACCGCGCAGAAGGATTAGTAATCCACCTACAATCAATCCACCAATAACCGGTACAACTAGTGTGAGCCATGGGAGCAGTTTCGCCGAGGCATTGCCCTTGCGTGCGTGCGGCGCAATGAACAGAACTTCATTAATCCATGCGATACCAAGTACAAACANCTCCGAAGCGATCGATGCCATTAGGCCTATGAACGCTGCCAGCCCGAAGGAAANCAGGAAGCGTTGTGGNGAGTAGTTCTTGAGCCATCGAGTCATCGGGACTGCGGCCGAANCGGTGATTCCGTTTACGGCACGGGGAGTTTGTCTAGGATTTTTTGNATAATCGTTTCTGAGCTTTTCTCTTCAGCTTCTGCTTCGAACGTGACCGACACACGGTGACGAAGCACATCCTGCGCGACGCTCTTGACGTCCTGCGGTGTGACAAAGCCGCGCCCACGTAAGAAGGCGTGCGCTTTAGCCGAAAGTGTGAGTGCGATGGTGGCTCGCGGCGAGGCGCCAAGTTGAATGAAGCCGGCAACGTCTATGCCGTAAGGTTCTGGGTTACGTGTGCAACAGACCATATCGACGATGTAGTCCTTGACTTTGTCATCAATGTAAATGTTGTTTATAACTTCGCGTGCTTTGAGGATGTCGTCGACAGCGATAACTTGCTGCGTTTCTGGAGCGGTGTTAGTCCGGCCCATAAGTTCAAGGATCTGTCGTTCTTCATCACGGTCAGGGTGAGTGATTTTCACCTTTAGCATAAAGCGGTCTACTTGTGCTTCTGGCAGTGGATAAGTGCCTTCTTGCTCTATAGGGTTTTGCGTGGCTAGTACAAGGAAGGGCTCAGGNAGTGGGTAAGTTTTTTCGCCGATAGTGACCTGTCTCTCCTGCATCGCCTCGAGCAGGGCACTCTGCACNTTGGCTGGGGCGCGGTTGATTTCGTCTGCCAGTACGAGGTTGGCAAAAACTGGGCCCTGCCGTGTTGTGAAATTGCCGGATTGTGGGTTGTAAATCTGTGTGCCGACAACGTCAGCCGGTAGCATGTCCGGTGTGAACTGTAGTCGTGCGAATTGGGCGTTTATGCAGTGGGCGAGCGATTTTATCGAGAGAGTTTTAGCCAAACCAGGCACACCTTCGAGTAGTACATGGCCGTTGGCCAGTAGGCCGATGATCAATCTTTCGATCAGAGTCTTTTGACCTACGACGACCTTGCCCATTTCCCCGAGTAGTGGCTGCACGAATGCGCTNGTACGCTCGACTTCCTCGTTGATCGCTGTAATACCTCCGTTCATCGGCGGGGGAGTATTGGCCTTTTTTGAAATTAAAACAAGGAACGGGCGTTCTTGATATCATGTTTAATCTGCATAGCCAATTCGTCGGCTGAGCTGAACCTTTGTTCGTCACGGAGCCATTCAATCAACTCGAGTTCGATCAATTGACCGTAAATGTCGTCGTCGAAGTCTAATAAATGTGCCTCGACTTGTGGCTTAGGATTAGGCTCGGGGATGGTGGGTCGAAAGCCGATATTGAGAACAGCGCGGTAGGTTGTTAGGCCTAGCCGGGCATGTGCGGCGTAAACGCCGTTTGGTGGTAGGGCTAGGCCGCAGGTGGCGAGGTTAGCCGTGGGGAAGCCGAGTTCGCGGCCGCGGCCGTCCCCTCGGACGATATTGCCTTGTATCGCGAATGTTCGGCCGAGCATTTGTCCAGCGGTGTCAAGCTTGCCTTCGCGAACGGCGATACGGATGCGAGTGCTGCTCACTGGTTTGCCATCGATTGCTACGGCCTTCAGGCCGTATACACGAAAATCAAGCGCTTGGCCAAGTATGCGGAGCAGTTCTACGTTGCCATCGCGTCGATGGCCAAAGGTAAAGTTCGCACCGACAGAGATGCTGCGGATAGAGCCGAAGTCGGTGGCCATTTCGCGGATAAACAACTCACCGGGTTTGCTACAGAAGGACTTGTCAAATCGGATGACGAGTGCGGCGTCGACGCCAAGTGACTCGATGGCGCGTAGCCGCTGGTTACGGGTTTGCAGCAGGGCAGGGACTTTATCTGGGGCGATTACGGTGGCGGGATGGCGGTCAAAGGTAATCGCGACGGACAACGCCTCATGCTGATGACTTTGCTCGATCGCTTGCCGCAGCACCTGTTGATGGCCGAGATGCACACCGTCGAACATGCCGATTGCGAGGCATACTTTGCGATTTCTGCCGCCTAGATCGCTCGGTTGGTTGATGAGTTTCACGGCTCGGCAACGGAAAGTTGGAGCATTGGCAAGACGCGTTTGGCTAGGTCGGCCGAAGAGAGATCGGTAAGCTCTTCTAGCTGGGTTGCGGCGCTAACCTTGAATCGACCGGAAGTTGTCCGGCGCAGTCCTGCGAGATGGGCTCCGCAACCTAGTGCTCGGCCAAAGTCATGCGCTAGTGAGCGAACATAGGTTCCCTTAGTGCAGGCGATTTTGAACCAGGCGATCGGTGGCTCATATGCGCTGATCAGGAACTTGTAAAGGTGTATGAAACGTTCGCGCCGCTCAACCTCAAGTCCTTTTCGGGCGAGTTTGTGCAGCGGAGTGCCGTTGATCTTTATAGCACTTACCATAGGTGGCAATTGCATCTGGTCGCCGAGAAAGTCGTTGGCCGCCTTCTGAAGCATCTTTAGGGTTAGGTCAGGGACAAGTTTGTTTTCAATGGTTTCGCCATCGGCATCGTAGGTATTAGTTGTTTGGCCAAGTTTTATAGATCCAACGTATACCTTGTCGTCGGCCATAAGTTTTTCGGATAGCTTTGTAGCCCGGCCGAGCAGCAGGACTAGTAGTCCGGTGGCGGCCGGATCCAACGTGCCGCAGTGGCCGACTTTTTTAATGCGGTAACATTGGCGGACGGTATCGACTATGTCGTGCGAGGTCGGGCCAGCCGGCTTGTCTATTAGGAGCGCGCCGTCCAATGCGTTGAACTCCTTCATGCTCATGACGGGCACTTGTTCAGTGCCCGGCGAATAGCGTGAATCACGCGGCGCTGAACCCCCATAGGTCGGCCGACAATGCGAGCCCCTGCTGCGGCTTGGTGTCCGCCGCCGCCGAACTGTCCGGCAATGTCGCTAACGTTCAAACTTTTGTCCTTGGAGCGTAGGCTAACGCGGATCAGCTCTGGCTCCAATTCCTCGAACACGCAGGCTACAATCACTGGTTCTATAGCACGGACATGGTCGATCAATCCCTCAGTGTCACTAGCGCTTGCGCCGGTACGAGTGAAGTCCTCTTTCTTGAGCCAAAAGTAGGCGATCTCGTTGTCGTGGGTTAGACGGAACTTATTGTATACGTGTCGGAGCAGTTTAACACGGGACAGTGGGTAAGATTGGTAGACCTCATCGCAAACGGTGGCGAGGTCAGCGCCTTTTTTGACAAGATCGCCGGCAGTATAGTAAGTCGCTGGCAAGGTTGTGGGGTACTGAAACGAGCCGGTGTCGGTCGAGATGGCTGTGAATAGGCAGTCGGCTATACGATGCGTGATCTCCCAGCCCGCCTTACGAATTAGTTGGTAGACTAGTTCTCCGCTAGACGGCTCCTTGCTGGCGATCCAGTTCACGTCCCCAAATTGGGTGTTGCTGGTGTGGTGGTCGATGTTGATCAGTGTTTTCCGGTTGGCAATGTACCCTTGGACTGTGCCTAGACGGTCGATGCTCGCCGAGTCGACAGCAATGACGCAATCAAACGAGCGGTTGATTGGTCGCGGTGTCTGAATGAGCTGATCTGGATCAAGGAATCGCAGTTTTTTTGGGATGGGATCCTGGTTCCAGCAGATGACTTCTTTGCCTTGTTCGAGCAGCGACAGTGCCAAGCCAAGTGTCGAGCCGATACAGTCACCGTCCGGTCGCATATGACTGCAGATGGCGATTGTGTGGCTCTCTTGGAGAATCTCGAGGATCCGGTCAATCGTTTTCAGTAGATCCTTTTTCATGGGTTTGGCCAAGCGGGATTTCTTTGTTGATCTCGTCTAGAATGTTCAGCACCCGTTCACCTCGGTTGCGGGTTTCGTCGATGGCGAACTTTAGCCGAGGCGTATAGCGCAGCTCGACAGCTTGGCCAAGCTTGGCTTGGATTTTTCCAGCTGCCTTCCGGACGGCACGGAATGCCTTCCGTCGGGTTGGTTCGTCGCCGATGGAGGAGACAAAGACGGTGGCTGAATGGAGGTCGTTGGAGACACCCACTTCACTGACGCTGACTAGGCCAAGTTCGACCGGGAATTCGCGCCGGAAAATCTCGTTGAGTTCCCGCTTTAGCAACTCTCGCACGCGCATGTGGCGCAAGTTGGGCATAACTCGGACGGACGGTCAATTATAGTGATTGAGCGACTTTTTCCTGCATGTAGCACTCGACAATGTCGCCTTCCTGAAAGTCGTCGAAGCCATCTAGCCGGATGCCACACTCCATTCCTGAGCGCACCTCGTTGACTTCGTCTTTGAATCGTTTGAGAGTGTGTGAGATGCCTTCGTAAACAAGGTTCCCCTTTCGTACGACACGCATCTTGCCTCGTACGATTTTACCACTAATTACAGCACATCCGGCGACATTACCGCCCTTGCTCAGCTCAAAAATCTTTCTTACCTCTGCCTGGCCGGTGACGACGTCTTTCATTAACGGATCGAGAAGACCGGACATAGCTTCCTTCACCTCGTCGATCAATTCGTAGATGATCGCATAAAGTTTGATTTGTACGCCTTCGCGCTTAGCGACGTCGCCGACGCCGGTATCAATCTTGGCGTGGAAACCAAGTATAACCGCATCCGAAGCGCTGGCTAGTGTGGTATCGGATTCGGAGATGGAGCCGACGCCGGAGTGGACTATCTCAACTTGCACTTTATCTGACTCAATTTTCTGGATGGAATCGACAATGGCTTCGACAGAGCCTTGTGTGTCGGCTTTGATGACTAGCTTGAGAAGCTTGTTTTCGTCTGACTTGGTCTGGTTAAAAAGTGATTCGAGCGTCATCTTGCGTCTTTGGGAGACGGCTTCGTTCCGCTCTTTGGTTTCGCGCTCCTCGCATAGGTTTCGCGCTTCCTTTTCGTTGGGGAGGATGTTGAATTCGGCACCTGCCCCTGGTACTCCGTTGAGGCCCAGTACTTTTACAGCAGAGGAGGGTCCGGCCTGCTTTATGCGCTTGCCTTCATGATCCACCAGTGCACGTACTTTGCCAAAGAAATTGCCGCAAACCATGATATCGCCCACTCTAAGTGTGCCTTTTCGGACGAGCAGTGTGGCAGTCGGTCCGCCTGCCTCCTTGCCGGATTCGACAACGTTTCCGACTGCCTTGCGGTTTGGGTTGGCCATGAGTTCAAGGACCTCGGCCTGAAGTAGTACCATGCCCAGAAGTTTGTCGATGTTTGTTTTTTTTAATGCTGAGACATCGACGAAAATAGTTTCACCCCCCCATTCTTCGCAGACGACACCTTTTTCTTGCAGCTGGGTGCGCACTATATTTGGGTTAGCGCTGGGATGATCGATTTTATTGACTGCTACAATAATCGGGACCTCGGCGGCCTGCGCGTGGCTTAGGGCCTCCATGGTCTGCGGCATGACCCCGTCGTCTGCGCCTATAACGAGAATAACGATGTCTGTTACGTTTGCTCCTCGGGCGCGCATAGCGCTGAATGCAGCATGCCCAGGTGTGTCGAGAAATGTTATCTGTTCTAGTTTCTTCGGGTGCTCAGGGTGAGGCACGTCAATTGTATAAGCGCCAATGTGCTGCGTAATACCGCCGGCTTCGCCAGCTGTGATATTTGACTGTCGGATNACGTCGAGCAGCGTGGTTTTTCCGTGGTCGACGTGTCCCATGATGGTTACCACCGGCGCACGGGGTTTCAAGTCCTCCTCGCTGTCTTCGGCGTCCAGTACAACTTTTTTCCGAGTCGATACTTTGACAAGGCCGGCACCACGTTCGCGGCGCTCGAGTCGGAAGCGGAAGCCGTTCTTGGCACAGACCTCGCGCGCGACCGGTTCCTCAATGGATTGGTTAATGTTAGCGAAAACATTGAGCGACATCAGGTCAGCGATCAATTGGAAAGGCTTACGCTTCATCTGTTCGGCGAGGTCGCGGACTATGATAGGCGGTTTCACAGCGATCAGCGGTGCGTCGGGCGGGGCCTCGTATTTGGGTTTACGAGATTCACGACCGGGAGGCGGCTTTACTTTTTCTATGTCATCTTGTTTTGCTACTTTTTTGCCTGTTTTCTCCTTTTTCTTTTTGCGTTCGCGTACTGCGGGGCGGACAGGCATGTTACCTAGCTCGATAAAGCCCACTTTTTTTCCTATATCGCTTTCGGCTTCTTCCTCGAGTTCCTCTTCTTTGGATTCCTTATTGCTTTCATGAGTTTCATCCTGTTCGATGTCGTTCTCAGGTTCCTCGGCGGGTGCGGTAATAATGACCGGCTCTACGTTGGTCGGAGCCTCCGCTTCGATATGCTCGGGTTCTTGGGTTCCGGAAATTTGCTCCTCTAAGTATTCGGCGGTGATCTTGTCGAGTGTACTGGAAGCAACTTTTGCGTTGGTGATTCCCAACTCTTTGGCCTTTGCCAGAACATCCTTGCTCGGGATTCCTGTCTTTTTGGCAATCTCGTAAATGCGAACAGGCATATAAATAATTGTCTTTTTTGCCTATGTCCAAGCAGGAATGGCTGCTTAGCCAAAGGGCATATCAATCTCCTCAGTTATTCGTCGCCCGTCTTCGGGGCGGTTTGTTCTTCGTCCGGGGTAGATGTTGTTTCGACTTTGATTTCCCCAATTTCGAATTCGTTGGCCGACTCTTCCGTCGGTGTGTCGGTATTGGTTCCAGCGCGGCGTTCCTTTTCGGCCTTTGCCGCGGACAGCACCGTCTCGGCGTGATCCGCTAGGCCTGGGATATCAGCAAGATCCTCCGCTTCGACGCCAATTAGAGAGTCCAATGTTAGTAATCCGGCATGCACCAGGGCGTCAGCCTGTTCCTTCTCAATGCCAGGTATTGTGGCCAGTGCATCCACGGCATCTGCGACCTGTTCTTCAAAGCCAACCCGCACCTCTTCTTCGGCGTCGATATCGATCTGCCAACCAGTAAGAATACTCGTTAGGCGTGCATTTTGTCCGCGGCGTCCGATGGCAAGCGAGAGTTGGTCTGGTTCAACCAGAATGTGTACTCTCTTTTTCTCCGGTTCAATTTCAAGTCGCTTTAGTTGCGCCGGTGCGAGGGAGTTGGTGACATAAGTTTCGATTTCGGTGTCCCATCTAATAATGTCGATTTTCTCGTTGTTGAGTTCGCGGACAATGTTTTTCACCCGTTGGCCTCGAAGGCCAACGCAGGCTCCCACCGGATCAACTTTTTCGTCTCTTGAATGTACAGCTAATTTAGTCCGGAAGCCAGGTTCACGGGCGATCGATTTGATTTCGATCGTGCCGTCATTTATCTCTGATACTTCTAGTTGGAATAGCTTAAGCACAAACTCGGTGTCTCTTCGGGAGAGGATGATTTCGGAACGACTGTCTGAACCCTGCACCGCCTTGACGAGACACCGGATGCGTTCGCCACGCTGGTACTCCTCGGTTGGCACGCGTTCCCGGTTAGGTAGCAGAGCTTCGAATTTACCCAAATCTATGAGGACGTCGGAGCGGTCAAACCCACGAACCTCACCGCTGACGATGTCTCCAACACGATCCTGAAACTCGGAGTAAACCAATGCTTTTTCCGCACGACGAATGGCTTGCATAAGCGCTTGTTTGGCGTTTTGAGAGGCAATCCGGCCAAAGTTTTTTGGAGTGACTTCGACTTCAATCTCTTCACCTATCTGAGCGGTTTCGTTGAATCGTTGTGCTGATGCAAGGCTGATCTCGCTTTGTTTATCTGTGACATTTTCCACCACTATCAGCGAAGCAAAGGCGCGGATATCTCCATCCTTTCGGTCGATTTCGCACCGCAACTCCCGTGCCGGGCCTACTGCCCGTTTGGCGGCGGAAACCATTGCGTCTTCGACAGCACTAATTAATATCTCGCGATCGAGCCCCTTTTCGCGCTCCCAATATTCCATGCTGGCTATAAACTCTGCATTCATCGTTCTTAACTTTCGACAAGCAAAAAACCGTTCGCGTCGAACAAAAAAGCCGGCAGATTGCTCTCCGACTTTACTCCCTCACCAAAGATTAACTTAACAGGATTGCCACATAAAACAAGCGCAACCGGAGTTATTTTGACGTTTCACTTCTTCAGCGTCAAGTTCAAAAAGTGACATTAATAGGGTGTTTTTATGTTTTTGATTGAGATGGATCGGATCAGATTGATGGTTTTGAGTTTGCCAGTAGGTTGCCTGTGGGTAGCGTGCGGATAGCGTGGCCGAAGATCAACCGAAGGAGGCTTGGCAGCCGTTGACGTTCGTGGGTGTGGCCCGGTTTGCTGTGGCCAGCCGTTGGCGGTTGCTGACGGTGGAACTGGTTTTTGCTCTGACGGTTGCCGTCGTTGTAGTCTGGTTCGTTAACCAAGGTTGGATGCCAGTGATCGAAAAATCGATCAATCAAATGCCATCCAATGGAGAGATTCGTGGTGGACGCCTTGAATGGCCGAGCGGGACAGTGGTTCAGCAGGAGGGGCCGTTCATGAGAATNGATGTACGGCCGACTGGTTTCACTAATGTTGTCGAGACCNNCGATCTGGTGCTGGCATTCGGCCCTGACGAACTAAAAATTGCTAGTAGTCTCGGCCTTGGAGTATTGCCGGTCGCTTACATCAAAGGCTGGATCATATCATTCAACAAGAGCTTTCTCGGGCCGTNGTGGGGGGCNCGTTCCCANATGGTTCTCATAGGGCTCGGTGTTTTGGTCGTCATTACACTGCTGATTGCTTGGTCTGCATTGGGGGTACTGTACATGTTTCCGGTCAAGGTTTTCTCAATGCGCCGAGTTAGTTGGATGGGGGCAAGGAAATTGGCAATTGCCGCCCATCTNCCAGGCGTGCTGGTGATGAATGTGGCCATTGTACTTTATGGTCTGAAGCAACTCGACCTAGTGGCACTGATCATTNTTTGGGTCGGGCATCTGTTTTTACCATGGGCNTATTTGATCTTCTCACCGATTCTTGCTCCGAAGCCATCCAATTCTAAAACGGCCAATTCNGTCATGACATTGGCGAAGCGCCGACCTAAGGATAATCCTTTCGATGAATCCACCGATAGTATGGATAATCCATTCGGTGANAAATAATCGGCAAATCTCCTTGGCTGATCCTTTATTGGAGAAATTAATCAAGGAGAGACATCACTCTATGCCAATAAAAGAACTTGGGGACAATATGTCGCACATGTCTCTTTTTTTAGGCCTAAATAAACTATTATTGTATATATTAAATTACTAATTACCAATTATTTATAAACATATTTGCCTGTTTGGCATCTTGGTTGCTTAATTGTGACGGCGATTGTTATGGGAAAAGTTTTAGGNATTGATCTAGGTACGACGAATTCCTGCATGTCTGTTATGGATGGTGGGGAACCGCTCGTTCTTGAAAATTCTGAAGGTCGTCGCACGACACCTTCGGTGGTGGCGTTTGCGAAGGATGGAGAGCGGCTGGTGGGTGATGCTGCCAAGCGACAAGCTGTCACCAATCCGGAAAACACCGTTTTCTCCATTAAGCGATTCATGGGACGTAAATTTGATGAGATAGGTGAGGATATTAAGCGAGTGCCTTACAAGGTTGTCAAGGCGTCCAATGGTGATGCCGCCGTTGAGGTAGAGGTGAAAGGTGAGATCAAGCAGTACAGTCCGCCAGAGGTTTCTGCAATGATCCTCAGTAAACTTAAGGCGGATGCTGAGATGCGTCTGGGGGAAACGATTACTGAGGCTGTGATCACGGTGCCCGCCTACTANAATGATACACAGCGTCAGGCGACNAAGGACGCGGGTAAGATCGCTGGCTTGGAAGTATTACGAATCATCAATGAACCGACGGCTGCTTCGTTAGCTTACGGACTCGACAAGAAGACTGATCAAAATATTGCTGTGTATGATCTGGGTGGCGGGACATTTGATATTTCGGTGTTGGAGATCGGCGATGGTGTATTCGAGGTTAAGGCGACTAACGGTGACNCCCAACTCGGCGGNGACGACTGGGACAATGCGGTTATCGACTGGGTTATCGACTCGTTCAAGGATGAGAACGGCATGGATTTGCGAACCCAGCCTGACGCAATGCAGCGCATCAAGGAGGAAGCTGAGAAGGCCAAGATTTCCCTTTCGAGTTCTACCAGCTACGATATGAATCTTCCGTTTATCACAGCTGATGCCAGCGGCCCCAAGCACATTAATTTGCAGTTGTCGCGAGCTAAGCTGGAGCAGCTTTGCGAGAAATTGTTTGAGAGGACGCACGGGCCGGTGGAGGCTTGCTTTAAGGACGCCGACGTCACCGCGAGCGATGTTAAGGATCTCGTTCTAGTCGGAGGNATGACGCGTATGCCAAAGGTCGTGGAGGCTGCCGAGGCGCTTATCGGTCGGAAGCCCAACCAGGGAGTTAATCCGGACGAGGTGGTTGCCGTCGGNGCCGCGATTCAGGGCGGGGTGCTGAAGGGTGATGTTAAGGATGTGTTGCTACTNGATGTAACGCCGCTTTCACTTGGAATTGAGACCATGGGTGCGGTGATGACCAAGCTTATTGAGCGNAATACTACTATTCCAACTAAGAAATCNGAAATCTTTTCCACGGCTGCTGATAATCAGCCGGCTGTGGATATCCACGTGCTACAGGGTGAGCGAGAGTTTGCAAATGACAACAAGAGTATCGGCAAATTTCAGTTGACCGAAATTCCGCCAGCTCCACGAGGTACGCCNCAAATCGAGGTGACTTTCGATATTGATGCCAACGGCATTCTGAATGTGAATGCCAAGGATTTAGGGACAGGGAAGGAGCAGAAGATTACCATTACCGCAAGCAGCGGCCTCTCGGATAATGATATAGAAAAGATGAAGCAGGANGCTGAGACACATGCCGAGGAGGATAAGAAACGCCGTGAGGGGGTGGATATTCGTAACAACGCGGATAATCTGTCTTACCAGACGGAAAAGATGCTCAAGGAAAACGGGGACAAGCTATCAGGCGATAAGAAGAACGCTCTGGAGTCTGCNAATAACGGGCTCAANGAGTCGCTCAAAGGCGATGACGCCGACTCGATCAAAGCGGCGATGGATCAACTCCAGCAAGCCGTGCAGGATGCTTCCGGAGATATTTACAAAGCCGCACAGGAGGCACAGGCGGCTGACCAAGCAGCTGGTGGCCCAGAACCNGACGGCGGGGAGAAGCCAGTGGGTGATGGCGAATCGGGCAAGAAGGATGACGGACCTATCATTGATGCTGAGGTCGTGGAGGAAAAAGCGAATTGATAATTTAGTCGTGCTTGGCCGGAACTGAGTGGTTTCGGAAAGATAGCGCGGCACATTTTCCCGCCAAAGCGGGAACCAACACAGCAAGACAAAATAAANATGGCACTAAAAGTAAAACCGCTCGGCGACCGGGTCCTTGTGGAACCGATCGAAGAAAAAGAGCAGCAGTCCGAGGGTGGNATCATCATTCCGGATTCTGCAAAGGAAAAACCAACCGAATCCAAGGTTATATCCTTGGGTACTGGTAAGACGGATGACTCTGGGAACAAGATTCCTTTCGAAGTCAAGAAGGGTGATAAGGTGTTGATCAGCAAATATGGCGGCACTGAGATCAAGATCGACGGCAAGGAGCTCAAGATTTTGAACTCTGATGACATTCTTGCGATCGTGGGTTAATCATTTAGAAAGGAAAAANAGACTATGTCAGCAAAACAATTAAAGTTTGATGAGGCNGCCCGGCAGTCACTACTTGCGGGTGTGACCACGCTCGCTAAGGCNGTTACCGCAACNCTNGGCCCCAAGGGCCGNAATGTCGTTCTCGACAAGAAGTTCGGCTCCCCGACNGTTACTAANGATGGNGTAACNGTGGCTAAGGAGATNGATCTAGAGGATCCNTANGAGAACATGGGCGCACANATGGTGCGCGAAGTCTCNAGCAAGACCAGCGATGCAGCCGGNGACGGTACNACTACGGCTACCGTGTTGGCTGAGGCTATATTCCGCAATGGNCTTAAGTACGTCACAGCTGGCGCGAGTCCTATCGCCATACAGCGTGGTATCCAGAAAGCGGTCGATGCCGCCGTGG
>PBKH01000006.1 GCA_002721375.1 Verrucomicrobiales bacterium
CGTGTGGCCAGCCGCTTCAGTCGTAAATCGTTACTCGACGAAATTCTGTTGCCATCCAAGACGATCGCGGAGAATTACCGGACCGTCCTATTGAACCTCAAGGACGGTCGCCAACTTGCGGGACAGATCATCCCCAACCTCGACTATCGTACACCGAACTTGCAACTCGCGGAGGATCCGCTGCACCCGGACAAGATCACCCAAATCGCCAAGCATCATATCATTAATCAGGAACATTCAACAGTCTCGTTAATGCCGCCTGGACTGTTGAATCTACTGAGCCAGGAGGAAATTCTGGACCTGATCGCCTGGCTTGAACAGGGAGCCAAAACAGGTGAAAATTGAAAGCTGAAGGGAAATGAAACCTCTCCTACTCACAACAGTCGCAACCGTGGTGTATGACTGCTCATAAACAAAACTATCGAAACTTAGCTCTTGATGGAACAGGCAGGACTTCTAGACCTCGCGGATTTACATTGATTGAGTTGCTTGTGGTGATCGCCATCATCGCGATCCTGGCCGCCTTGCTGCTACCGGCATTGGCCAAGGCCAAGTCGCAGGCTGTCTCCACACAGTGCAAGAACAACCTCAAGCAGATGGGCTTGGCCACTGCGCTGTATGTCATGGACAATGACGACAAGCTCCCTTTCGCCTGGGCGATCCGGCATGACGCGAACATCAACAATTTCCAGAACCTGCTGGTGTCGTACGTCCTGCGGAACAAGTTCAATGCTGGGGGGAGAACCGAAGACAGCGACTTCGCCAAAAGCGTGTACCGCTGCCCGACACGCATCAAGGAGCGGCGCACCGGAGGGAACCCGTGGAAGATCAGTTACGGGATGAACCAGTACAACAATCTCGGTTTTCCTAATGACCCCAGATACCCGACTCCCCCTGGACAGCCGCCACATCCCGAAACCGCGAAGCTCACCTCTGTCCGCGAGCCGTCCGCCACGTTTTTGATCTCTGATATTTCGTATGAGTTGAACCACCCAGCGGTGACGTACCTAAAGAAGAACAGCAGCGGATGGTATCATGTTGGGTACAAACACAACATGGAACATCCTAATGGAGCCGCGAACATCGTCTTCATTGATTCAAATGTGGAATCAAGAAAGAAGGATAACATCGATGACATCATTATGGACTTTAAGAAAAAACGCCGACGCCGATAGTCGGATTCGCTCGAATAACAATTAAAGTTATTGGAGATATTTATAATCATAACAAAAAATGAAACACACACTAGAAAACAACACAATGAGTCGTATGCTTATGATTACGGGCGTGGCTTTCTGGTCACTCCTTAGCGGCCCAGCGTTCGCGCAGGAACAGGTGCTTATTTTTCAGGACACCTTTGAGGTCTCAGAGACGGAAACTACCGATCTTGGCTTCGAGAACGACGAAAGGCAGAGCGGTGCGCTAGGCGCGACCACTTATTCAGACTCGTCAGAGGATTTGACTGTTATCAATTCGGAGTATGCTCCGGGCAAATTGAGTCTGTTCCCGGGACCGGGCAGCGAGTGGGTGGCGGTTTCACCTGATCACAATTTTGCCTTTGGTAGTCCGTTCACCATCGAGTTTGAAGTGGATGCTGGGGTGGATGACGAGGACAACGCCTCGGGCGACTGGGCTGCAGTCGTGTTCGGGGGCACCTCAAAAAACTCATGGGTCATCAGCGCGGACGGCTTTGGGATCCTGTTCCGCAACAACGGCGATATCCAGGTTTTTGACGGCGGCGACAGCATCTACGGAGGCAACGGTGGTTTCGCCGACGGTATCCCGAAGGACGACCTCGAGGTTCGCATCGAGGTTGAGGTGGACAGTTTCGACGGAACATCGCCCGCCACGATCCGAATGTTTATTAATGGAGAAGCCACTGTCATCACAGCGGACGGCGCCACTGAATACGTCAAGGCCGCTGGTTTTCGAGCAAACTTTATCACGCTGCTAGGCGGTGCCTTCGGCGGCAATGCATGGCAACATACATTTGATAACTTAAAAGTCTCGGCAGCGCCTGCCATTGGCGTGTCGCCAAACCAGATTAACGCCATTGCCGGTGATACAACGGACGAAATTACGGTCTCAGTTCCGAAGTTGCTTATTCAGGCTGGTGTGGTTGAAGTCACCGCGGAAAGCCTGACTCCGGGCATCGTTGGCATTGAGGGAGCGGGAGATAATGGAAAGTTGGTGTTGTCTTTCGCCAATGCCGGCCAAACTGATGGTAAGTTCAAGTTAAATGCGCTTCGCGGCGGAGTCGGCAGGGTGCAGCTCTCAAGCGATCAGGCCGGGTTTCTATCTAAAAACATTACAGCCTTGGTCGCCAGCGGATTCGGTGTCGAGGAGGTGGTTTTCTCTGACTCATTTGAGACTTCTTCCGAGGACTGGGATGTGAATTTTGAGAACGACGGCGGTCGCCAAGCTGGCACGGCCGGCATTCTTGATTATGTCGAGGCGGAGGCCAGTGCTGCGGGTGGTGCTGCGGATGAGTTTACGATCGTGAACCCAGAATGGGCAGAGGGAAAATTGTACATCTCAGGCCAGAAAGTGTCGCCCAATTACAATTTTATCGATGGCCCGGAGTTTGAAATCTCTTTCAAAGTGCATCCCGGATCGAACAATGATTTTTACGACTCCCCAGACTGGGCTGCTATTGTGTTTGGTGCGACGGAAAAGAANAAGNNTGTCAATGCCTCCGACGGATTCGGTATTTTGTTCCGCAATGACGGGCGGGTGCAGGTTTTTGACGGNACAGTGGCCATATACGGAAGTCCGGAGATCGGCACNTTGCCTGAAGGCGAACTGGATGTGCGAATCACTTCCAGTTCAATCAACTTTGCCGGAGCNCCGGCCACGATTCGGATGTGGATCAACGGCGAGGAATCGCCGCTAAGCAACTCATCAATGGAGTACACCAAGCAGGGTGGTTTTCACGCAAACAATATATCCNTGGTTGGCTACGGTGCCGAGCTTGAGCACACGTTCGACGANTTCAAGGTAGTCGCAGATGCCTGTGTTTCCGCCACGTTGGTCAATGCTGAACTAGGTCCTGGCGACGACGCCACACAGATCATTGTCAAGGTGCCGNTCGNCCTGATTGAGAACNAAGGTGCTGTCGTCACGCTTAGCAGCAGCAATCCAAGCGTGGCCATCCCTGATGACAACGCTGACGGTACGATCAAACTNACTTTTGCCAAGGGCGATCCAAACACCAAGACAGTGAACGTGGCCGTGCTTGGCAGTGGCCAGACGGCATTCTCATTGTCGGTTGACTCAGGTGTCTGCATTGGCGACCCNGTTTNCCTGACCAAGCGCTCGGCTTTTGTGATGAATCCAAGTTTTGAGGCACACCCTCCCGCTGCAGCCTGGCCTCACTATGGCCCGGTCGAGGCTTGGCCCGGNGCCAGTGGCGTGAACATTGGTGGGCCGTTCAACGACAACGGCATCACGCCGGACCGCAANCAGGTNGGNTTTGCNCANGGTTCNNGNNCNGTAACNCAGACGATCACNGGGCTGANCCCCGAAAAACAGTACTGGCTGCAATTNCACTACAATCGACGNGCTTGCTGCGGCGATTCNACCATCGACTTNATCGTTGAAATTGATGGGGAGGAGCTNGCNCGCCAAGAGTCTGTGAAGGTTGTGGGCAACGCGGGATATCACAGCAAGACCGTCGTTTTNACCCCGGAAAGCGATACGGCCACGGTGNTGTTACGGGGCGAGGCGGCGGGCGATGCCACGATGATCTATGACGCCGTTTCCATTGTCCAGCGTGACAAGGGCAACGTCATCGTGATGAACCCNAGCTTTGAAGCCAGNGGCACACCTCCTTGGCCCGGCTACATCCAGCCCAAGCTGATTGCCGGCTGGGTGGGCACTGGAAATTACGGCGTTAACTTCAACGGGCCAGGCCCGTTCGCCAATAACGGCAAGGCGGAGGATCAGGATCTGGTCGCCTTTTTACAGGGAGGAAGCTCGCTGAGTCAGATGATCTCCGGTCTGGTGCCGGGCGAGAAATACGAAGTGCGCTTTGCCTGCAACGCCCGTGGCGGGAACTCGCCTACACTGGTTGTCAAGGTCGACGACCAAGTATTGCTGGAGGAGTCAATCGCAGCCGTTGGCGGGTCAAACCCGTTCCATGTGAAAACCGTTCGATTCACGGCTTCCGCCTCCGCGGTGAACATGTCGTTTGCCCAGGCGGCGGCGGGGGACAACACAGTCATCCTCGATAACATCATGGTGACAGGTGCCTCCTCCGTGCTTCCCTGCATCACTTCATCCGTTTCTGAGTTGCAACTGACAGTGGGTCAGACTGGTACTGCCGTCGCGCTGACAATCCCTGAGGAACTGATTGCCGAGGAGGACGCGGTGCTGACCGTGACGAGTTCCGACCCGTCGGTCGTCAACATCACCGACGCTTCCGATGGCAAACTGGAACTGAAGTTTGCCAGTGACGATGGCGAACTGACCCAGTCGTTTGAGGTCGAGGCTATTGGTCGAGGCAGTGCAGCGTTGGTTTTCTCCAATGCATACGGCGTCTGCTTCAACCCAGCCGGGGTGGATGTGAACGTGAGTGGTTCGTTGATCCAGAATCCAAGTTTCGAGGATCATCCTCCGTCTGCCTCCTGGCCTCATTATGGCCCAGTTGGGGGATGGGAGGGCGGTTCCGGTGTCAACAACGCCGATGGACCTTTTCAGGACAATGGAGTCATCCCCGATCGTATTCAGGTTGCCTTCACTCAAGGCTCAAGGAAGCTAAAGCAGTTAGTCGGCGGCCTCGAGGCAGGTCAGCAATACTGGTTGCAGTTTCACTACAATGTACGCAACTGCTGTGGTGGTACAATGGACTTGTCCATTCAGTTTGATGAGGAGGAACTCGATTACATCTCGGAAATCAGCGCAGTGGGTGTAGATGAACCACATTATTATCATCATATTGAGTTTGCGCCAGAGTCATCATCGGGTCAGTTGGTTTTTGAGGCCATCGCCGCGGGAGATGCCACGTTATTGCTGGATGGAGTGACATTGGTCAAGCGAACCGCGGACAATGTGGCCATTGTCAACCCCGGCTTTGAGGCCAGCGGTACGCCAGCTTGGCCCGGCTACATTCAGCCGGCTTCCATTGCTGGCTGGGTAGCCACAGGCGGCTATGGTGTCAACGTCTCCGGCCCGGGGCCGTTTGCCAACAACGGCACCAACCCGGAGCAGGACCGCGTCGCCTTTCTGCAGGGGGATGCCACTCTCACGCAAACCGTTTGGGAACTCGAGGATGGCGAGGCGTACCATCTCTCGTTTGCCTTCAACGCCCGAGGCGGCAACAAGCCCACGCTCAACGTCACCGTCAACGGCGAGACCGCACTTGAGTACGAGGTCAACCCGGTGGGCGATGCCGAGCCGTACTACGTTTACGTGTACAACTTCACCGCCGACTCGGACGAGGCCGAGATCACCTTCGCGCAAACCGCTGAGGGAGATAACACGGTGCTGATCGACGACGTGCGCTTGGTCAAGGGCAAAGGCACAGAGGTCGAGCTGCCCGTTCCGGAGGAACCGGCCGAGCCGATCGCCATGGCGCTTGGCCAAGGGGCGGACACCTCGCTCACGCTGAGTTGGGCCGCCGACCAGACCGGCTGGGAGGTCCAGTACGCGGAGAACGTGACCGGCCCATGGAAGAATGCGGGGGCGGAGGCCACNGTCGANGATGGCAAATTGGTCGTCAAGNTGACTCCTGCCAAGACCGGCGCACGNTTTTACCGCTTGGCNCATCCGTGATGAATCACAGTTTTCGGTTCGTTCATATTGTTTAGATTGCTTGGATATATCTTGGGTTGCCGCCATTGCCCNGTTTTTGCTNGGCAATGGCGCTGTATACCAAATTAAGAGATCTTTTTTTCGTGCCTGCGATCACGCTTGTAATGTAATTAACCAACTTATCAGTGAGGCATGGTATCAGTAATAATTTGGTTAAAAGTTATCTGCATGTGTTTCTGATTTACGGGTTGCTGACGGTGGGGGCAAACAGTCAGACGACCCTCGATGTAAACAGTGCCAGTTTTGAGGGAGTTCTCCACGACAATCTATCAAATAAGAAACGGCAAGGCAGTGGATTCGCGCCTCTNATCTTAAAGTCTTATCCCGGAGCNAATCTGTTTCGCGATGACGCAGTCGGTGTCAATTTTGAACACATATTTAATGGGGCTAAAGAGCAGAATGAGATTTCTATGTTCACTCCGCGGCACGATCCCTGTGAGTTGAAAAAAATTGGCGCAAGCNGATTTCAAATTCAATGGCCCAAGAAGGGGTCCAGATGGGGAATGGAAGCTCGGATGGACTACGACTTGTCAAAGGAAGGTTACGTCGATCTTGTGTTTGAGTGCATCCCGACGAGAGATCTCTATTCGAAAGGATTCATCGCAATGATGTGGGCTTCGTATATGAACCGTGCGATTGACCGAAAAATACACTTCTGGGGTAAGGAGGGAGACCGAATAGGTTGGGTGGAATTCGGTGAAGGAAAAGGAAAAAAANTTGAATTTGGTACCGTTTCGAACGCAATGGTGGAGGATTTGCCTTATGAGAGAGGTGCGGAAACACTCAACCTAATCGAGAATTCTGAAAAGAAATTTATCACTCCTTTTTACTATGGCCTGATAGATGGCGACCATGATTTGAAGACAACTGATGATAGGTTGCTTTATCTNGTTTTGTTTGATCAAACTGAATCAATCCGGTTTGCGATGTGGAATTTTATTAAAAACAAGATGGGTGATCCAGACCAGCATAGCCCGGCCTGGGACTGGCAATATGTTATTCGTAATCCCAAGGTGGGAATGAGTTATGGNTATAAGGCTCGAGTGGTGGTGAAGTCGTTCAAGGGGATTGAACAGGTTTGGAGGGAATACCNAACTTGGGGCGAGGATTTGGGAGTGAAGTTGCCGTCACTGCCTGCTCAGAACTGAAAAGAGCAAAATTCTATCTCATCAAATCTTTTTGCAATGAAACATATTTTTAATCCTTAAAAAAAGGTATGCCAATACATTAGCTTTTACNGTCGGACAGAGCGCTTGCCAGTAGCAGGCTTATTTTTTACCTATGGCGTAAAGGACTTCCTCTCGCTCCTTATCTTTGAAGGCCACGCGCAGATACAGCCGGTCCCCGCTTACGATGGGAGATGCATACACTTCGTCACCAAGTTGGTTTGNGGCAATCAGTTTGAATTCGTNCGGGCTGGTTTCAAAAACAAANGTTTTGCCGGCAAGATTAGTTCCGTAAATACGGTTTCCAACCATCACTGGTGAAGCATAAAACGCCCCGCCAAGGCGTTCTTTCCACTGTTGTTTNCCGGTTTTGGCATTCCAGCAAATCGCGAACCCGGCATCCATCGTAACGTACAAAAATCCGTCACGGATAAGCATCGATGGCACGTAAACCCGTGCGGTGTTTTTCCATGCTACCCTGCCGGAGCCATCGGCAACGATCGCTGCCGTATGGTTTTTCGGCCAGCCGCCACTTACGAAAATGTGTGTGCCGTCTGTGACCAGTGTCGAGACGCATTCCTCAGTCGATCCAGGTACTTCCCATAGTTTTTTNCCAGTGAGCGGGTCGAGGCTGGTAACCAATTCGCAGCCGCAAAACACCATCTGCAGCTGGCCGGCCGCCTCAACGATCACTGGTGTGGTGTAGTTCGGCAATTTTGGTCGCTCCTGCCGCCATATTTCGCGTCCTGTTTTTTTATCAAGTCCTACGATTGCTCCGCCGATTTTAGTGTCGGCCTTTACCACGACAATATCCCNGAACACCATTGGCGAGCTGCCGTAACCTTGGTGCACCTTGTATTTGCCGATCGGTTTCTGCCAGAGCACCTTGCCTTCGAGTCCCAAAGCTGAGGCATACGCCTGATTGCCGATCACGAAGTTTACATACAGCCGCTCTCCATCGTGTACCACGACTGTTCCTGCGTGTGACGCGTGCTTGTTCAGGCCTACCGCAAACTGACCCTCGTGCACCTTCGTTTCCCAGATCCGTTTTCCATCTGCCTTGCCTAGGCACAATACCGACTGGAACATCTCGTCCTCATCTGCTGTGGCTAGGTAGATACGATCACCCACCAATGTTGGTGTNCTGTGGCCCCGGCCAGGGATTGGCGTTTTCCACACGATATTTTTTGTCTCGCTCCATTCGGTTGGGAGTCCTTCAACGAATTTGGCCTGTCCGTCGGAAGTNAGTCCGCGCCAGTTTGGCCAATCCGTCGGGGCGAACTTGAATTCCGNACCTAAGCCGGTTGCAGCGCCAGTTAANAAAAAGACACAAACGAGTTTATTCATTTTGAATTGAGGCTNAAAATCNTTGCTGAAAGGTTTCGCTAGCGCAAGGGGAATCTGCAATCGGTCAGGNGTTATGGTTCGAGATCGAAGAGGATTTCGCGGGGTTCGGCGCCACGGCTGGGNCCGACTAGGCCGCGGTCTTCGAGTTCGTCCATGATGCGCGCAGCGCGAGTNTAGCCTAGTTTCAGGCGGCGCTGCATGAGAGAGACGCTTGCCTTTTTGCCAGTGCGAATTACTTCGATGCATTGCTGGATAAGTTCCTCATCTTCGTCGATGCCACCACCGCCGTTACTGCTGTTGACATCGGTGGGACCTTCAAGCTGGCGTTCCATATCCTTGTCGTAGCTTGGTTTGGCCTGATTGTTTACGATTTCTACGATACGGTTGATTTCATCATCGGTGACAAGGCAGCCNTGCGCACGGCGAAGGTTGGAGGTGCCGGGTGGTAGGAACAGCATGTCGCCTTTGCCCAGTAGCTTGTCCGCCCCCATTGCGTCGAGGATGGTGCGGGAATCTACCCGAGCTGCCACCTGAAAGGCTATTCGAGCNGGAATNTTGGCTTTAATAACACCGGTGATGACGTCGACACTAGGCCGCTGCGTTGCGACAATNCAGTGGATNCCGGCGGCACGTGCCATTTGNGTGATACGGGCGATCGAGTTCTCTACGTCATTTCGAGCCATCAACATGAGATCGGCTAGCTCATCAATAATAACAACAATGTAGCTGAGCTTGTCGGGGATTTCAATTTCGTCCTCCCGTTTTACGGTAACCTCCTGGTCCATCTCTACCGCAAAGCCTTCGCCCTCATCCAGCGGGAGTTCAGCTTGATCCGCCTTTTTAGTTTTTTTGAGGCTNCGGGAATTGAAACCGTCGATATTGCGACTGCCAACNTTAGCGAAAATCTGGTAGCGCTTCTCCATCTCATTTACAACCCATTTGAGGGCNAGAATGACCTTTTTTGGGTCGTGTACCACAGGGGCGGCGAGGTGTGGTAGGCCGTTGTATATTTGCAGCTCAACAACCTTGGGATCAATCATCACGAATCGCAGTTCTTCAGGTGAAAACCGGAAAAGGAGTGAGGCCACGATTGAATTGATGCAGACAGATTTGCCTGATCCNGTGGCNCCGGCAATTAGCATGTGCGGCATTTCTGCCAAGTCTGCNACAATGGGTTTNCNGTAGACATCCTTGCCCAGTGCGAGCGGGATCTTGGCCTTGCTCTTTTTCCACTCAGGCGAGTCAATAATGTCNCGGAAAAGNACCTTGGTCTTNATGAGGTTGGGCACCTCTATGCCNACGGAGCTACGACCGGGAACGGGCGCTAGAATGTTGATCCGTTCGGCTTTGATGGCGGCCGAAATGTTGTTGGCTAAGGCGGTAATCCGCTCGAGTTTNACGCCAGGAGCAGGGTGCAATTCGTAGCGTGTGATNGTCGGCCCCTTCGTGATATCCCCTTCGGTGACTTCGATACGGAATTGTTGGAGTGTGTCTTTGAGCAGGCGTGCCTTGGCCAGTAGCTGTTCGCGTGACTCAGTAGGTGCACCGGCCGGTTCCGGCTCGTCGAGCACCATCGATTTGGGCAACTTGTAACCTTTGATCGTGGGTGTCTTTGCTACAGAAGNCGGTCCCTTAGNCTTGGTTNAGCGCCGTGGAAGTTTGGGTTTGGGAGGTGTTTCAGGTTTCGTTTCGTCNNCCGGGTTGGCTTCATCGCCGGTTGTNTCGTCAGGGTTGGNNTNGACTGTTTGGCCNAGAATGTCTCCGGTNCTGNCAGCTTTGTGTTCGGTTGNATTGTCTGGTTCCTCAGTTTTTTGCGGCTCGGTATNGCCATCCGNTTTTGCGCCAGAGGCCTTNACTTCCTCTGCNGAGATGATTTCCCCCATTTCGACATCGNTTGTNTCCGGTTGNTCANTGGGTTTGGTTCGTTGTTCCTCATTCAATACGCTCAGGTCGCGTACGGTTGGTTTTGGTACCGGCTTTAGGTCGGCNCCAAGGCCTTTTTCAGCCTCNNTTTCACCGGTGACTTCCTCGAGTTCCNGCTCGACTNCCTTTTTCTGCTTGGCTAAGTCTCGCTCAAGTCGCTTGGTTTTGCGCTTGATGTTTTTTTGAGTGATCCCTGCGAGTGACTGGTTGGGTTCTGTTNTGCGTTCGCGCCAGTTGTTCAAGGTGTCTACCAGCCAGTGCCACAACTCCAACGGTTGGAGATTTGTCAGAAAATACAGGCTCGAGAGCAGTAGGGCACTGTAAATNATTGTCGAGCCAATGACACCAAACCATTGGAANAGGAAATGAATAGCCATTCCCAAAACGCCGCCTAGACTTGGCATGTCATGGGTATCGACCAGTCCCTTGAAACCTTCTTTGTAGACCTCCAATAGTCCCATGATACTGACCATGTATACCAGTGCAGAAGCCCAGCCTTTCCACTTATGGCGGAGATGTTCTAAATATGGCGTAATTAGGCTAATGCCGAAAAGAATCAGCAAAAACGGGATCATATGGGCCCCGTAACCAGTCAGAAAAAAAGCAAAATTAGACACACGAGCTCCGGCGATTCCAATGGCATTTTCGGGTGGATCATTCGGAGGCGTTTTATTTGAGGCGAGATCTCCCGCATCGAATGTTTGAAGCGCCAGAAGCAGAAGGAGGGCACTCGTTAGAAATACGATCCCGAGAACAGGAAACGCCCAGGATGGGAGAAGTTCGGATGACTTGCCCTTGCGCAGCACGGGTTGGAGTTTACCGGCATGTCCGGGCAAGAAAAAGCGTCCAGTGAGGATTTGTTTTGGTGCTAACGGTTGTTGCCTTTCTGGGCGGTTCCTGTTTAATTTTTCTTCTATGAGGTATTGGTCCGTTTTGGGGCGGGGTTTTGCCATCGTGGCGGTGCTGTTATCCGCCCTCGGATGTAACTCAGGAAACGGGAGTAGTTCTCGCATGGAAGACGATCCGGATTTTGCTCGAGGCAAGAGCCGGCTGGCCCGTAAGGACATCGATGCGGCGGTGACTTCCTTCCGCATGGCGCTTGCTAGTAATCCGGCCAACGCCGCTGCCCATTTTGAGTTGGGGCTGATTTTTTACGAGCCGAGCCACCAAAAGACCAACTATGTATCCGCTTGCTATCATTTCCAACGCCACCTCGAATTGCAGCCGGATTCGCGGCATGCTGCAAATATTGGAGGATTCATTAAGGCTTGTAAAAAGGAGATTGCCAAGGACATCGCTATGGCACCCATTCCACCCTCTGAGATCAATGCCATCCACTCGTTACGGACGCAATTGACAAAGGCCAATAGCGAGAATGCCCATCTTAAGAGTCAGGTTGAGGCTATGCGCGGTCGGTTGCAACAAGCCGGTGAAGTCTCGACGGAAGTCGCGGTTGTAGGCGGTGACCCGTTGCCTTCGGTGCGGCCCAGCGGAAATCCGAATGTTAATATTCGGCCTAATTACAGCGCGCGTTCGAAGCAGNNAAGAACGCACATACTTCGNCAGGGAGAGAGCCTTTATAGCATTTCCNGAAATTANGGNGTTCCGTTCTCGGCCTTGAAGGCGGCCAATCCTCGTCTGATGCGGAATTCACGGGACCTCAAGCCTGGCGTCACTGTTTACATTCCTGCCAAGAGCACCCCTTAATCCGTCGCCGTGCGCCGGTTGTTGTTCCCAGTCATCCTTTTGTTTTGGGTGGTGATGAATATNCTCCTTTGGCGTGTTGAGTANAGTGGCTCTGGGGGTGGCAACCGTGTGTCGCAAGGCGTNGTGCTCGACAAGATTTTCAATGCACCGGACGCGTCCGATTTACGGGTGTTTCAGAATGGCAAGCCTCTTGGTTTTGTTCGGTGGGAGATCATCCCTGACGAGGTGCTCGCTGGCGGGACGAANCAGCCGGTTGGACGCGTTGAGTCGATCCGCGGCTACTCCCTTCTTCTTGACGGAAGGATTGATGTTACGCCGCTTGGGACCAAACTGCGATTCAACCTAAGTTTATTGTTGGATGCTAACCTAGACTGGCAACTTGTCGATGCCACCGTTGATTTGCCGCCCAGTATTTGGTCATTNACAGCGGCTTCCACTAATCAGGTGATATCCGTGAAACACGACGGTGCTCTTGGTCAATGGGAACGTTCTTTNCCGCTTGAAAAACTGCGGGATCCGGTTTCAGTCCTTGAGTCACTTGCGGGGCCTGTTGTTACCCCTTTAATCACACCATTGTTACCATCCGGTTCTCCTTTTGGCCAAGTAGANGGTGGGCAACCCGTGCTGGGGATAGANTGGGTCGCNTACAATGATGCCGTTCGAATTGGCAAAGCCCNGGTTCGTGTTTANCGNCTNGANGCCGAATTCTCCAGCGATCAAGTGNTCACGATTTTGGTGAGTCGGGTGGGGGAAATTTTGCGTGTGGCGCTTCCCGGNCAATTGGAGTTTGTTAATGAGAATGTACCTTTCCGTAAAAGCGANGCTCAATGATTGAAATTGATCAATTAATTAAGGATTTTGGTGATTTGCGTGCGGTTGATGATCTCAGTTTATCGGTGCCTGCGGGGGAGTTTTTCGTAGTCCTTGGTCCCAACGCTGCTGGGAAAACCACGACTATAAAGATTATGGCTGGGCTNATGAAACCAACTCGCGGCTCAGTGCGAATTTGTGGGTTTGATATCGGCTNCGACCCGCTTGAGGCTCGTCGCCGTTTGGCCTANGTGCCGGACTTTCCGTTCCTATATGACAAACTCACACCGGCCGAGTTTTTTCGGTTTACGGGCAAATTGTTCGGCATGAAAGACTCCGAGATGGAGGCTGAAGCCGAGCGATTGGCCATGAGGTTCCACCTTGGGGANTTTTTGGCTAAGTCGATCGAGAGCCTCTCACATGGTACTCGTCAGCGTGTTGCCATTGTTTCTGCGCTGATGCACTCGCCGGAGGTTGTTGTGCTCGATGAGCCGATGGTTGGGCTTGATCCTCAGCATGCTCGCGTGCTCAAGGATATTCTCCGTGAACAGGCAGAGGCCGGTGTGACGGTGTTTGTATCTACTCACCAGTTAAGTGTTGCCGAGGAGATGGCCGACCGTATTGGTATNATGCACCAAGGTCGTTTGGTTGCCGTTGGATCTCACGATGAACTGCAGGCGGCGAACCGGGATAACCGACTCGAGTCGATTTTTCTGTCACTAACGAATAATGGAAGATGAACGGTGTGGTTCCTATCCCGTATTGGCGACTGTTGGCAAGGGTTAATCGAATACAAAACTGGCGTCGACTCAAGTCGGCTGTGGCGAGATCGCGTCTGCATGCGTTCCTCATGAGCCTGTTTGTCTTTGGTTACGCCTGGCTTGCATATACGCTATTTTTCAAGGGGCTGCAATTCACCTCTAGCTTCCCAGGGCTGGGGCCAGTGCTAATTGAGAGGATGATGTTTCTGCTGTTTGCATTCCTGTTTCTCCTTCTNCTGCTCAGCAATGTCATTATCAGCTTCACCAACTTGTTTCGAAACCGGGAAACCCAATTCTTGCTATCGCTGCCGGTGCCGCACCGCTCGATCTATCGGTGGAAGTTATTCGAGTCAGGTATCTTGGCGTCTTGGGCGTTTTTATTTCTCATTGCTCCGCTTGTGGTGGCATATGGAGCGACTCATGATGCGCCGTGGCATTTTTATGTNATAAGTCCCCTCTTNGTGGCGTTGTTCGTTGTGCTGCCCGGTATCTTGGGNAGTTGGGCAGCGTTGGGGTTGGCGCGCTGGGTTGACCAAGTCGCGTTTCGAGTTGCAGTTGTGGTGGTTATGATCTGGCTGATCGTCATTGCAAGTGCTTGGCTTCAGCCCGAGACGGTGACTGACGAGATGCTCGAGACTCGTGTTTTGGATGTCGTTGACCGNCTATTGGCGAGAACTCGGTTTTCACTTTTCCCATATCTACCCAGCTATTGGGTATCGAGCGGTATCACCCAGTTGGTCGAGGGTGCTTTGATGGGGACGCTTTTTTTCGGTTTGGTTTTGCTGAGCCACACATTGTTTTTCGGTTACCTTGCTTCAACGCGTTCGGGTCGTTTTTTCTATGGGGCGATATCTGCGGTGAACAGCCGAGGTGGTGGTTCGACGGCGAGCAGTGTGTTTGGTCAAGCCCCGTTTGCCCCTCGAATTCTTGATCGCTTCGCAAAGATATTGTGGTGGGGTCGCTCTGACGCACGTGCACTATTGGTGAAAGATATGCGCACTTTCATGCGGGATGCTACTCAATGGGGTCAATCGCTGATCCTTNTGGGCCTTCTGATTGCGTACGTTGTGAATCTCCAACATTTTTCGCACCGACTAACGAGTGACTTTTGGATCGATCTAACCTCGTNCCTGAACCTCGGCGCATGCGCACTGAACCTCGCCACACTCACGACGCGTTTCGTTTTTCCACAAATCTCTCTGGANGGTAGACGNATCTGGATTATNGGAATGGCGCCGCTTGGGCTACGCAGAACGCTCATAGCCAAGTTTCTCTTTTGCACAGCGGTGTCGATGGCGGTGACAATGATGCTGGTTGGTGCATCGTGTTCTATGCTGTCAATCCCGGGCGGCCGAGTGGTATACTTTACACTCACAGTGGGCGTGATGTCTTTCACGCTTAACGCGCTAGCGATCGGTCTCGGTGCGGTGTACCCAAACTTCCGCGAGGACAATCCGAGCAAGATTGTAAGCGGCTTCGGTGGCACGCTGTGCCTCGTGCTGAGTTTTCTTTATATTGCGGGTATGCTTGGTTTAATGGCGACTACGTCGCGATGGGCATTTGGCGGCAGTTCGTTGACAGAGTTCTGGCTTGGTTGGATGTTTTTTCTAGGTGGTTCGTTTCTGCTTGGCTGGCTGCCATTGCGAGCTGGTTTACGCAGAATGAACAGCGTGGAAATCTAGGTCGAGCCCTGGTGCGCGACGCCTTTTGAAGGACGCCAGTCGATAAATTTGAGCTGGATGGTTTTACGGCCGTTGAATTCATTGATCTGAGGTGCGACGGCGATGTCGAAATTATTTTCGGGTTCGTCTTCGGGTTTGAGATTCCATGCAATCACTTCGCAGGCACTACGTTCGTCGGTCACCCAAAACTTGGCATGTTGTTTGTCCCGGCCCATGCGGTACACGGGGCTCGACCGGGTCAGATTTCCGATCAGTAGCTGAATTTCCGGGTTGCCTTGACCGAGTGGCTCGAGTTGGCGCATTTTTTCTACATGCACGAGCGTTAACTCGGAAAGATCCGTCTCGGCATCGAGTTTGAGTGGCGGCTGAAACATGTCGGGCGTGATAATATGTCGGGCGATCTCGTTAATGCGTTCGCGAAAGGCGTCGAGCCGTCCGGGTTTTACAGAGACGCCGGCTGCCATTGCGTGGCCACCGTGGTCATTTAGGAGGTCATCACAATTGCGCATAGCTTCGGCGAGGTCGAAGCCCTCAATGCTGCGGGCGGAGCCTTTCCAGCCTTCGCCGTCGCTTGCGAGTATGAAGGTGGGTCGATAAAATTCACGCATTACACGAGAAGCGACGATGCCGATGACGCCGAGGTGCCAATCCATGTTGCCTTCGACAATAACAAAGTCTCGTGATGGATCGAATTGTTCGCGAACGTTTTCAACGGCTTGCGAGGAGATCAGGTGCTCGATTTCGCGTCGCTTGGTGTTGTGTTTATCTAGAACTTCCGCTGCTTTGTCGGCCTCGATTTGATCCTTGGCCATCAGAACTTCTAGCGCTGTTCTGGGGTTGTCCATCCGGCCGGCTGCATTAAGCCGGGGACCGAGATGAAAGCCGACATTAAAGACAGTCACTGGTCTCGAAACACCAGCTACTTTCTTTAGAGCGATTAACCCGGGCCGATCGGTCTGCCCGAGTTGCTCTAATCCAGACCGGACAAGTTTTCGGTTTTCACCGGTTAACGGTACAAGGTCGGCGATCGTGCCTAGCGCGACGAGGTCGAGGTATTGTTTTAGATCAAGGTCACGTTCCTTCTGGAGTCCTTCCTGGCGACCTCTTTTGACGAGTGCGTGGGCCAGTTTGAATGCTAGTCCAACGGAGCAGAGCTCTTGAAAGTTGGGATAATCGTCGCTGTACTGAGGATTGACCATAGCAACCGGTTCAGGTGGCGGATCGCTGACTTGATGGTGGTCAAGTACAATGACATCAATCTTCCTTTGGTTGAGGTATCTTATCGCCTCGACGGCGGTGGAACCGCAGTCGACTGCAAGCACGATGTCGGCTTTGAATTGCTCAAGACACTTTTCAAGTGACAGCGCGCTCAATCCGTAGCCGTCGTCGAAACGGCCGGGTAGATGCGGCTGAACTAACCAGCCTAGTGTGGTAAGCATTTCAGTTAGCAACGCCGTGGAGCTAACGCCATCGACGTCGTAGTCACCGTAGATCAACAACCGCTCGTTGTTATTTCGCGCCTTCCATAGCCGCTCGACGGCGACTTCCATTTGAGGGATCAGGTACGGGTCGGCCAACAACTTTAGCCGTGGATTCAGAAACTCTCCGACTTCAGCCTTACTAGTTACACCTCGGTTGACGAGGCATTGGGCTATGAGGGGCGAAAGCGGCAGTTCTCGAATGAGTTGGCCGGTTAATAGCGGTTGTGAGGGTGCTAAGCTCCAGCGATATTTCACGCCGGAATCCGGACCCTCCTTTTTGTCCAGATCAGTTTATCAATGTTCTTGTTCATACAACTAAAAATTCCTTTATCAGCGCTTGGCTGTCATTGCTTCTGAGTAACAGCCTTGGTTTTTTTTGGCACTAATAGCGAGGCAACTATTGATAGGCCTAAAATCATTCCGATAATGCCAAGCACAGCATCGTGATTCGACTCGAAGTTCAACCAAGCAGGGCGGTTTTCCCAGATGACAACCAGCATTTTGAACCCGATGAATACCAGCACGAGTGCCATTCCATACTTCAGGTAGCGGAAATGCCGCAGCAGTCCCACCAAAACGAAGTAGAGCGACCTCAGGCCTAGAATGGCAAACACATTCGACGTGAAAACCAGAAATGCCTCAGTGGTAATGCCGAAGATTGCCGGGATGGAATCGACGGCAAAAATAAGGTCGGTGGTCTCGACCATAATCAGGCATAATGCCAATGGCGTGAGAGCGCGGCGCCCGTTGATACGGGTGAAAAAATGTTGCCCATCATACTCATTTGAAACAGGATACAACTTTCGAGCTAGACGGACGATTAGGTTTTTTTCCGGCTCCACTTCTTCGTCATTGGCTAACAGCATTTTGATACCCGTAAACAAAAGAAAAGCCCCAAAAATATATAGGATCGAGTGAAACCGTTCGATCAATTCAGCCCCGGCTAGGATCATCACCGCACGCATTACGAGTGCCCCGAGAATACCCCAGAACAGCACGCGGTGCTGATATTCCAGCGGCACGCGGAAGTAGGTGAAGATCATCGCTATCACAAACACATTGTCCATTGATAGCGACAACTCCACAACGTAACCGGTGATAAACAATTTGGTGTGGGCGGCTTCCCATGCTGGGCCGATCATTGCTGGTGCCAGCCAGAAGGCGAATGCCAATGACAGTGATGCCCATAAGGTTGTCCATAGTAGTGCCTCGACGAAAGCGACTGCTCGGGGTTTGCGATGAAACACGCCAAGGTCGAGCGCTAGAAAAATCAGCACAGACACAAGGAACAAAAGCCAGATCTTTGGTTGGACGGTCAATGACGGACCTGTGGCAGCGCCTAAGATCATGCCTTTTTAGTGTTCTGTGCCGTTGGCCAAGGAGTTCTATTACAACTCCTATACTGTACAGGTTGCTTCAGGCCTCGGATGTGGAAATGCTGTGCTGTGTAATGACAGTTTCGTCGGCTAATTTGGGCTTTTCTCCTTTGTTTTTCCAGAGCACTAGCGAGCCAGCAATAAAGATGCTGGAGAATGTTCCAGTGACTACGCCGGCAAGCAGTGTGAAGGCAAAGGCATTTATTGCACCGCCTCCGAAAAGGAATAGCGAGCCTGCTGCCAGTAGCGTTGTGCCGGAGGTGATGATCGTCCGGCTCAGTGTTTTGCCGATCGCGCCGTTCATGATTTCGGTGAATGAGCCGAGTAAACCCAGCTTCAAATCCTCCCTAATACGGTCAAAAATTACGATTGTGTCGTTGATTGAGAAGCCGATTATAGTCAGAACAGCTGCCATCACTGGAGCACTTAATTCGCCTCCCCACATGAAAAATATACCCAGCGTCATCAACACATCATGGCAGATGGCTAGGATAGCTCCGAGTGCGAACGAGAATTCGTACCGAAACGTAACGTAAACAAGAATGGCGAATAAGGCGATCAGCAAAGACTTCGTTGCGCTCTGCAATATATCATTACTGATGCTCGGGCCTGTACGAAGTTGACTTACCCTCTTAAATTCTGAATCAGTAAAATTTTCGGTAAGTGCCGTGTATGCCTGTTCACCTTTCCCGAATCCTACTGTCACCTGGAGTCGATCTGTCTTTCCTCCACTTGCAGCTTGGTATTGAGCTTGACTACCTTTGCCAAGCACATTGAGTAATTCATCAGTAGAAGGTGCTTTGTTGTTGGCGAATTCCAGGATGATTTGGTCGCCGCCCTTAAAGTCCACTCCCATGGCATCGGCGCCTCGATTGATGCCGGTTCCGATCCCAACCGCTACGAGAATCCAAGAAGTAACAAATGCGTACTTTGCATAGCTCATGAAGTTAAACTTCGGCTGATCCATAATGCGAAGACCTTTTCCTGTGCCGAAATTCCTAAACCCGTCAAAAACCAAGCGAGTTACTACAAGTGCAGTGAACATGCTGGCGCAAATGCCCACCGTCAGCGTGACACCAAATCCTTTCACCGGNCCGGTCCCCATGGTCATGAGGATCACCGACACAATTAGCGTAGTTAGGTTTGCATCGATGATCGTGCCAAAGGCTTTCGCGTAGCCGGTTTCGACTGCTCCCTGTNTTCCTTTGCCNGANTTTAGTTCTTCCCGGATGCGNTCAAAAATCAGAACGTTGGCATCGATTGCCATACCAATCGTCAGCACGATGCCGGCTATACCNGGNAATGTNAGCGCTGCATCAAGGTAACACATCACGCCNATCAGNATGAACAGGTTTAGTATCAGCGCGAAGTTNGCCACCAAACCTGAGAACCAATAGTAGATCAGCATGAATATNGCCACGGCAATCACGCCGTATAGTGCAGCATTAAATCCACTTTTTACTGAATCGGCACCAAGGCTAGGTTCGACGCTCATTTCCTCCTCGATTTTAAGAGGAGCCTTGAGNGGGTTTAGTAATGCATTTGCAATTGTGGCGGCTTCTTCGACGGTGAAATCTCCAGTGATTTGACCGTTACTGGTAATGCGTTCCTGTAGTACTGGTGCGGACATAAGCTTACCGTCCAAAATGATGGCCATGCGTTTACCGACGTTGTTGCCGCTTAATTGTCCCATGGCCTGTGCTCCTTCGCTGTTGAATGTGAAAAGGATCATTGGCGCCTGTGTAAGTGGATTACGAGAGGGAGAGGCATTAATGATGTGTTCTCCCTTCAGTCCATATTCGTTCCAAGCCTTACTTGGTTGATCTTTGTCGATCTGAATAAGTAATTGTTGGGGACGCTCTTGGCCGTCGTTGTCNTTTGGCGCGTGGGAGTATTGCTTGTAGCCGTCGGGGACAATGCCATTAGCAATNAGCCGTTCCGAGTCGTTATGCACNAGGGCGAATTCCAGAAATGCCGCATCGGTTACCAATTTCTTTGCCTTGGCTTGGTCGGCTTCGGAGAGGCCTGGTAATTGTA
The DNA here is from genome assembly GCA_002721375.1 of Verrucomicrobiales bacterium. Classification (GTDB taxonomy): domain Bacteria; phylum Verrucomicrobiota; class Verrucomicrobiia; order Limisphaerales; family UBA1096; genus UBA1096. The sequence goes on from PBKH01000006.1 coordinate 20,102, forward strand.
CCATGATCTTATCTTGGCCCATTGTTCGGATTTCTGGTTCAGCCACGCCGATGGTGTCAACCCGGCGGCGCAGCACCTCTACAGCTTGAGCTAGGGCTTCCCCGGTGGAACCTTCTTCCAAGTCAGTCACGTCCATGGCCACAAGNAATGACGAGCCGCCTTTAAGATCTAGACCGAGTTGAATTTTTCCGGCTACCTGTTTNTGGAGNGTTTGNAGTACTAGACGATTGTNGGGCACTTGACCNCGAAACNTCAATTTTGGGGACCAATTGTAATTGGTCAGTACCAANCCGGCCTCTTCCACTGCCTTATGNAGTATCCCAAACTCGTTACTGTTTTTGTNCGAAGAGTCATGGGCTTCCTTGGCTGCTTCGAAGACTTGATCGAAGGCTGCGTCCCTGTTTGTGGCTTTACCAAACTGAGTGATCAAATCTCCGGGTTCATCTTTGATCGGCCACATTTCGGTTCCCGCCCAAGCGAGAATGAGAGCTAGGAATAGGAAGCGGGCTATGTTGTTTCTTTTCACGGTTTTTGGCTTACTTGTCGTCCTTTAAATCTGNCTTATTGGTGATTACNCGTTCAATTGCGTATTTTTCTACTTCAAACTTGCTTTCNAGCGATCGGATGGAAACAGTGGTGTCCTTGACCGATTGAACGGATCCCACCACGCCTCCACGAGTAACCACCGAATCACCGGTTTTGAGAGCATCAACCATTTTTCGACGATCCTTTTCGCGCTTGGTTTGGGGCCGAATGAGCAGGAAGTAAAAGATGATGATCATCAATACCATTGGTATGAATAATCCCATCGGGCTTTGCTGTGTTTGGGGTGCTCCCTGCTGCGCCAGCAAAAATATTTTTTCAGGGTTGATGCTCATTTCGGCTCTCAACAAAAGGGCGGGAACTGTAGAGGCCGACTGTTCGATTGCAAGCGTTTAATGGGCGTTTTATGCCTTTTTTGGCCGTTTTAGCGCTTGGAAAAATGCCCGGAAATCCCTCGTTTGGGAGTGAATTGAGCGGCATCAAGATAACCGTATGCCCTGCCGGTTTTGTTAGACAATCCCAAAGATTGGCATTTTTTCTATCGTACTAAGCAGATTATCTTTTTCAAATAATTCCATTTTTGCTTAGATCAACGGCATACATTCACGAAAATCATCACTATTGAGGAGGAAAGTTTAGAAAAAATGAACAAATATTCCGGAATCAAGAACAAGGCCGCAGGCCGGGTTGGTTTTACTTTGATTGAGTTGCTGGTAGTAATCGCAATCATCGCTATTTTGGCCGCGATGCTTCTGCCTGCCTTGGCTAAGAGTAAGACGATCGCCCTGCGGACAAAGTGTGCCAGTCATTTGCGCCAACTCGGTTTGGCCAATGCCATGTATGTGGACGACAATGACGACATTTTTCCTTACCATCGTCGCGCTGTTTCGCGTACCCCAAGTAAGGGATTCCTTCGCCTGATTGAGTTAAATAAAGGTATGTCTTTTGCACGTGAGGAGACTTGGTTCACCTTGATTTACGGATATGCCCCGTCTGATCAGGCATACCGATGCCCTGACCTGCGTCATGGTGAATTCAAGAACCAGTCCAAAGAGCATGACAAGTGGCGGTTTGATGCGCACAGTATAGGTTACGGTCAGAATTCTTATTTTTTGGGTCAAATGCCGGGGCGAAAGGGCGAACAAAGCGGTCACCTGCCAAGCGGATATGAGGTGAAGCTCAGTTCGGTACGCAGTCCGGTCGAGTGCATAAACCTTGCAGACTCGGAGCAGAAGACCGGTGGTCATTGGTCACTTACTATGTGGTGGCCCTTCATAAATCGTGCGAATGAGGGTGTGGCTAGCGAGCGTCACAGCAATTCTGCGCCGGTGGTTTTCGTGGATGGACACGTGAGATCTTACGATGATCCGAACCGGACAATTAATCCCAAGAGAGACAACACCGCTGAATACATCGAGAATTGGGATCCGCAACAGCGGCGGCATGCATTTCCATAAGGCCACTGCAAGTGAATCGATTATCTCGCTCTTGGTTCAGCTGTGGCTTGAATAAAGGCGATGTTTTAATAGTCTCTTTTGCTTTGTTGATGAACTGTTTTCGTCGAATTAGCTTTGGATGGGTTGTCCTTGTTTTAGCTTTGACTGCTTGGCCATTCTATATGGTCGCCACTGAGCCGGGGGGCGGCGAGTTTTTTGAGAACCACGTCCGGCCATTGCTTATTCAAAATTGCTACAAGTGCCACAGCGCAGAGGCGGGCAAGGCCAAAGGAGAGCTGCTTCTCGACACCCGCGCTGGTTTACTCAAAGGCGGCGATGCCGGACCGGCGATAGTTCCTGGCAATCCCAAGGAAAGTTTGCTGCTCAAAGCGGTGTCCTATGAGAACGACGATCTACAGATGCCTCCCAAGAACAAGCTGCCGGATAATGACATAGAAAAATTAACTCAGTGGATCGAGATGGGTGCGCCTGATCCTCGGGACGGAAAATCTGCAGAAATCACCGACAAGGACGATTTTGATATCTCCAAGCGCAAGGCTGAGCACTGGGCATGGAAGCCGGTGCGGCGGGATATTAAACCTCCATCGGTCGATGTGGCCAGCAGCTGGTCCAAGACCTCGATTGACCGGTTCATCCTCGCTCGGTTAAAGCAGGCCAAGATAGCCCCCAACGGACCGGCATCGCGCCTGACAATGATCCGCCGATTGTATTTTGACCTCTTAGGCCTGCCGCCTTCGCCGGCTGAGATAGAGGCGTTCATCTCCGACTTATCGCCGCTCGCCTACGAGAACCTTGTCGAGCGGCTTTTGGCTTCGCCGCATTTCGGGGAGCGCTGGGGACAGCACTGGCTCGACCTCGTGCGGTTTGCAGAGACGCGTGGGCATGAGGCGGATTATCCCATTCCTCAGGCATACCGTTATCGCAACTATATCGTCCGCGCTTTCAACGCCGATGTGCCTTACAACGATTTAGTCATAGAGCATGTCGCGGGTGACATGGTGAAGCAGCCGCGCCTCGATCCGGCCACTCGCGAGAACGAGTCCGCTAAAGGGCCGGGCTTTTGGCATCTCGGTGAAGCTACCCACTCGCCGGTGGATATCCGCGGCGACGAGTGCAACCGCGTGCACAACCAGATTGATGTTTTCTCCAAGGCCTTCCTTGGTATGACGATGGGTTGTGCACGCTGCCACGATCATAAGTTCGATGCCATTTCGACTGAGGACTACTACGCCTTTGCCGGTTTTCTACAAAGTTCCGGTTATCACCTAAAGGACGTGGCCGACCCGATCACACAAGACAGCGCCTTCGACGAACTGGCTAAGCTACGTGCCGATAACGAAGCCAAGCTCGTAATTGAGTACGCCGCCACGGTGAAAGCCCGACTGAGTCGTTTGGCTGATTATTTGCCTTTGGCTGCCGTAATATTAAATGAAGTTCCAACTGGCAAGGATGCGCCCAAGCCTGCCGACTACATCGCCGCCCATCCCACTGTGAAGTCTAAGGCCGAGGCGGCGAAATTGAATCCAGACAAGCTCGCGGCGTGGGTGGCCTATCTTGATAAGGCCCGAGGTAGTGTGGCTGACCCGCTTCACGGCATTGTTAAGGTGGCACTTGGCCAGTCGCGTGGCGATGCGTTGGCCTCGATGCGCAAACTTGAGGCCGATACCATCGCTCAGGCCAAGTCGATCAAGATTATCGAGACCGTTGAGGATGGCGAGCGTAACTATGTCAAAAGTGAGCGCGGTTGGCGTGCCGAGGATATGGTTGCTGACTATCGTCGTAAGCAGGGCAGTGACGAGTGGTTTACAGGTGGCAAACAGTTCGGCGCTGGGCCAATGAAGGTTGGTTCGCCTGTTTTTGGCGGTGATCCAAACCGGCCAATAAAGGAATTCAACGAAAACGGGGCGGCCCGAAACGATGAGTTGAGCACCCGTTTTTCGGGATTGATCCGTACGCGTACGTTCGGCGTTAACGGTGATATGCTTTGGTATCGTTACAAGGGCAAGGCGGACGTGTTCATGGCGGTGAATTCTCACCGGCAAGTGGCAGGTCCATTGCACGGGATTGTTCGCCAAAAGCTCGACAGTAAGGGCGACGAGTGGAAATGGCACGGGCATCGCGTCAGCGACTACATTGGTTTCAGGGTGCACGTGGAGTTCACACCGCGTGGCAATTTCGCACTCGAGCGGGTTCAGTTCGGTGGGAGTGAACCGCCAGTGATCCGAACGGTCAACTCCCGCTTAGCTAATCTGCTGAAGAGCGATGCTGATTTGGCCGGCGGCTTGGTCAGTGTGTTTGTATCTGCTGCAAACGACCAGTCATCCGGCAAGGCAAATCGCGAAACATCGCAGTTACTGAACTGGGTGATTCGCCAAGGTGATTTGCTTGAGCAACCGGCGGACCTTGGGAAAGCGGCGGCTGGGTTCGCGGCATTCCAAAAGCAACGAACGGAGATCGAGAAGACCATCCCAAGTGTTTCTTGGGCGCTGACTTTGCTGGATGGCAGCGGCGAAGATGAGTCGATCTTGGTTCGGGGTAATCACAAGGCGCCGACCAATGAGTTGGTACCGAGATCTTTTCTTGAGGCTTTGGCCAAGCGCGAGGCACCCAGTCGCGGAAGTGGCCGAATGGCCTTGGGCAAGCAGATGGTCGATCCTAAGAACCCATTTGTCTCCCGCGTGGTGGTGAACCGTGTTTGGCATCACCTGTTCGGCCGTGGCATTGTTGAGACGGTCGACAATCTCGGTGCGACCGGTAAGGCGCCTACTCATCCAGATCTACTCGATTTTCTTGCATCTAAGCTTATGGAGCATGACTGGTCCTTGAAGGACATTATTCGGCAGGTGGTGCTTTCGAGTACTTACCGCCAGTCAAGTAAGCCTGATTTGGCCAGCACAAAGGTGGATCCGAACAACTATCTACTTCACCGCATGCCTATCAGGCGGCTTCAGGGTGAGGTGATCCGCGACCGATTGCTCGCCGTGTCCGGCCGTATCGACAAGCGGCAGTTTGGTAAGGGACCGATGGTGCACATCACGCCGTTTATGCGGAATAATCGTAGTCCGGGCGGGAGCGGCCCGATGGATGGCGACGGCCGCCGGAGCATTTATGTTGAGGTACGCCGAAATCACCTTGAGCCGATACTCATGGCGTTCGATAAGCCGACGCCTTTCTCGACCATTGGCAAACGGGTGGTTTCCAACTCGCCGGCGCAGCCGCTGATCATGCTTAATAATCCGTTCGTGCACGCGCAGGCGTCGATCTGGGCCAATGCACTTTTGAAGTCCGGCGCAGCCGCCACAGGTGAGTTGGTTAACCTAGCCTACCGACAGGCGTTTGGACGTGATCCTGAACCTTGGGAGGCCGAGGCTGCGGTGGGCTTCATAGAGTCTCAGAAAAAAGAGGCTGGCAATGATTCTCTTAAGGAACCCTTGGCAGATCTCTGCCACACGCTATTCAATGTGAAAGAGTTTGTATTTGTGAACTAACCTGAATTTAGAAATGAAATCGCAAAGTAATGGATGCCAAAACTTCATGCCGCGGCCGATTAGTCGTCGTGAGATGCTGGGGCGTTGTGCCACCGGTTTTGGTGCAGTGGCCTTGAGCGGCCTGTTGGCCGATCAGGCTTACGGTAAGGCTAGGTCTCCATTTGCACCGCGCAATTCTCATCACGATGCCAAGGCTAAGAGCGTTATCTTTCTCTACATGGACGGCGGTGTTTCGCAGGTCGATTCTTTCGACTACAAGCCGCGTCTCGAGAAGGACCACGGCAAGCCGTTTTCCGCGAAGATTAATCCGACGCAATTCGACAACATCGGCAAGACACTGAAGTCTCCTTGGAGTTTTAAGCAATACGGCCAGTCGGGCTTGAACGTGAGTGAACTGTTTCCGCACGTCGGCGCGATGGCGGATGAGCTGTGCGTGGTTCGCTCGATGACCTCAAAGTTTTCAGAGCACAATAGCGCCAATTTTTTCCTGCACACCGGTTTTGGGGTGCAGGGTCGTCCGAGCATGGGTGCGTGGATGAGCTACGGGTTGGGTACCGAGTCGACCGATCTGCCCGGTTTTGTCGTACTCAACGGCGGCCTGGTTCCGTCGGGTGGTTGGGACAATTTTGGCAACGGATTTCTGCCTGCCAGCCATCAGGCGACGGTTTTCAAAACTGGCAAGGAACCCCTCGCGGATATTCGCCCGCTCGAAAGCCGCCCAGGGATTCAGCAGGCCAAGCTGGGTTTGTTGAACAAACTCGACCAGGGCGTGCTCGATCGGATGGGGAGAGTGGATGAACTGGAGTCGGCAATTGCGAATTACGAAATGGCTTACCGGATGCAGGCGGCCGTGCCGGAGTTGATTGATGTCAAGGGGGAGACGAAGGCGACGCAAAAACTTTACGGTCTCGAGTCTAAGTACGAGCCGACTCGAACATTCGGCATGCAATGTCTAATCGCGCGCCGGTTGGTGGAGAAGGGCGTACGATTCATTGAGTTGACCTGTCCGAGGATTAGCGGCAATGACCGTTGGGATGCCCACGGTGGTCTGCAGAAAAACCACGGTGACAATTCCCGGGCGACTGACCAGCCGATTGCCGGTTTGCTGCGTGATCTGAAATCACGCGGCATGCTTAACGATACGCTTGTTGTCTGGTCCGGTGAATTTGGCCGTACGCCGTTCGCGCAGGGCACCAACGGCCGCGATCACAATCCGTTTGGCTTTACCATTTGGATGGCTGGTGGCGGTATCAAGCCAGGCATCACCTATGGCGCCACGGACGAGTTCGGCTATCGCGCTGTGGAGAACAAGCTCGATATCCACGACATGCATGCGACCATGCTCCATCTGCTTGGGATGGATCACAAAAAAATGACCTACTTCTTCGATGGGCGTGAGATGCGCCTGACCGATGTTCATGGTCATGTGGCATACGACTTGATCGCATAGATCGGGAACATGTCAGGNGTGTCCATCATCATCGCCGCCGCCGGCCGGGGTATGCGGATGGGGCAGGGGGACAAGTTGTTTCTAGANGTGGCTGGNCTACCGTTGGTTGGCCACACATGGCGCCGTTTTGACCAGTTCNATATGGCAAGTGAGATCATCATCGTAACTCGTAGTGAATCCCGTTCATTATTCGAGGACTTGGCCAAGCGCATTTACGTGACCAAGCCGTGGCGTATTATTGAGGGCGGTGCAGAGCGGCAGTATTCAGTTTCGAATGGCGTGAGTGCTAGCGACGAATCATCCGAGGTGGTTGCGATTCAAGATGGCGCGAGGCCGTGCTCACCGCTTGCTTTGGTAGCCGAGGCGATTGAGGCTGCCCGGGAAATGGGTGCAGCAGTTCTGGCTAAGCGGGTGTCCGATACGCTCAAACGCAGCAATGACCAAGCTCAGGTTCTTGAGACTGTTGACCGTCAAAATCTGTGGGCCGTGCAGACGCCGCAGGTATTTAGGCGGGAAGTGATCTTGGCAGCACTGGCAAAGGTGCACGACGAGGGGGTGCCAATCACCGATGACACTGCCGCTTGCGAGGTGATTGGCCAATCGGTGAAATTAATCGAGTGCAATCAACCTAATCCGAAGGCTACAACACCGGATGACCTTCCATTTATTGAGTNTCTAATCGCTGCCGAGGCAGCGGGGGAGACTTAACTTCCTGCNCCGATCAGTTTGATCAATGCGGCGTCTTTTTCGGGGCCGGATTGAAAATCCAGTGCACGAATATAGCGCGGTTTCTCCTCTTCTTTCGTTTTCTCGTTGAGAAGAATTTTGACCAATAGTTCTGAGGTTTTTTTGGAGCGTGAACGCCAGACGATGTCGCGTCCTGTTGGGGTGTCCCAGTCACTGCCAACGGTCTCTAGCCATGCNCTGAAGAATTTGTCCTGCTGTTTATCTAGTGCGATTCCGAGTGCTTCGAGATACCAACGNTCCTTGCCATCGTGCTGTTGCGCGAGCTTGGTCCAAAGGGCTGGNGCTTCCGGTGACTGATTGTGGCGCAGGGCAATGGCACACGCGCGTCTGACGCCGGCGTCTTTGTCGTTAACCATCTTTTTCACGAATGGAATTATGTCTAACTCCCGCTCGCGGGCGATGCGTATGCCGGTGATNCGTATATCCGAATTNTTGTCTGCCAAGGCCAGGTTAATGTATTTTTTTTCGGCGCCCTTAATACGGGCAAGCAGGTGAAGAGCGCGGGCGCGAATGCGTTGGTCATCGTTCTTCCAAAGCTCAAGCAGTGTTCCCTCGGCCTCGGCACCGACCTTNTGTAGTTGNTGCCAGGCAATGTATCGCTCGGCCATGTTAGGCGAGGAGAGCATCGAANTAGCGGTCCGGTTCTTGGCAATCTTGTATGCCTTAGACTTGCCTTTTGGGGTAAGGCGATAAATTCGGCCGGTCATTTGCCCCTTTTTGTGGTCGGTCATGTGGTGACCGCCAACGTGTCCGTCATGCCAGTCGGCAACGAACACCGATCCGTCNGGGGCGGTGCAGACGTCGGATGGGCGGTACCACGGATCCTTGCTCTGAAGCATGTTGACGGTTTCACCGGTGTAGCCGGCGCCGCTTCGCTTGACGGGGTAGGCTCTTACCACGCGCGGGCCAGCATCGCAGTGCATCATTTGTCCCTGAAAAACTGAAGGCAGTAGTTTGCCCTCGTAGATCGCGATTCCGGTCGGTGAACCCTGTCCGGTCTGGATGAGGTTCGGGATTACACCCGGGTCGTTTTGGTGCCAGTGGCGTGAAGGAACGTCGGCTTCCTGGTTTGTGCGCTTAGTGCGCCAGCCGCGTCCGGTGAGTTCGTCGGTATAGCCGTAGTTGCCAAACTCCATTACGTAGTTGATACGTACACCGCGGTTGCCGTCATCGTCGTTGTCTGACTGCCAGATAGTGCCGAATGAGTCAACTGTGACCTCATAGTTGTTGCGGAAGTTGAAGCCCAATGTCTCGACCTCGGTCATGTCGAGATTGCAGCGAAACACGAGACCATGCCTGTAGGGCTTGCCGCGACCGTCGATTTCGTTGCCGGCCTTGTCGACGATGAATTTTTTGCTATCCGGTGTCTTTAGTCGGCGGCCGTCATTACCGATATTGAAATACAGCTTGCCATCTGGGCCAAAGACGAATGCATGTGCTCCGTGATCGTGATCAACACCGCCGATGCCGTTGAATACCACTTTGGGAGGCCCATCCGCCTTGTCGTCACCGTTCTCGTCGGTGAAGACTAGGATCTTTGGGGAGCAGGAAACGATCACTCTGGTCCCGAGCACGCAGATTCCCAACGCGGCGTTGACATCATTGCCCTGATAAAAGGTTTTTGCTATATCGGCTTTGCCGTCGCCATCGGTGTCCTCAAGGATGCGGATTCGATCGCCTTCAGGCTGAATTTTGCCCCAGGGCTTGAAGAGGCGGTAGTTAACACCTTCTGTTACCCATACGCGGCCTTCGGCATCGATGTCCATGTTGGCAGGGTTGACAAGCATCGGCTCGGAGGCAAACAGCGTGGCTTCGAGTTCTGGGTGAGGGGTGAGTTGCTTGGCCTGCTCAGCGGCGGCAGCTGGACCATGGCGTTGTGCGGAAAGATTCGTTACCAACGACAAGGCGCCAGCAGCAGTCAGGGTCGACTTAATCCAATTCGATTTCATCTCAAAAGGCTTAGTTAACGGCTACAAAACGGGATCAAGCCATAAAACAGGGCGCTTTTCAACCTATCGTATCGTTCATCTCTCGACTCTGCTTGGCCAAGCGCAGTATGTTGTCGCACCGATGTCGGCCGGTGATCTGCAAGTTTCACGATTGAAAGACCTCGACTACTCTGTCGTCCAACAATGCATGCACTGTGGAATGTGCCTGCCCAGTTGCCCGACATACGACGAGACCAAGCTCGAGCGTAATAGTCCTCGTGGTCGTATAGCGCTTATGCGTTCTATTGCTGATGGTGACCTCAAGGCCACGAAAACATTTGCCGAAGAAATGTATTTTTGCCTCGGCTGCTTAGCCTGTATGACTGCTTGTCCGGCCGGGGTTAACTACGCCGGGTTGTTCGAGCATGCCCGTGCTGAGGTAGAGGAAAGTAAGGTCATCGACTCTGTTTGGCGCAGGTTTATTCGTCGTGCTTTGCTCAAGTGGCTTTTTACACGCCATTCTCGCCTTAAGTGGCTTGGTCGAATGATCCGGCTGTATAAAACGCTTGGTTTGCAGTCTCTTGTGCATCGCAGTTGCATATTAAAACTGTTTCCTAAGCGGATCGGTGAACTCGAGGCGATGACTCCTAAAATACAGTCACAGTTTTCTGATGAACTCATCCGACTCGAGACTCCGGCCATAGGCCATAAAAGGTACCGTGTCGCGATGCTCACCGGCTGCGCACAGGATTTGATTTTTAGCGATGTTAATCGAGACACAGTAACAGTGCTGGCCGAGAATGGCTGCGATGTTTACACACCGCGCAACCAGGGTTGTTGTGGATCGCTGCATGCGCACAATGGCGAATGGACGATCGCACAGCAGCAGGCACGAGGAATGATTGACCTGATTTCGCCGAGTGAATTTGACGCCATTATCAGCAACGCGGCCGGTTGCGGCTCGCATCTTAAACATTACCATAGTCTGCTTAAGAACGACGAAAAGTACAATTGCTTAGCCAAACAGTGGGACGCTAAATTGAAAGATATTCATGAGTGGTTGGCGGAGATTGGTGTGCGAAAACCGATTGGTGTCGCCTCTGGTCAAGCGCAAAAGGTTACCTACCACGAAGCCTGCCACCTGTGCCATGGCCAAAAGATCACAGCACAGCCGAGGCAGCTCCTTAGGGCGATCTCTGGACTGGAGCTAAGAGAGTTACCCGAGAGTTTATGGTGTTGCGGTAGTGCTGGGATTTATAACATCACTCAACCGGAGATGGCCAACAAGCTGCTCGATCGCAAGGTTCGTCAAATCCGTTCAACTGGAGCGGAGGTTGTTGCAATGGGTAACCCTGGTTGCTCTCTGCATATCACTAATGGCTTGGCCAAATGTAAATCAAATATCCGCGTCACGCATCCCGTTACTCTCTTGGCCGAGGCCTACGGCAGGGAGAAGTAACTGGTTATCTTCTATCGGTNTCACNTTTTGGCGNATAGTTTCGTTATTTTACTTAACTGAGAATTATCACTTCGCTTTACCTGAAGACTTTTAACCTCTATTTTGCTTCTGTTCTACCNCTTTGAGATGAGATTGTTAGCCTCTTTTTTTGCTTTTTCAGTCGCCCTTTTTCAAGTGAACGCCGGACCGCTTTCCCCNGCTGAGTCGCTCGATAAGTTCTCCGTTTTTGAAGACCTCGAAATCGATCAAGTACTGGCCGAGCCGTTGGTCAAGCAGCCGGTTTTTCTGAACTTCGACGAGCGTGGTCGTATGTGGGTCGTCCAGTATCAGCAATACCCGCACCCAGCTGGCCTTAAAATGACTAGCCGGGACAACTATTGGAGGGCCGTCTACGACAAGGTGCCACCACCACCTCCTAATCACATTCGTGGTCGTGACAAAATTACCATTCACGAAGACACCGACGGTGATGGTNTATATGATTGGCACAAGACTTTTGTCGATGGGTTGAACATTGCCACTTCATTGGCCCACGGACGCGGTGGAGTGTGGGTGTTGAATCCTCCTTACTTACTTTTTTATCCGGATAAAAACCGCGATGATATCCCTGACGGTGACCCGGTGGTGCACTTGGCCGGGTTTGGTTTGGAGGACACGCACTCGGTGGTCAACAGTTTGCGTTGGGGGCCGGATGGCTGGCTTTACGCTGCGCAAGGGAGCACGGTGACAGCTAAGGTAATCCGCCCTGGCTTTGACAAAAACGAGATTTTTTCTATGGGCCAAAATATCTGGAGGTACCATCCGGAGTCGCGCAGATACGAGGTTTTCGCGGAAGGTGGCGGCAATGCTTTTGGAGTGGAGATTGACGCGCAGGGTCGAATTTACTCCGGCCATAACGGTGGAGATACAAGAGGGTTTCATTATGTGCAGGGCGGCTATTTGAGAAAAGGTTTTAGCAAGCACGGATCGCTGAGTAACCCTTATGCTTTTGGTTATTTTAGTGCGATGCCGCACAACAAAGTTCCACGTTTTACTCACAACTTTATCGTCTACGAAGGGGATGGTTTGCCTGAAAAATATCTTGGCAGAATTCTTGGTGTGGAGCCAATACAAGGAAGAGTGGTTATGAGTAATCGAACCCCGATAGGATCGTCGTTTAAGACAAAGGACATCGGTCACCCAATCAAGACAAGTGACAATTGGTTTCGGCCGGTCGACATCAAGGCTGGGCCAGATGGTGCGGTGTACGTATGCGATTGGTATGATTCACAGGTGAATCATTATCGTAATCACGAGGGTCGGATTGATCCCCAAAATGGTCGTGTATACCGTTTGCGGGCCAAGAGTGCTGGAAATTTGCAATCCTTTAACTTGGCAAAGTGCACTTCGTTAGAGTTGGTAGAAATTTTGCAACGCAAGGATAAGTGGCATCGTCAGACCGCGCTTCGACTGTTGGGAGACCGTAAGGATATCTCGATACTGCCGAAATTAAAAGAATTGCTAGCCGAATCAATTGGNCAAGCGGCATTGGAGGCGTTCTGGGCGGTAAACTTGTCTGGTGGATTCAACCCGGACTTTGCCATGGAAACCCTGAAACATATTGACCCTTATGTGAGGGGATGGACGGTTCGCTTATTGGGGGATGAANGCTTGGTGACGGAGCCGTTGGCCAAGCGTCTGGCTCGCTTGGCCAAGCTCGAACCTCATGTTGAGGTGCGGAGCCAACTCGCAGCAACATCTAAACGACTACCTGCTAATCAGGCACTTCCAATTATTCGGTTATTGATGGAACATGATGAGGATTCCGGGGATATTTATCAGCCGCTCATGGTGTGGTGGGCGCTTGAGTCGAAGCTAAAACAAAATGCGGTCATTGTCCTCGATTTTTTTGAAGAAAAGTCAATATGGCAAAAGTCGCTTGTGCGAGAGCACTTACTGGGTCGGCTCATTCGCAGGTTTGCCAAGGCCGGAATGCAGAAAGATTTGTTGTCGGTAGCGCGATTGTTTGAACTGGCACCCGATGCCGATTCGGCAGCGATATTGATGAGTGGCTTCGAGCACGCTTACAAGGGGCGTTCGATGGCGGATTTACCGGAGCGATTAATGAGGGCGATGGCTCAGTACGGTGGAGGTTCTGTGGTGTTGGAACTTCGAAGGGGAGAAGTCAAGGCACTTGAAGAAGCGCTGCGTGTAATTGCAGATCCAAAGTCTGACAAACTTATNCGCCTGCAGTATATAGAGATCATCGGTCAGGTGCCAAACGCGCGGGCAATTCCTGTTTTGCTTGGCATTGTAAAGAGCGAGCCCGGCGATGATTTAAGGCGTGCTGCCCTAGGTGCCCTTAAACCATACAACGATGAACGAATTTATAATGCAGTACTTGCTGTGTTTAGTGAAATGTCGGGTGGCTTGCGAAAAATTGCTGGTACATTGCTCGCTGGTCGGTCGGATTGGGCATTTGAGTTGCTGCGGCTAGTAGATAACGGGGACTTGGCTGCAAGCCTGATTTCTGCGGAAGTTGTCAGTCTGTTGCGTTCTTACAAGGATATCCAAGTTAAACAACTTTTGGCGAAGCATTTTGCTGGTTCGGAGATGGATAGCGTCCGGATGGAAAAAGAAATCCAGCGATTGGCCAAGGTTGTTAATGCAAAACCCGGTAGCCCATATGAGGGAAAAAAACTATATATTACAAGTTGTGGGGCGTGCCATAGATTATTTAATGAAGGCGGGATGATTGGGCCTGACCTTACGGTTTATCAGCGCGACGACTTGGACACGATGCTATTGAGTATCATCAATCCTAGTGCGGAAATTCGGGAAGGTTATGAAAACTTTCTGGTGAAAACGAATGACGGGCGTGTGGCAACTGGTTTTCTCGTTGAGCATAACAGCTATTCAGTTGTGCTAAGGGGTCTTGATGGGCAGGATATGAATTTTGATCGGAAGGGAATTCGCGAGATGAAAGCACAGGGCGTTTCGCTGATGCCGTCTGGACTGTTGACAGGCTACAATGACGGGCAAATTCGGGATTTATTGGCCTATTTGCGCAGTTCCCAGCCGCTGAATAACTGACGTTTTAGTGGTGTAAGTTTCTTTATTATCCTAAAAAAAAGTCTAAAGGGATTGGTAGAATTGTCGATACTTCATGCAGTTGCGTGAGGAACGATTCCTCAAAGGGTTTGGCATGACCTATCATAAACCATGCCCGACGACACGGATGTCGTTGTTTAACCTATTAAAGACGAAAGGAATTGTCTTATGGTTATTAATACCAATACCGCTGCCATGGCTTCGGCCCGAAGTTTGGCATGGTCTACTACACAACTGGGCAAATCATTGGCCCGTTTATCTTCGGGTTCAAAGATTGTATCACCGGAAGATGATGCAGCTGGTTTGGCGCAGAGTATGCGCTTCGAGGCGCAAATAAATCGAAATTCCGCTGTTAAGTCTAACTTAGGAAATGCTGTTTCCTTTACACAGACGCAGGATGGGTTCCTACAGAAAGTGCAGGCTTCACTTGACCGTATGAGTGAATTATCAGTGCTTGCTCAGGACATTACGAAAACCAACACGGATCGGTCCAATTATAACGTTGAGTTTGAACAGTTGCAGAACTACATCAGTGATATCGGGCAAAAGACATACAACTCTGTGTCTCTATTCGCTGCTACTGGTGAAACAGTCACGATTGATAGTAATGCAGCGTCATTCGCGATGGCAGCAATTGACATGGCGACTAGTGGAATTGGCATAGGATTGGAGGAGATTTACAACTCTAGCACTTCTGCAATTAACACCTCTACGAGCGCAGCAACAGCCTTGCTCAATATACAGACAGCCATTCAGGCATTGGCTGATATGCGTGCAAACGTGGGCGCGAATATTCAGCGATTAAACATGACCGATGACCAGGTCACGATTCTGAATGAGAACTTGTCGGCTGCAAATAGCCGGATTAAGGACATTGATGTGGCACAAGAAGCCACAGAATTCGCAAGGTACAATATCTTGGTTCAAAGCGGCACGGCTATGTTGGGGCAAGCTAACATGCTTCCTTCAATGGCACTTCAACTCATTGGTTAAACGAATTGGGGCAGGATCATCTTCCCGTACGGGAGGACGGCGATCCAATCCTCGTGCAGCATGGGGCAGCGTTTCGGCGCTGCCCTATTGCTTTTCTAAAGAATGAAATTAGAAGGTCGGTCTCCCAAGGGGTTGGGGCATCTATGTGATGGCCCTTTGTGTGCAGCTTAGGTTATGGACTTGTCTTTAACCTAAAAGGGAGACCGACCAATGGATTGCGGTAATCCGGCTCGTTTGTCCGATTCCGCAAATCTGTTCAAGATTCGTGCACATAGATGCCCGAATTCATCGCGAAATTCAGTGTTCGTGCCTGCTGAATTTCGGTGTGTCCTGAACTAAATAACAAAGAACAATTGACTTCGTGTTATCTCACACGAACTCACTAGCAGACTTAGCAGGGGTCATGCCAAACTGTAGTGAACGGAGTATGTTCCTTATTTTCGGTCTAATACTCGTTTTTTCTTCTACGTTTGGTAATTCTGCCTTATGCCGGATTTTGGGTCGCAACTGAACCGTTTTTCCGCTTTGGATCAGTTGGTTGTGCCGGACTTGTGGCAGCAGGAGGCTGTGCAGCATCTGCGGGCAGGTAGCGATGTTGTTGTCCATGCGGCTACCGGCGCCGGCAAAACATTCATTTTTGAGTTATGGTCCAAGGAAGGCCGCAATCCGGGACAGGCTATCTATACGGTGCCAACTCGTGCTTTGGCCAATGACAAACTGGCTGAGTGGCGTTCGCGCGGCTGGAACGTTGGTATCGCTACTGGCGACTTGTCAGAAAACCTCGAGGCACCGGTCATTGTCGCCACTCTTGAGACGCAGAAAAACCGGCTAATAAATGGTGATGGTCCCAAGCTACTGGTGATTGATGAATACCAAATGCTTGGCGATTCTGAGCGTGGACTTAATTATGAAATAGCCATTGCCATGGCTCCGGCTCAAACCCAGTTGCTGCTGCTCAGTGGCAGCGTGGCTAATCCTCGTCATATTGTTGCTTGGTTAAAGCGGTTGGGCCGTNCTGCCGAGTGGGTTTGGCACGATGACAGGCCTGTGCCTCTTGAGGAGGTTTATGCTGGCATGCTAAATTACAATGTGCCGTCTGAGATTCGTGGCTATTGGCCCCGTTTCGCGGCCAAGGCNCTGGCAGAGGGTCTTGGTCCGATGCTNGTTTTTGCGCCACGTAGACGTGCTGCCGAGGCGCTCGCGGCAGACATTGCCCGAAACCTACCTAACCANGACCCGCTTCAGTTGANCGCCGATCAACGAGANCTCCTAGGAGAACGCTTAGCTCGAATGNTACAGGCTCGTGTTGCCTTTCATCACAGCGGATTGAGCTACGGTGCTCGAGCAGGTGTNATTGAGCCTTTGGCCAAGGCGGGTCAGCTNCGAGTTGTTGTGGCCACGATGGGTCTNGCCNCCGGTATTAACTTCTCCTTGCGNAGCGTGGCTTTGGCTGCCGACTCGTACAGGANGGATCATTTGGAGGTGCCGATCAGGTCTGATGAGATTCACCAGATGTTTGGTAGGGCCGGTCGGCGCGGCATCGATGAGGTTGGCTATGGCTTGGTATCGCGAAACGAAATTCGGATCCGCGACGGTTACCCCTGCCTTCTTTCTCGTAATGGGCTTGTGGACTGGGCATCGCTGCTAGGACTGATGCACGGTGCAGTGGAGCAGGGGCGCGATCCTTATGTCGAGGCGGTACGCGTACAGCAGCGACTGTTTAGCACACAGTCGATCTCTCTTGGAATGGAGTTCGTTATGCAGCATCCGGATGCACCGTGTAAACTAGGCACCGACTCCGAGCGTGCCCGTAAATCCCGCCGCCAAGTCCGCGAAATGCAAAACAGCCAAGGTGAATGGGAATCTTGGCCTGTAGCAAAGCCGATACCGCTAGATGAAGTTTTTGTCCCTGCAAAGTCAAATGGCAAAGGGCTGGCGCATAATGAATCTCAGTTTGGCCAAGTACCTTTACTGAGTTCGGCTCTATTGGTGCCGGAGGTACTAAAAAGAACAGGTGCAGGCGAATTGGTAAAGCTTCCAGATGGTCAAGCGTATGTTCGTGAACAGAAAGTGGCAGACGAGCTAAACAATGATCGGCTCGACATGGCCAAGTGGGTGCGGCGTTTAACCGGTTGGAGGAAACGTGTGGTGCCGCTTAAGTTGTGGCAAAAGAAAATTCAGCCGCTTCTCGAGGAAAANCTGGNGGTTGGNAACATGCCTGTTGAAAGGTTCTTAAGGGATGGAAACCGTNTATTGGTTCATATCAGATTGGGGCAGTTCGCTGTCCCNGCTCATGTTGATTCACATGGCGTCGCTCTTTGGAGACCGACTGAACGGCAGGTGNCTAANCCAACCTGCGCAGGGNGTNGGCTGTACGAACGATGCCGTGAACTCCGACCGGNTACAGGTGTGGCACTACTNTGGAAACGNCTNGGTCTNGTTGAGGAGGGTGGNCGTCCAACAAGACGTGGNCGGATTGTCAGTTTTTTTTCGAAGAGCTATGGCTTGGGTATTGCGGCAGCGCTAGAGGATAATTCACTGCCGATAGATGAACTGGTTTTCGAGTTGGCAAATCTAGATGCCGGCTATCGGTTTAGCAGCGAGGAGGATCGTTGGAAAGGGCGAATACCGGTTGCCAGCCGCGAGCGGTACGGCGAAGTGACGGTTTCGGGTTATCTAGATGCGGGACTGCCGTTGCGTTACGGTGCAGGTGCCGAAAAGGTTGTGGCGGCTNTGCACGCCAATCCCGGCGATAAGGCTAACTGGGTTGGGGATCTACTTGGTGCGGGTGATATCGACCGTGCGATTATTGAGTGGCGCAGTATTCTTCGCCAGATCACTTACGCACCTGATCTGGATTGGCGTCGATGGTCGCAGTTGCAAGATCAGGCCAAGACATTACTTGATGAAAGTGGTTCGCCCACGCTCTGTGAGTTGCCTCCACTCGAGCGCCATCAGCAGGAAAGGGTTGATCATCGATTGAAGTTTAAGTCGTATTGACTAGTGACACTCTTTTTTATCGCAAGCACCCTCTCGTTTAAGCGTATCGCAAGAGGCGGTGAGCTGAAGGTTTTGNGATTTTACGGTGAAACCCAACTTGCCTCCAATCTCATTCTCAATTTTCTCGATTCGCTCGCTGTCAAACTCAACAATTTTTTCGCAGTCTTCACAGATGAGGTGATTGTGGTTCGGANTATCTGAGTAATTGGGGTCGTAAAACTTGTACGGTTTCCCAAAATCCATCTCGTGGACAAGATTGCTTTCAGTGAGNAGNGGNAGNGTGCGATATA
Organism: Verrucomicrobiales bacterium; assembly: GCA_002721375.1. Classification (GTDB taxonomy): domain Bacteria; phylum Verrucomicrobiota; class Verrucomicrobiia; order Limisphaerales; family UBA1096; genus UBA1096. The sequence goes on from PBKH01000006.1 coordinate 38,547, forward strand.
CNGTNGCGCGGGAGACGGAATTGTCCCGTTCACGCGCCCAATCGAGTAGTTGTTCGGCCGTGAAATGTTCCTCGGTGTCAAATACAATATCGATGATCAGTCGGCGCTGTTCAGTAATTCGGAGATTCTTTTTATCAAGNAATTCAAAGAATTTGCTCTTTGCTTTTTCTCTAAGCTCANTANGCACGAAAATTATNTTCTCAGAATCCAGANNAAAGTCAATGAAGCTGGTCANAAAAATACCTACCATTAGCCCATTGTCGTATCGCTGAATTTTGGGCATCTTTTGCTCAAACGCGAGTTATGTTCCAGAAAGCGCCCAGTGACCGCCCCGAGGTTACCGTAGTCATGCCCTGCTTGAACGAGGCCGATACGCTGGCAGTATGTATCCGGAAGGCGCTTGGCTGCTTGTCAGAAAATGGCATTATNGGAGAAGTCGTTGTGGCTGACAACGGAAGTACAGACTGCTCTAANTCCATTGCAGAAGAGGAGGGGGCAAGGGTGGTTGCGGTCGCTGCCAAGGGTTATGGGAATGCATTGATGGGGGGCGTTGAAGCAGCACGTGGACGATATGTAATCATGGGGGATGCGGACGACAGCTACGATTTTTCTATGCTGATGCCGTTCCTTGAAAAACTGCGGGAGGGTAACGAACTGGTGATGGGTAACCGTTTTCAAGGCGGAATTGCGCCGGGGGCGATGCCGCCGCTGCACCGTTATTTGGGAAATCCGGTGTTAAGCGGACTGGGCCGGTTGTTTTTTCGTTGCCCCGTGGGCGACTTTCATTGCGGTCTCCGTGGTTTCAGTCGCGAGGCATTCGAGCGGATGAAATTGCAAACTACGGGCATGGAGTTTGCCAGCGAAATGGTGGTCAAAGCGACCTTGCTTGGCATGCGCATCATTGAGGTGCCAACTACGCTTTCGCCGGACGGACGGGGTCGGCCACCGCACTTGCGGAGCTGGCGCGATGGCTGGCGACACCTACGTTTCATGCTGTTGTTCAGTCCGGTTTGGCTGTTTTTTTATCCTGGCCTTTTTCTAATGATCGTCGGTTTGAGTGTGGGGGGATGGCTTTTGCCGGAGGCTCGCCAACTGGGGGGCGCAACGTTTGATGTGAACACGCTTGCTTATTCCTCGCTTGCGGTGTTGCTCGGTTTTCAATCGGTTTTGTTTGCTGTGTTCACACGAACGTTCGTCGGCACGCAGGGCCTTGGTCCGAAAAGTTGCGTTCTGAATAAACTGTATCGTTATGTGACGTTGGAGACCGGCCTTGTCTTGGGTGGGGTGTTGATAGTACTGGGCTTGGCCGTTTCGATCGTGGCAACGCTAGGTTGGAGCGAGGTGGATTTTGGCAACCTGAATCCATCGGAAGTCTTGCGACAGGTTATTCCCGCTATCTTAGCCATAGCACTTGGTTTTCAAATTGTTTTGGCCAGTTTCTTCCTAAGCGTGCTGGGACTGAAACGTAAGGGAGGCGACGAGTGAAATGGCTCGATCGCCTGATCCGTGACTGGCGGATTCGAGAGGCACTAGTGCACTTAGGCGGGGTCGGTTGTGTGTTAGATGTTGGTTGCGGTGACGGAGCACTTTGCCGCAGTTTGGCCAGCCGCGGAGTAGCCGGAGTCGGAATTGATTTCCGATTGGTCATTCCCACTGAAGTTACAGGATTTGAATTTGTGGCAGGCAAGTTTCCTGATGCTTTGCCGAATGGCGAGCTATTCGATGCGATCACGATGTTAGCCGTGCTGGAGCATGTGCCGGAGGGGCAAAAGCTTGACTGGGTGAGGGCATGCGAGGCCCGACTAGGCGAGAGTGGGGTGGTGGTGCTCACGGTTCCATCGCCGAGGGTGGACGCTATTTTGGCGGCGCTGCGTTTTTTTCGACTGGTCGACGGGATGGCGCTGGAGGAACACCACGGTTTTGACCCGAGCGAGGTCGTGCCGTTGTTTGAGTCGGTCGGTTTTCAACGTGTCCTCCACAAGTCATTTCAATTCGGATTGAATAACCTGTTTGTTTTCAGAAAGACCACCTAGCTATTGAGCCCAAAAAACACAAAGCAACTGTTCGAATGGCCAGAGTCGAAGCTNCGTNTTTGGATGCGACTGGTCTGGATAGTGGCGTATGTGCTTATGCTAGTGTCGATGCTCAACAATCTGCCGCGGCTCAATACCGATGCGATCGCGTACATGCGCGTGGCCGAGTATTGGTCGACGGGCAATTTAGANTTCGCTGTGAACGGCTATTGGGGGCCGCTGTTGAGTTGGCTTATGGTGCCATTTCTGTGGCTTGGAGTCGAAACGCTATTTGCTGCTAAATTGGCGATGTTGATTTCCGGTGGGGTTTTTTTTCACGGCAGTCTTTTTTTGGTTCGTGCGGTTGGGCTAGGATTAGTAGACGAGTTGATAGTAGCTGTAGTGCTGGCGTTGACAATTCCTAGCTGGATGTCGGATCACGTGACGCCAGATCTTTTGGTCGGCGGGCTGATGGCCTTCGCGCTTGGGCAGGCAATGCTGCCGGACTGGCTGAGGAGCGGCAGTCGGGCGCTGGGCTCCGGCGCAACGTGGGGGGTCGCGTACTTGGCCAAGGCGGTGGCTTTGCCGGTCGGTTTGGTGGTTAGTGTGCTACTTGCACTGTGTTGGAGGTTTTGCCAAGCGGAGAATCGAATAGTGGCTTGGCGGCAACTTGGTCAAGCCCTTTGTTTGTTCATATTAGTTGCTCTGCCGTGGATGGTTGTGTTGTCAATGAAGTACGACAAGCCGACGATTTCAACATCTGGCGCGATTGCCCATGCTATTGTCGGGCCGGGGAACGNTCGGCCGGCGCCGCATCCCTTTGGCAGTACGATCTATCAGCCGGAGTCTGGCCGCTTGACGGTGTGGGAGGACGCAAGCCGTATGGATTACGAATTCTGGTCGCCATTCGCGAGCGGTGAAAACTTGTCACATCAACTTTCACTCATCGGTCGAAACACTAAGACGGTGTTTCAATTCTTGGCAGCCTTNGATGGTGTGGGTTTTTTGCTTGGTTGGATAGGCATAGGNACTCTGATTTTTNTTTCCNCGATGGTNGCAAAAANCCCCNGTTCAAAAAATTGGTTAGCNGATCGTTGGCGTTGGTCGCTTCTCCCGATGATCTGTCTCGGCGGTGTTTATCTGCCAGTCTATGTAATGCCGGTGGATCAGCGTTATTTTTACCTTTTTCTTCCGTTGTTGCTCATCCTCGCGCTTGGTCAAGCCGGGACGATATTGACCAAGCGAAAGCCAATCATTTTTGTTTGCGTGTTCTTGTTCTTGATTCCGTTGGCTTTGCGGAAGCCGGTTCAACCTGGCGCTGGCATGATTGCGCAGGACTTGGCTNAGCGGATGGAGAAGGCGGGNGCAGTGGGGCCGATCGTTGGCTCGACGTTTTTTTCANCGGAAGGCCATCGGTTGGGATTGTACGTCGCCTGGAGCCTGGGCCAGCCGTGGCATGGTGACGCCTTGACCAGTCAGCTTGATGCATACAGGGGGTCTGGTGCCAAATATACGATTGCCATCTCGGGGTCGCTTTTGGCTAATCAACTGGATNCGAGTCCGGATTTTCGGAATGTGAGCGATAGTTTAGGGGGTCAGTTGCCCCTAAAAGTTTACGAGATTTTGACTAGGCAACCTTAGTGTATTTTCCTTTTCCGGCGGGATTTAGGCTTCTATCTTTCGTGCACCTTGAAAGTCGTTTATCGAGTCACCATTGCGTTTACTGGTTTGCTTTTGGCGTTGCCTGTGGTTGTTCGGGCTGAGTTGANCTCAAAGCAAAAGGCGAAACTGCCGCTGGCCGCAGATCGCAAGGTCAGTTTTTCTAAGGATATTTATCCGCTGCTTGAAAGAAGTTGCACGAAGTGCCACGGCAAAGGTAAGGCCAAGGGTGGGTTCAGTCTCGAGACACGCGAGCAGTTATTGGCAGGNGGTGATACCGGCACAACAGTAGTGGTCGGAAACAGTGCGGGAAGTTACCTTATTGAGTTAGTTTCAGGAATTGACCCTGATAACGTGATGCCGCAGAAAGGTTCGAAGTTCACGCCAGAGCAGGTCGGCTTGNTGCGCGCATGGATTGATCAGGGACTTCAGTGGGAGGAGGGTGCGAATTTTGCTAAAGCGCCGGTGCTGAACCTTAAGCCAAATCGGCCNAAGTTGCCCGGGCCGAAAGGCGATCATCCTATTGATCGTCTACTGAAACCGTACTTTTCCAAGCACAGCGTTAAGACCGATACGGTAGTTTCAGATCGCATTTTTGCCCGGCGCGTCTATCTCGACACGATCGGGTTACTTCCTCCGCTGGAGGAACTTGAGGCGTTCGTGGCGAACACGAACAAGGGNAAACGCCGCAAGCTGGTTCGTCGACTGCTCGACGATCGCAAGTCGTACGCCGAACATTGGATGACATTCTGGAACGACATCCTTCGCAATGACTACGCCGGCACCGGCTACATCGATGGTGGCCGCAAGCAGATCACCGGTTGGTTGTACGGTTCACTTTTCAACAATAAACCGTATGACCGATTCGTATATGAACTGGTGAATCCCAATGAGCACTCACATGGATTCACCAAGGGCATTATTTGGCGTGGAGTGGTGAACGCTAGTCAGAAGCCGGAGATGCAGGCTGCCCAGCACATTTCCCAGATTTTTATGGGCGTGAATCTCAAGTGTGCTTCGTGTCACGATAGCTTCATTAATGACTGGTCGCTGGCCGATGCCTACGCGCTCGCGAGCGTGTACGCGGACAAGCCGCTCGAGATGGTTGAGTGCGACAAGCCGACCGGGAAGATTTCTGACGTTCGTTTCATTCATCCTGAATTGGGTGGAATTGATTCCAAGGCAGACAAGGCTACCCGCATCCGGCAATTGGCCGAGGCTTTGACCAGCCCGAATAACGGTCGTCTAAGTCGCACGATTGTGAATCGGCTCTGGGCAAGTTTTCTCGGTCGTGGTCTGGTGGAGCCGGTCGACGAAATGGAAAACGAATCGTGGAACGCAGACCTTCTGGATTTGCTAGCGAGCGATTTGGTTGATAACGACTACAACCTAAAGTTCAGCATGGAGCAGATTATGACGTCGTTAGCTTATCAGTTGCCGGCAGTGAACGGCTCCGAGCAGGCGGAGAAAGAGTTTGTCTTCCGAGGGCCGCTGGTGCGGCGTATGTCGGCCGAGCAGTTTGTCGATGCGATTGCGACCTTGACGGGAAACTGGAAACAATCTCCAGCAAAGAAGATCAAGTTCGACGGGGCCAATCTCGAGAAGAAAAAGGACACTGATGTGCCTGAAGCCAAGTGGATTTGGAGTACGTCTAAGGCCGTCAAGGGCGTTAAGCCGGGTTCAGCTTATTTTCGAAAATCCTTCGAATTGCCAGGTAAACCCAAAACAGCCGATGTCATTGTTTCGGCCGACAACTCGTTTGTTCTACTCGTGAATCATCGAAACGGGATGGCTGGCACAAACTGGAAGGAGTTGAAATTTCGCAACCTAGCTGATCGGTTTAAGGCAGGGCTAAACGTTGTTACTGTTAGGGCTGACAATTCTGGTGAGGGTGTCAATCCGGCTGGACTGTGGCTTGGCATTAGATTTCAGTTTGAGGACGAAAGCATCAAGGAAGTGATCTCGGACAAAACTTGGAAGGTCAGCAACGAGGAAATCAATGGATGGAACAAGCTGAAATTCGACGACACCAAATGGGCATTCGCTTCAGAGCTTGGCGGCCTAAATATGGACCCTTGGAATCTTGCCAATGAGTTGAAAGTAAAAGGATCCGATTTGGCTTTTGGCGGTAAATTTCGCGAGTCACTACAAAACAAGACCGAGTTGACTACGGCCCTTGGCCGGCCAAATCGCGAGCAAGTGACCACTCAGCGTCCTTCGGTGGCTACCACGCTTCAGGCGCTGGCGCTAACTAATGGAGAAGTTATTTCGAAGCTTATAAAGGATGGGGCGGTCGTTTTGTCCAATGGTTCGAACAAAAAACAGCGCTTAGTTAAGCGCCTCTTCCTACTAGCGCTTGGTCGGGGTCCGACTGTAGCCGAGGCCGATATGCTTGATGACTTGGCCAGCGGCGAAAATTTGGTTGAATCGGTTGAGGGTCTGCTCTGGGCTGTGGCGATGTTGCCGGAGTTTCAACTTATCTATTGATCTGGGACTTATGAATATTCAAGTCGGTATCATTTCTGTGTCCGATCGTGCCACAGAGGGTGTTTATGAAGATGCCGGCGGTCCGGCGCTCAAGGATGCAGCTGTGTGTTATGGATGGGAGGTGCTGGCTGAGGATGTTGTTCCGGACGAGATTCGAGATATTCAGCGTGCCTTACGGATGCAGGTCAACAAGGGCTGCCAATTGATCCTGACCACAGGAGGAACTGGCGTGGCATCGCGTGATGTCACGCCGGAGGCAGTCCGTGAAATGGCGGTTCGCGAGCTGCCGGGATTCGGAGAGGTGATGCGAATCGAGTCAATGAAAATAACGCCAAACGCCATTCTGTCTCGCAACCTAGCTGTTATTGTTGACTCTACGCTGGTGATTTGCCTGCCCGGCAAACCGAAGGGCGCCGTCGAGTGCCTCGGCTTTGTTAAGGGAGCTATTCCTCACTGTATCAAGGTTTTGCAGGAAGTCCCAACGAGTTGTTAGTAGAACTTAGTAAAGCGTAGTTTTACTTCGGGATTCGAATAATACGGCGGGCGTTACCGCTGAATAGTTTATCCTGGATTTTTCGATTTGGAATGAGACGTCGGATAATTTCGATCGTACGCGCTCCAATGCAACTTGGTCCGCGACCGATGATGTCGTTGCAGTCACTCCCGAAAATCAGTTTGTCCTGGTGGCGTTTGATAAACTCAACCGCATGTTCCTCATCCCGGATAAGTGCATTTTGGCCGGAGCCGGCTGACAGGTCACCGAACATGTTTGGGTAATCGAGTAGTAGCCGGTCGCTGATGCCTGAAGGTGTTACTTTTCCCTTTGGATACATCACCGTCTGGACATGGTTTTTATCGATATTGCCCCACCAAGTCTGTGCATGGCCGATGAAGTTCACTTTGGAGTGTTTTTCGAGAATTTTGTGGAATCGATTTATACCTGTGTTGTAGTTGCCATGTTCGAAGTGCATCAGTATCGGAACATCGTATTCTTCCGCAAGTTCAGCGATTCGGCTGATGTGCTTTGAATCACATTCGACCCGGAACTTCTGTTCTCCGATGCCCAATGCTCCTTTTTTCAAATAGGCTTCGATCGTTTCGACGCACTCAGGATGGTCGGCAATCTCATTTGCGAAATGAATGTAGTGGCGCGGGTTTTTGACTACGATTTTTCGGACTGACTTGTTGCCGCCGCAGTTGGCCGCGAGCCCGTACAATCGGCCGGCTGGCAGTAGCACGGTCCAACTCACGCCTAAAGCCTTTTGATGGCCCAGTAAACGTTGATCGTTCCGGCCGCTGTAATTCGTGTGCTGGTGCAGGTCGATAATTTCCTGCCGGGGTTGGAGGCCAATCGCTTGGCAGGGAAGGGCAACTCCGGCTGCCGTGGTCGCTGTTTTGGTCAAGAATTGGCGTCGGTTCATGGGGTTCATAGTCTTAAATGGTGCGGGTTAACCGTAGATTTCACGCATGTACAAGGCGACCTTTTTCTTGTCGGGTTGTGCAAATCGGTTAGGGCAACTATGCTTCCCCAAGACGGTTCGGGTAGCGAAATGGACAGACTGTTGCTTATCGATGACGAGGATGATGTGCGCTATTCATTCAAGCGCATCTTTGAATCTCCCCATCTTGATCTTGAGACTGCTGCAAGCGGTGAGGAGGGGCTTGAGGTTATTCGGACTTTTCAGCCGAATCTGGTGCTGATGGATGTTCGAATGGGTGGTATCACCGGCTTGGAAACACTGCGCCGCATTCGGCAGGATGACGCCAAACTGCCGGTAATCATGATGACCGCCTTCGGCACCACGCAGACTGCGATCGAGGCGATGAAGCTTGGTGCATACGACTATCTTCTAAAACCGTTCGATGTTCCAAAGCTAAAGGAAACTGTAGCCGAAGCATTGAAGGCAGCGCGGGAGATGCGGCAGGTGGTAGCTTGCGAGCCTCTCCTTGAGTCGGAGGATTATGATCTAGGCATTGTCGGGCGAAGTCAGCCGATGCAAGAGGTGTTCAAAATGATTGGCCAGTTGGCCGGTTCGGATGCCACTGCTTTAATTACCGGTGAGAGTGGCACGGGCAAGGAGTTGGTGGCACGAGCGATCTATCATAACAGCCAGCGTAACGACAAAACATACCTCCCGATTAACTGTGCTGCGATCCCGGAGAACCTGCTCGAGAGTGAGTTNTTCGGGCACGAGAAGGGTGCCTTTACCGGAGCAACTTCACAGCGCATAGGCAAGTTTGAGCAGTGCGACCGAGGTACTCTGTTCCTTGACGAGATCGGGGATATGACACTCGCGACGCAGGCGAAGATTTTGCGGGTGCTACAAAACGGCACCATAGAGCGTGTGGGGGGTGAGCAGTCGATCAAGGTAGATGTCCGTATCATCGCTGCGACTAACAAGTTGCTCGATAAGGCTGTTGCTGATAGGGAATTTCGTGAGGATCTGTTCTATCGACTCAATNTCGTNCAGGTTAGNCTGCCTCCATTGCGCGAACGCCGCGAGGATATCCCATTGTTAGTGGATTATTTTCTCCAGACAATCGCAAGGGCCGAGGGTCGTAAGGCCAAGTCGATACTCGAGGATGCACAAGAGCGACTGGTTCAGCAGGCTTGGCCCGGTAATGTCCGAGAACTGGAGAATGTCATCCGCCGTACCATTGTAATGGCTAAGGGGGATGCTATTCGGATCGATGATTTGCCTGTGGAGATTCGATCGGAGGCGAGTCCTCCTGTTGGTTTTAGTCGAGCACTTGGTCAAGAGGACCTCCCGCAGGTCAACTGCAACTTGGGTACGGTTGCAGAAACGCTGTTTCAATGGGCCAAGACGCAACCAGATTTGGCCGTTTTGCCTGCGGTNGAGCGGGAACTAATTGCCCATGCGCTGCGTGAGACTAACGGTAATCAGGTTCGAGCCGCCAAGCTCCTTGGTATCACGCGTGCCACGTTGCGCAAGCGCATTGAAAAATTCGGCATCAAGCAGGCCATCTCGGTGGAGTAAAGCTTAATTATTAAAACTCAACGAGGAGTAGATTGCTCCCTAAAGGGAGAAGAGATCGCGTTTGTTTTGGNCGAAGGTGAATAGGAGCGGGCTAGAATCCAAAAGCGCCAGACTAGCATGAAGAGCATTATAAGGTTTAAGGTTTGGGAAATGCCGTGCCAGATGCTGAATTGCCGTTTGGCGGTTTTCTGGACTTCCTTCGTATAGGTCTTGGATTNGATTTGCATNNCGTCTTCTTGGGTNTTGATCTGAAACTGGTGTTTTTGNTGGTGCCAGATGGTGAGTCTAGGACCGATGAATTTGCCGCNGAAGAGCGCGAGGATGAGCAGCACACCTACGAATGCAATGGACCNTCTGGGAAATCCGCCACNGCTNTAAAGCCATTCGACCAGTAGATGNACAATCGCNATGATTCCGCAAAGGAGGTGCAGTGTGAAGTAGCGACNCAGCATCATTTGGGCGATGATGCCGTTGGCCGGCGGTGGGCTGACCGATTTGACTTCTGGCGAGAAAAACGCAGGTCCAGCGAGAAAAGTGAAAAATAACGAGCCACCGACCCAAACGGCAGCGTTGAAAAGACCTAAAAATTTTAGGAATCCCGGCATGCCATAGTTTAACTTNNGGACTCTTAGTATGCCAAGNTCTAGATNTCNTTCTTTCGATGGNCGATTGCTTTTGCGTTGACCGAGTTCGGCTTCAAAACTATTTTTTCTCTNGATGAACTCACGTTTTTTACTGTTGGTTTTCGCGGGGTTGTTGGCGCTTGGCCAATCGGGATTGAAAGCACAGGACGAGCCTTTTGCTGTTAAAAAGAACGGTGACAACTACCGTGTAGAGATTGATGGCAAACTATTCACAGAGTACATTCCAAAAGGATACAANAAGCCGGTNCTTTATCCGATCATTGGTCCGCATGGTGTCAGCATGACGCGCCACTATCCGTTCAAGGAGGTCGAGGGCGAGGCCCGGGATCACGTGCACCATGCCTCATTGTGGTTTACACATGGTGAGGTCAACGGCATCAGTTTTTGGCACAATGGTAAAAATACTGGAAAGATTATTCCTGCCGATTTAGTGCGTGCTACCGGTGGCAGTCGTGGTTCGATTGTCTCTAATAACAACTGGGTCGGGCCGGATGGTAAGGTGATTTGTACCGACCGGACATCGATCAGTTTTCACAAGGCTTTCGATGGTATATTTGTCTCATATAGCGTTACTCTTTTCGCTTCGGAGGGTGATGTGACTTTTGGGGACACAAAGGAGGGCACCATGGGAATCCGCACACATCCGAATTTGCGCCTAACTAACGGCAGGGGTGTGACTACGGCCAACGGTAAAGCGGTCAACAGTGCTGGGCATAGGGATAAGGAGCTTTGGGGTAAGCGCGCCAAGTGGGTTGACTATTCAGGAAAGATCGATGGGCATACGGTTGGCGTTGCAATTTTTGATCATCCAGACAATCTGCGTCACCCAACGTGGTGGCATGCCCGTGACTACGGACTGGTGGCTGCTAACCCTTTTGGCATCCACAATTTTGAAGGCAAGAAAAAGGGCGTGGGCGATTTTAAACTCAAAAAGGGTGAGCGACGTAACTTCCTATACGGAATTTTGTTTCACGAAGGCGATGCTGAGACCTCTGATATTGCTGGTTCATATGACAAGTGGGTTCAAGCTGTCGCTGCATTAAAAGCTAGTGCTGCGGAGCAGCCGGGCAACCCTTAAGCCCGCGTGCGCCGGCTTAGATTTCATAGTGGTCGGCCTTGTTCATCACATTGACTCGGACATCCTCAGCAGTAACGAGAGAGTTGGCAGGTACACTCTGGATGAGGAACACGTTGCCTCCTATTGTACTGTTAGCTCCTATGATCGTTTCTCCACCGAGGATAGTTGCCCCTGGGTAAATCGTGACATTATCTTCGATGGTCGGATGTCGCTTGGTTCCACTCAGTTCTTCCACCCTTGAGGTCGTCTTCGCTCCGAGTGTGACACCGTGATAGATTTTCACATGATCACCAATTCGGGTTGTTTCGCCCACTACTGTGCCTGTGCCGTGGTCGATAAAAAAATGTGATCCGATTACGGCTCCGGGATGAAGGTCAATTCCGGTGCGGCCGTGCGCCCACTCGCCCATGATGCGAGGGATTAGCGCCACATCATGCACATAGAGTTGGTGGGCCATTCTCTGCACCGCTATTGTTTCAATAAACGGATACGCTACGACAATTTCCTCGTGGCTTAGAGCTGCTGGATCGCCAGCATAAGCGGCTTCAACGTCGGTTCTGAGCCGTTCGCGGATGGTGGGGAGGCTGCCTAGGAAATCAGCGGTTACATTGCGGGCCATCTGTCTTGGCTTGGTCGAATCGCCGCTTGGAGGCTTGTATTCAAAGCTTTTGGTAATCTCGTCCTCTATTAGGCCGCTGACACGGTCCATCAGCATGGAAATTTCGACTTTCAACTCTGCGGTCTGAATTGGTTTCTTGTCAAAAAACCCCGGTAGCAGCAGTCGTAGCAAGTCTGTAGTTATCGATGCGATGGCAAACTTCGACGGTAAATTGCCGCCGTCTAAGTGGTTGATGCCGCCCACCTTGGCGTAGGATGCAATCAGGTCGTTAGTCAAATCGGTGATGCTTCCGCTCACGCACGGAGTATCGTCCAATTGTTCAAAATGGCAAGAAACGGCCGAGATTTAAGGCACCGTCCAGGTACTGTCCCAGTCATTTCCGGTCCACTGGAACAGCGCACGTTGATGATATTCACTTCTCAGTTGTAGCCAATCGATCGATGTGATCCCAGTGCTAAGTACAGCGAAATTTTCTAGGGCATCAGTGTCGCTTCCGGACACCGCTTGACCAAGCTCTCGGTTATTAATGGGCGTCCCGGGGTCTATTATAGAGCTGTAGTTTCGTTTATTTGCTTCCGGTATGGTGAACCAGGCATCCCGGGCAATTTGGTCGTTTTGATGCACCGTCATTCTCCCTTGAGCGCGCACCTGTACCTTGCTTTTCGCATCATAAAAATGCCATGCCACCCTGGGATCTTTGCGCAGATCCGGAATTTTGGCTGAGCGTATGTCCGTCTGCACAGTGATTTCTCGGATTGAAGCATTGACAGAGCGCAACACCATCGTGCGAACGTCAGGACCGTTGATACCTTGTGTGCCTAATACCGGGAATCGCCATGGATGCTCCACTTGGTTGACCGCGTTGGTAAAACCTACCCAGATTTGGTCGATAATGGTTGTAAGTTCGTCACCACTCATGTGCTTGGCCAAGTCAACGGTGCTTTTGAACTGTCCGGAAGCTAAAAATGATGCTGCGCTTGGTTTCAATTGATGCCTCCCGTAAGTTACTCGCTGCGTCGATGGCCAAGCCGAGTCGAGAACATGTGTACGGATTGAATCCTGCCTTTGAAGTGTTGCGGGCGGAGAAACGACGCGTCTATTCGGCTCATCTCAACCAAGGTATTAGTAATAACCCTCGAGTCAAAAAGCTGCTCGGAGTATTAGAGCGCAAAGATATTGGGATACAGTGGACCGATAAGGGACGTCTGATGCAGCTTTCCGGGAGCCGAGATCACCAGGGTGTTGTACTTAAGACATCACCTTACCCATACTCGGCATTCGAAGATCTTCTCGGTGCGCCGTATTTGCTGTTGCTCGATAATGTTGAGGATCCGCACAACGTCGGTGCCATNCTGCGNAGTGCCGAGGTGTTTGGGTTCACGTCTGTGTGCCTCCCTAAAAAGGGAGTGCCTGAAGTGTACCCTTCGGTGGTGAAGGTCAGCGCAGGTGCGGTTGAGTTTATGAAAATATGCCGCGACGACTCAGCCAACGGCTACGCCCGTAAAGCTGCCGAGGCAGGTTACCGCATCGTGGCGCTGGACGCAGCAGGAAGATCGTCGTTGGAGAGTGTAGCGCAGTCCAAACCGAATAAGCTAATGCTCGTCATCGGCGGTGAAGATCGATCGGTTGGTCAATTCATTCTGAACATGGCAGCCGATGTGGTTGGCATCTCTCAGCGCGGCCGGGTTAATTCGCTCAATGCATCCGTCGCTGCCGGTATCGCTATGTTTGCTCTTGGTCAGACTGAGTAATCCGCGATTGATTTTCCCGCGAAGTAGATGAACTGGTGTCATTAAACAAATCGAATCCGAGATGGTGAAGTTTCTTGCGCTTGGCCAAAAGGGGTTTATGTCTATAATCCGCGCGTGGTTCATACAGGAATCGGTTACGATGTTCATCGCCTCGTGGAGGGGCGGCCACTTTGGCTCGGTGGTGTGGAGATTGATTGCGACAGGGGGCTTGACGGGCACTCTGATGCTGATGTGCTAATGCACGCGATTTGTGATGCGGTTCTTGGGGCGATAGGGCACAGTGATATTGGCAATATTTTTCCACCCGATGATCCGCAGTGGAAGGATGCGTCTAGTCGGTTATTTTTGGCAAAAGCTGCCGAGTTGGTGGGCCAGATCGGAGGCGCAATTGTGAACATTGATGCCACATTGATTGCTGAAGCTCCGAAGATCCTNCCGCATGTACCAGCGATGAAGATAGCGGTTGCTCAGGCTTTGTACATCTCCCCCGACCAAATCGGCATCAAAGCGACTACGAACGAGTTGCTAGGTTTCATTGGCCGTGGGGAGGGGATGGCGGCGATGGCGGTCGCGGGTGTTAATTTGCCGGACTGAGATGGGTGCCAAAGGTGAGATCAGTTGGAAACGCCGCGATGAGTTNGGCGAGNGGATGGAGTATTATGCCCGTAACGAGCGCAATGTTTGGAAATTTTTCCGGCGTGAACGGCGCTTTGAACGTTGGGAGGCTTACCCTGATCCGGCGTTTGAGGACTGGATGGAACTGCTTGATGGCGTGCGAAGGCGCATCCCGAGGCGGAAGATGGAGCCGGCGGATGAGCAGCGGTTGGTTAGTGCAATCAAGGTGAAGTTCCCCGATCAAAAAGACAGATTCTGAGCTGCTTCAGGCGTCGATATCCTCGGAATTCACATCAAGGCATTCATCCCGATCCTCCCACACCACTGCTGGATAAAACTCAAGCAGTGCCGGGGCTAGATTGTTGCCGGCATCTGCCAAAAAGCCTTCTGCAGTTTGCGCTGCCTTATCGAGCATCTGATCGTAGTCACGCGGCAATTTGATGCCGTCTTNTTCAAAATGGGCTANGGCATGCACTTCGACGTACTTTGCTGCCCACTCATCGATACGCGGCTTCAATTCTGCCGGTAGGTTTTTGAATGTGACACATGTCTCGTTGCAGTGTTTGCAGATTAATCCGGAGTCGAGTACGTCCCGTGAGAGCATCGGCAGTATCGGTGCTCTGCAACACTCTGCACAGATGTAGTCGGAGGGGATCACTGCCATGCCTTTAAGCCAGATCTGTCGATCATGCGCTACGCCTGCTGCCAGTTCGTAAGACAGCATTAGCGGATGGGACAAACGCCAGACTTTACCGGAGAACTGGCCCAGAGTTTGCGCCATCCAGCGTGCAAGTGAGAGGTCATCCATCTCCACAAAAACCTGCCTGTATTGATTNCACAACAGGTCGTGTTCGGGAAGCTGCTCTGTGGCCATTGCTGAGTANGATTTTAGGGGCTNGCTTGAACAAACGAAAGGTCAAATCCATAGCCGGCTTGGCCTAATGCAGTCTTGCCGTTACAACTGCTTAAGTGTCTGGGATNGCGACAGACCTGCTTGGCCAGTCGGTGGCTGAACTGCCTGGTGTTGGCGTTGGGCGTGCCTCGCGCTTGGCCAAGCTGGGCATCCACACATTCGGCGATCTCCTGTGGCATAGCCCTNGGCGTTACGAGGACCGCAATCAGCCGTACGAAGCTAGAGCACTGGTCAAGGGCGATGTTGGCACTGTAGCCGGGACAATTGTTGCAGCTGGGGTAAAGCGGATGCGACGCGGCAAAAGCTTTTTCGAGTTCATCCTTGACGATGGGACAGCGAGGTTGCATTGCCGCTGGTGGAACATGCCGTACATGGAGCGCTACTACAAAACTGGCGATTTCGTTTATGTACACGGTAAACTAAAAGCCGAAAAACCGCGCACGATGGATCATCCAGAGGCTGAGGTAGCCGAGGAGGGTGATGAGTTTATTCACCTCAAGCGTATTGTTCCAGTGTATCGGTTGACCGACGGCATCAAGCAACGGTGGCTTCGGGCTGTTCTTTGGCGGGCGGTGGATCAATTTGCGGAGCTGGTGCCGGACACGAATATCGGTCTGCTCGCCTGCGACGACAGTCATTGGCTGGCGCTTTCCGAGGCTTTCCAGTTGGTGCATTTCCCCGACGACTTNGAACAAACCGAGATGGCTCGCGAGCGGCTGGCGCTCGAGGAGTTCATACGATTCCAGCGTCAAATTCGAGAGAGGCGTACGACATTTCAGAGTAAGGCCAAGGCNTTGCTGTGTGCAGGGGACGACCGCTTTGTTCAGCCATTTCTCGACGCGCTTAGTTTTGTGTTCACTACCGCGCAGCAGCGAGCTTGGGACGATATTGACGCCGACATGGCAGGCCCATATCCGATGCGCCGCTTGCTGCAAGGAGANGTCGGATGTGGCAAAACAGTCGTCGTNGCNTGTGCCGCGCTGCGAGCCATCGAGAGCGGCTTTAGCGTGGTTCTGCTCGCACCAACCGAGATCTTGGCTGAACAACATCATAGAGTCTTCAGTAAATGGTTTGAGCCATTCGGCATTTCCGTNCACCTGCAGACCGGCGCAAAAAAAACGATGGGCGACCACCTTCAAGTTGAATTAANCGAGGGAAACCGAAACTTNCCCCCACTGGTCATCGGCACTCACGCGCTAGTTGAGGATAGTTTCGTGCTCGAGAAAATCGGGCTAGNCATTATTGACGAGCAGCACAAGTTTGGGGTTGANCAACGAAAGAAGCTTGTCCGCAAGGGTCGGTATCCGCACGTGCTAGTGATGACTGCAACGCCGATCCCACGTACCCTTGGCTTGACTGTTTACGGTGACCTTGACTGTTCGGTTATCGACGAAATGCCGCCGGGTCGCGGTCGGGTGCGTACATATGTGCGTACGCCGGAAAGCCTGCCTAAGGTATGGGCTTTTATCTGCGACCAACTGGCAGCGGGCCGGCAGGCTTATATTGTTTATCCGCGNGTGCATGACGATGGCGGAGGTAGTCTCAAGGCAGTCAATCAGGAGTTCGAAACGGTACAGAAACACTTAGCGCCACACGCTGTCGGCCTGTTGCACGGCCGGCTCAAGCCAGCTGAAAAGGAGGAGGCCGTGGCTGGTTTTCTTACTGGAAAAATCAAGGCGCTACTCACGACAAGCGTGATCGAGGTTGGTGTCGACATGCCCAACGCGACGATCCTGCTCGTCGAAAACGCCGACCGGTTTGGTCTAGCCCAATTGCACCAGTTACGTGGGCGGATCGGACGAGGTGAGCACGAGTCGCACTGCATNCTTGTTGCTGTCGATGTCACCGATGACGGCCGTCGCCGTCTTGAGGTGATGGAAAAAGAAGGGGACGGGTTTGCATTGGCCGAGGAGGATTTGCTCCAGCGCGGCCCTGGTGAGTTGCTGGGCCAAGCTCAGAGCGGTTTGCCGGATTTTAAGTTTGGCAATCTAATTGAGGACTGGCGGTTGATACAGAAAGCACGTGACCTCGTTGCACGTGAGCCAGTTGATTAGTCACCAAATAGCCGAATGAAATTTTCTTCAACGCTGTTGGCCAGGTCGCTAGTTGGTTGGCCTAGTAATTGGGCGGCGGCTTCGTACACGGCGGCGATGTTTGCCGGGTGGTTGATCTCTTGGTTAAGCGGATGTGTCACGCGATCGTGCGGTAGTGGTTGGTCGGGGGCGTCGGTCTCGATGAGGAGCCGGTCAGCTGGAATTTGTCGGAAAGCGTTTTGCTGACGCGTTTTACGTTTGTCTGCAAACGCACCTGGAAAGCTAAAGTAGGCGCCGAGTCTGGCCAANGGCTCGACCATCTCCGACGGCCCGCCGTAGCTGTGCAGTAGAAAACCGCGTCGGGGCAGNGGTCCAGTCCGAATCAACTCATGTAGTCGGACCCAACTCTTTAGGCAGTGGATACTGGCGGGGAGATTTAGATCGGTTGCCAGGCGGAGTTGGGCGGNGAAGACTTCCTCCTGCTCGGCGTAATCGAGGCCGGGTTTCCAGCGGTCGAGTCCAAATTCACCAACCGCGCTTGGCCAAANATCGAGTTGCTGCTCGAGTTTGGCCATCCACGCCGTCGACCTCTCGTGAATGAACCAAGGGTGCAGCCCGAAGCTAGGAATCACACAATCGTAGCGCTTGGCCAAGGCGGAGACCGCGGGCCAGTCGCTCTCGCGGGTACCGTTAACAACCATCCTGAAGACACCAACTGCAGTGCAGTTCGCGATCAACTCCTCCTGCCGTCCGTCAAACCGGTCATCCTGAAAATGATTGTGTGCATCAAATAGCCGCATCGTNATCGGTNGCTAATTATCGAAACGAAGCCGAAAGAACTGCACTTGGCTTGATCCGGTTTCGGTGGGCTGCTCCAGAAAATCAGTATATCGTTGGATNTNTCGAGCCACGCTCCAAGACAGGAGGTCGTTGGATTTTTCAACTACGGCCGTTGAGTCGCTTGNTAGCTTGGATGTCAGCATTGAACGATTTTNGTCTGAAATTATTTCGGGCAGAATAGCAGTTTGCTTGATCTGGCGGCGGTATTTGCCATCAGGTAATCGAGTGGGGAGCTTATAATTTAGATTNGTCAAAATTCTGACGACGGCCTTGTCCTTGCTCTGGAGTTTTTCGGGGGTATTGAGCTTCCACTCGTGGCTGATTGCCCGCCCTCGATCTCTGAAATCTTGACCATCTAGCAGGCTGGTGAGCGCCCAGTAAAAGTACTCGGTAATTTGGCAGCCATAGTTGCAGGTTTTATCATCGTAAGAGTACCACGCTCCGGAAGGGTAACGTCGAGGAACGGTTCGGAAGTAACCTCTGCGTGCGATGTCCATTGCTTTGGCGAGTTCGGAGCCTTTCCTTTCCCCAAATACGTCGGGATAGANTTCAGCGTATCCGGNGGAGGTAATGATGTGCAATATTTCNTCAATTGTGGCATCGAATTCGNTAGATTTTGGGTTATGAGGTCCGCCATCGGGTATTGTCTCGGTTGAGTACAACCCCTGCAGTGTGTAGGCGTCGAACACCTTGCCGTACCGGTCATAAAGACGTTCCAGTTCGCGTTCGTTGTACCCCATGATGACAGCTGATCTTTTGATCCAAAGCATATCGTTTACTTTCGGATTATCCGGTTTTCCGTCTCTGTCGTTGTCCAAAAAATCCGCTGCGATATCAGCTGCATGAAGCAGTTTGGTTTCTGGCACGTTGCTTGTAGCTTGGATGAATAACCCGAAAATCTGAATAAACTTTGGTAGGGCGGTCTTTAGTCGAGGCAATCGATTGTTTTTTCCTTCCCGGATTTTAAAGTTTGGGGAGTTGTTTTGATTTGCTTGACCGGGTGCAAGTGTCGTTGCAAGAAACAGGGCCGTGCTAAGGATGGCGCCGACCCTGCGAAGATGGTTTGTGACTGCGCCCATGGCAGCTTGGGCAAGCGCTTACTTACTTGCTCTTTTCTGAAGTGAACGGCGAAGCCGGTAAGCCGGCGCCATTGACAAGGTTGGGTTCTGCTTCTTGGTTCCAGCCAAAACGAATGTTCTTGGGTTTACTCACTGTTTTACTGGTGACGATCAATTCACTTGCGTGAACGTGTGCTTCGGCCGGAACCCATTTGCCGTCCGACCCCTGCAATTCAAAGTGGGTGAGCGGCTTGTCATTGCTAGATTTGAGTCCTTTGTCGTGGTTGAACTGAACGATAATGCTTTGGTTTTTTTTATTGAAAGACTTAAACAGTGGACCGGAGTAAATGATGTCTTTTTTGCCGTAGTTTTTGGCGAGTGCCCAAAGGGCTAGGCGGCGTCCGACTTCTTGTTTGTTCTTCGGGTGGATGTCGCGGGTGTTACCAATGTCGGTAGTNACGGCCATGCCAGTATGCGGGATCTCGAGTGCGCTCAACTGTGCCTGCCAGATACCGGCGAGGTCGTGTGGGTTGCGGTTGCCATACTTGAANGGTGCGAGTTGAACAAAGTAGAAAGGCAGTTTTTTATTTTTCCAGACCTTACGCCAGCCGTTTACGAGGGCTTTTTTCTTCTCGTAGTAGAGCATGCCTTCGCCATTGTTGGACTCGCCCTGGTACCAGATAGCACCACGGATTCCATACGGCTTCAGTGGGGAGATCATGCCGTTGTAGAGCGCGAGCGCGGATTGGTGATGAACTTTGCCATTGTTATCCTTTTTCGGATAGTCTTTGAGGTTCTCCGCAATAGTCTTAAGTGCGGGCACGGATTTAAAACCGGCGGGAGGCGTCCACGGCTCTATGCGGGTGCCACCCCAGTTTGCGCCAAGCAGGCCGATCGGTACATCAAGTTCGCCCTTAAGTTGACGGGCGAAATAGTAGCCTACCGCGGTGAAGTTTGCGACCGTATTTGGGCTGGCTACCTCCCATCCCCCGCGTTGGGGAGTGACGTCCTTTTCCTGTTTGTCGGATGGGCGATGCGGAATCTTGATGTGACGGATCAGCGGGTGTTTGCCGTTGGCAATCTCCTCCTGCGGATTGGCTGAGCGGGAGACTGTCCATTCCATATTGGATTGGCCGGAACAGAGCCATACTTCACCGATTAGTACGTCTTTATAATCGATAGTATTTTTGCCTTTCACCGAGAATGGCACCGGTGTCTTGCTGGCCTTGAGAGGGTTGAGGCGAACCTGCCATATTCCTTTTTTGTTTGCCTTGGTTTCCTTGGTCTGACCGGCTACGAATACGGTCACGGTTTCGCCTGGTTCAGCCCAGCCCCAGACTGGGAGTTTTTGTCCCTGTTGCAAAACCATGTGGTTACCAAAGACCGAGGGTAGCTTTACATCGGCTTGGACAGTCATTTGGCCAACAGCAAGCGCATTGGCCGCGAAGACAATATTACGGAGAAGAGAAAGTGACTTTACCATGNCCGCCGATTGAGCCGATTACCACCCGAGGCGTCAATAGTTTATTCTCCGATTATGTGGAGGTAAATACGGCGGTTGTGCGGGCGTGTGCGGTGTTCCCAAAGATAAATGCCCTGCCATGTGCCTAGTACTATGGAATTTTCCGAGATGGGGATGCACAGGTTGACGTTTGTCAGTGCGGTGCGGATGTGGGCCGCCATGTCATCGTCGCCCTCGTAATTGTGTTCGTAAACCGGGTCAGCGTCGGGTGCGAGACGGGAGAAGATCGTTTCGAGATCGGTTCGAACGCTGGGATCGGCGTTTTCCTGAATCAATAGTGATGCTGAGGTGTGGCGTAAATGAAGAGTGGCC
This sequence comes from Verrucomicrobiales bacterium, assembly GCA_002721375.1. Taxonomy (GTDB): domain Bacteria; phylum Verrucomicrobiota; class Verrucomicrobiia; order Limisphaerales; family UBA1096; genus UBA1096. The sequence goes on from PBKH01000006.1 coordinate 59,089, forward strand.
AACCCGGATACGAATCCGGAAATATTGACGTGCCGGTCGACTTCCCGAGTAATCTCGTAAAACCCCCGGCCAAGCGTAGCGATGCTCAATTCTTCGGCATACTGCCCAAGCATAGATTATTTGTCTTCGCCTAGGATTTTTTCGAGATCTGCGTTCTCGGCATGTCCGGCGGCTTTCGCTTTTTCATAGTGGAATTTTGCCAAGGCTACGAAGGGCGGTTTTTGTGTGGCGTAGACGACTGCTAGATTGTGATGAGCCTCAGCATGCCCTGGCTTGATCTGGAGCGCTTTACGCAATGCGGTTTCAGCGGCCTTGCGCTGGCCAAGATTGTTGAGTGTCGAGCCGAGGAAATGCTGTGCGTTGGCGTCTTCGGGGTTCAGCTTGACGGCCTTGGCCAAGTGGTCACGCGCTTTTTCATAATCTTTTTGCCGGTAACGAAGAGTGCCTAGCAGGGAAAGGGCATAAGAGTCCTGATCGTCATTCTCTAGTGCTCGCAAAAGGCTTGCCTCTGCGCCATCGTAGTTTCCTTGTTCCATCTGCGCCATGGCAAGGTTGGATAGTGTCAGCGGGTTTTGCTCGTCCAGTTTAAGGACATGCAGGAATTTNTGCTCTGCCTCACTGTANTTAGCCTTTACCAGCGCGGCTTGGCCTGCCTTGAATTCCGCTGTCGCCTCTTCAGGAAGTGTGGCGACTTTAGCCTCCAGGGTATTGGCAGGCTGGCTCTCTACCTTTGGCTCAGCGAACAGTTTCTTTTCATCGTCAGTATAAGGAATCTTTTCGGCCTCGAGAATCTCGAGGCGCGATCTCAGTGTGTCGATTCGATTCTGTAATTCGGCGATATTGGCTTTTTCTGCCCGACCCTCTTTTCGCCAACTGAAGATGCCGGTGATCGCTTTTCTTCGGCTGGCCGGGTTAGTGTTTTGGCGTTCCGCTTTGGCTAGACGTTTCTCTAAGGTATTAATGTGGGCTATCATTTCCTTTTCTCGTGAGTTTTTTTGAAGAGTTTTCAGGCGATCCTCAAGGGTTTCATTGCTGCTTTCGGCGGCTGCTAGGCTGCTCGATGCCTTCTTNAGTTCGCCCTCGCTTTTGGCCAATTGTTTTTCAAGGGAACCTACCTTGGTTTCGAGATTCTTTTCACGATTACCTTTTTTAAAGGACTTGANTTCCTTCTCAAGCGAGACCTTGTCGATTTTGAGAGAGGACAGATTACTCATTGCGGTCTCCAGGTCGTTTTGTTTGTCTGCCAGTTGTTTTTGCAGCGAATTTATTTCAGCCTGGAGATCCTTTTCACGGTTACCCTTTTTGAAGGATTTGAGTTCTTTTTCAAGCAAGATCTTGTCGTTTTTGAGAGAAGACAATTCCTTTTCGGTTTTTTTAAGGGATTCTTGTTTGTCCGAAAGTTGTTTTTCGAGGCGCATGGTTTGGCGGTCGTTTGCCTTTGCCTTGGATATTTTGGTTTCTTCTAGGGCTTTGGCCAGTGCGAGTTTGCTTTCCTCGGCTTCTTTCTTGGCCTGAGTAAGTTCGGCTTGTGCTTTGGCCAAGCCAGAACTGGCATCTTTTAACTCGGCGGTGGCTTTGTCGATGGAGCCTTTCAAAGTGTTGTTTTCCTGACGGAGGCTAAAGAGGTCGCTTTCCAACTTGGCCAGACGCTTGGTTTCTTCGGGTGTAGGCACAGCCGATAGAGCTTCCTTGAGTTTGGCGTCCTTGAGGATAATTGAGTTCTCTAGTGAATCGACTCTGCGCTTTAGGATGGCGATTTCACGGCGGGCAGCATCAGGGTCAATGGTGGGAGGTTTGGTGGAGGGGATGACGGTTTTTTCCGGGGCCTCGGTGCCGATTGCTTTGAGTTTCTGATCGATGTACTTGATCCGGAAATTTACGACAGCGGTGTTCCAATTTGGGTAGCCGGACTGAAGTGCTGTAAGGCTATTGCGGGCCTGCCCGTATTTTTGGATAGCGGCGTTTTTTTGCCCGAGCCGCGAGAGGTTGTCTGCTTCTGTGATGAGCGTGTAGGCTTGAATGAAGGAATCGTCAGGTCCGTCCGCTTTGGTTGTGGACTGGAGTCCAAGAGACAGAATGAGTATCGTGATTAATGAAAACCGTTTCACGCAGGCGATTTAGCCAAAGGACCAAAGCAATGGCAACCATGGAAACTTATGGAATGTAGTCTTGGACGAAGTTTCTAGGCCAATTTTGACCAAGAGCTTGACTAAGCTGGAAATGTAACTTTTTCGTGACAACTGCGTATTACGCAGTAAATTGCTTGGCCGATGGGTTTTTTAAAAAAAATCCGAGGTGGAGGAGAGTATTTCTAAATTTGAAACGAGGCGATTTTGGCGGACAATTTGCAAAAACAACGCTATGAGCATAAGTACCTTATCCGGGAGGATGTGGCCTTGGCATTGCGTGATTTTGTCTCCTCTTACTTAGAGCTGGATTCGTTCGGGGCTACTCAGCCCAACTTATCATATCCGGTGCACAGTCTGTATCTTGATTCACCTGATTTACGACTTTATCAGACCACCATCAATGGCGATAAGAACCGTTACAAGTTGCGGATTCGGTTTTACGAGGATAGGCCCAAGTCCCCGGTCTATTTTGAGATCAAGCGTCGTACTGACAACACGATCGCGAAGCAAAGAGGTGGCGTGAAGCGGGAATCNCTCGAGCAGGTCCTAGGAGGTCAGTTGCCTTTGCCTGAACAGATGGCCAATGATAATCCGGCGGATCGGGCCGCGGTTGAGCAGTTCATCCACCATATGCAGGAATTGAAAGCCACCCCCAAGGCACACGTGGCCTATTACCGGGAAGCTTGGACAAGCCGGCATGACAACAGTGTGCGTGTTACGATAGATCGGGAGACGCGAATCGAGATTGAACCTACTACCCGTTTGCTCACTGACATGACCAACCCTCATTATGTCTTCGGTGAAAATCTGGTACTAGAGCTTAAGTTTACCAATCGTTTCCCGGACTGGTTTCGTGAACTTGTCAGGGTTTTTGGCTTGATGCAGTGCGGAGCGGCCAAATACGTTGATGGTGTAACTGTGGTGGGCGAGCAATTTGTCCGTGATGGAGTCAACATGAACAGGATGCCGATCGCTCATACGAGGAAACATGCTATTGCAAATTAAAGGTTGATGGATCACTGGTTTTTACAAGGGGACACTACCCCGATTCCGACGGATGTGCCGATGATGATCATGGGCCTACTGCTGGCTTTTGTCTGCGGGCATGCCATAGCCTGGGTTTACATGTTTACGCATACGGGTTTGTCCTATTCGCGTTCGTTTGTGAACTCATTGGTGGTTATTCCGACGATTGTTTCGATGGTTATGCTTGTGCTATCCAATAACTTGGTTACCGCCTTTGGCTTGATGGCTATATTTGCGATCGTGCGATTTCGAAACGTCTTGCGAGATACTCTCGATACCTCTTTTATCCTGTCAGTCATCGTGGTTGGTATGGCGTGTGGTACGTTAAAGTTCGCGACTGCGATAGCCGGCTGTTTGATGATCTGTTTGATTATGTTTTATATTCGATTGACTTCTTTTGGCACGCGGCACCGTTATGACACCATTCTGAACTTACACTGGGAACGTCCAGCTCCGGAAGTGGGTGTGTTGAATGATACACTCAACCGCCATTCTCGTCGTTCGCGCTGTGTGAGTGAACGTACCGGGGATGGTTCGACTGGGCTGGATTTTTCTTACCGGCTGCTTCTGCGAGATCCCTCGCGTCTGGAGGATCTGCTTTCGGAACTGCGACAGCTCGACGGTGTTTCCCGTGTTACTGGCCTGAAGGCGGAGGCAGAATCCGAGGTTTAGAAAATGAGCGATAAAAAGCCCATCCCTATCCCAGCGGAACAGCGATGGCAGGATTTTCGTCAAATCATCCTGCCTGTTCTGGTGTTCCTGATCTCTATTGCGGGTGTGATGATGGTCTGGTTCAACAGGGTCAGCCCATCCACCGTTGTTGGTGAGGCACGTTCCGAGAATATTGTTCTTTCGAGCCCCCGGGCCGGCTTGTTGACGAAGGTAAATGTTGGTCGATTTGACTCAGTGAAAGAAGGGGATCCAATTGCCTCTATTGATTACTCGATGGATCCGGATTTCGCCGACGCTACCGTTGAGTGGGTGCGAGCGCAGGTTGATCTGCTCACGTTAACCATTGATCCTATGCAACGGGCTCGAACCGCACTGAATTATAACCAGTTACGTTTAGATTGGCTTAATGAGAGAACTTCGGTGGCTGCGTTGAAGATTGAACTGCAGAATTCCGAGAAAGAGTTCATGCGGATTGAGAGTCTATACAAGGACAATCTCGTTTCTGAGTCAGTTTACAATCAGGCCAAGACCGATCGCGACACCTACGAAGTGCAGTTTCAGCAAAAAACTGAGTTGGTGGCCTCTATTGAAGAGGCATTGCGCGATTCCCAGGAGAAAGACCCATCAAGCCAGTTGGACCAGACCCAGATTCAGCGATTGGATGAAGGTCTTGGACGTGTGGAGGGATTGCTAGATGACATCGTTCTCTATTCCCCCATCGATGGAGAAATTGGCAGCATCAGCAAGCAGACTGGGGAAAGCGTTCAGCCTGGGGAGACAATTGCGACTATTAGTTCGTCTGAGGTGAAAAAAATCGTTGGCTATGTGCCGCAACCTATCCACTTGGAACCCAAGGTCGGGATGTTGGTTGAAATCAGGACGCGACGTCCTGGTTCATCTGGATTTCTCTCATTTTTCGGTGGCAACAAGGAGGTGGTTAAAGCAAAGGTTACCAAGGTTAGTAATCGACTTGAGGCGGTTGGGAGCGGAATTCTTCGGAGTCGAACTGCCTATAAAAAAGTGCTGCCCTTCACCATCGATTTGGTGGATGCAAACGGTGATCGAATCAAGCTTGATATCCAACCAGGGGAGTTAGTTGACATCCACTTCGTTGGGGACGGAGGTTGAAGTTGGTCTCTTGGCCAAGTTGCCTGATTTCAGGCGTTTTAAATGGTATTTACTTCTCCACTCTTGGCGATCGCATCCGACATTAAGCCAAGCATCTTGCTTCGGGATACCGAGCCAACTAGCCGCATTTCACGATTCGAGTTCACCACCGGGATCATTTCCATCTCCGATCCCATGATCTCCGGAAGCGCCTCCATTAAGCGGCGATTGGGGGTGAGGTACGTTTCCGGCGGGCGCATTAAGTCCAGCGCGATCACTGCCCGCAACTCATCCCCTGCATTCAGATGGGCCTTTAAATCCTGAAGAGCGATCACTCCCACCAGCCTTTTATCCGCACTTAGCACAGGCAGATAATTTCGTGGACTGCGCAGGAATATCTCTGAAATCTCAGGAAGCGAGGCTGTCTCTTGAATTGGAGAAGTCGGTCCCATCATTGCATCTCCAATGCAACGGTCAGTGGCCGATCCCATTCGTCGGCTTTCCTGGTCAACAATCAGTCCCCTCTGATGAAGTTGCTCCGAGTATACCGAAGCCTTGTGCAGTTTTTGCGAAACCAATGTAGCCATTATGCAGCCAATCATTAGCGGCGGCATTAACTCATACTTCAGCGAGATCTCAAAAATTAGGATCATAGCCAACAATGGGGAACGAGTGGTTGCTGCAAGGACGCTGCCCATACCAACAAGAGCGAATGCTACCGTTGGAGTATTCTCGGCAAAGCCAAGCAGGTCAATCGCTTGTCCAAAGGCTGCCCCTATTCCTGCACCAAGAAACAGTGTTGGGGTTAAAACGCCACCTACCGCACCAGCTCCAACTGTACAAACCGTTGCGACAAATTTGGCAAACAATAAACCAGTTAACACTACCAGTGGGATTTGCCAAATTTGAAAGTGTGATATTATGGATCCTCGGATAAGATCTGAAAATCCAGTTTCAGATGAGCCTGTTTGTAGAATTTGATTCGTGATACCATAACCGTTTCCCCATACACCTGGGAAAACCAATGCGGTTAGTCCTAATGCCAAGCCAGCCAAGCCAAGCTTAATCCAGCTTGGCCAACCGTATTCATTGGTTAAGGACTGGGCGTTTTGAATCGATTTAAGAAAAAATGCACCTCCAATTCCGGAAATAATCCCTAAAACCAAAAACCAGCCCATTTGTGATAAACGAGCTGCTTGGGCATAATCGATCGATTCAGGTAATACATACCATGGCTCAATGCCGAACCAAAAACGTGATACCATTGTGGCCACAACCGAAGACATGACCAATGGGGCAAATAAGTTCATAGAAAAATTTCCAACCAAAACCAAAGCCGCAAAAAGAGCTCCAGCAATTGGGGCATTGTAGGCGGCGGCCAGCCCAGCTGCTGCTCCGCAGGTTACCATCAATCTAAGTCGATAAGGCTGCCATTGATGAAACTGACCCCATTTAGAGGCAAATGTGGCCGTTAACTGCGTAATTGCTCCCTCCCGACCTATAGAAGCTCCCGTTCCAATACTTAATAGGGAAGACCATGAATTAACCAATGTTGACCGCATCCCAATGCGGCCGTCTCCCACGGCAACAACCTCTAAAACATTGGTAGGCTTTTGTTTACCAGAAAGATGCGATTTTAGTAGAAGCACCATTCCAGCTAGAATCCCCCCTAAAGTCGGAACCACAATCCGAAAAAAAGGATCCATATTTTGTACTAATAAAGCCGAATCCAAAGCCGAATCTGCTGTTTGAAAGATAATCCAATGGATTAAAGCCACAAGTTTTAGGAATCCAAGATTCACCAATGCTCCAAAAAAACCTATAAATGCAGCCAAAATAAGATGGAAAGCTTCCTCATTGACCATGATGCGATCAACGTACTTCATTATTCGGATTTTAGAGTTTTTTGATGAATGCTAAAAAACCTCATAAAGGCAACATATCATTAAAANACAATGTGTGTCAATTTGACTCTATGTGTGTCAATCAGAAATANGAATTTGGCCTGTTAAATGCTTAGAAAAGAGCGCATTTCACGAAAGTGAATGTCTCATATAAATTGATAAAGAAGTTAGGTTTGCTGACTTGTGGCGAANCGACCGGGCGAAGCTTTTTCAATAAACAAAAAAGATCTATGTCTTAAACTTAGTCGTAAGCCGACAAGTTCGAAAATTTTTATAAACCAAAAGTTTATCTTATTTTAGTCCCTCTTATTGAGAAAGTGACGGTACTGTATTGAATACAGCTATTATTATTCAGGCTCGAATGGGCTCAACTCGATTGCCGGGAAAAGTGCTTCTTTCGGTGAAGGGTAAATTTCTCATCGAATATTTATTGGAAAGAGTAAAAAAGGCCAAACTCGGCTTTCCAATTATAATNGCAACTTCGAATGAAGCTATCGATGATCCGATTGAGAGCTTTTGTGATCATAAGGCCATTGATTGTTATCGAGGTAGTTGTTTAGACGTGGCTTCTCGTTTCGGGGGGGTAATTGATAGTTACTGTTTAGATTTCTTTGTTCGCTTAAGTGGCGATAGTCCTCTTTTAGATGGTTCTATCCTGAAGAAAGCTATGGGAATGATGACAGATTCTACAGACCTTGTTACAAATGTTTATCCACGATCTTATCCTAGGGGACAATCCGTGGAAATAATGAGGGCAGAGTGTTTCAGGAAAACTTTGCCTTGTATGAAAAAAGATTTGGATAGGGAGCATGTGACATCTTTTTTCTACCGCAACGCCTTTGAGTTCAAGATTCGAAATCTCTTAAACACTGTATCATCATNAACTACTTCAATGGCAGTGGATACAAAAGAAGACTTTAATCGTTTCAAAAGGTTAATCGAGTCGTTGGGTGACTCGTGGATTGGGATGACATATGAGGAGTTGCTGGTGAGAATGCAAAAACATTGAATTAGTAGNATCTGTTCTTTTGAGGAATTTGNAAGCAGGTATAATTGGATTAGGGGTGGGAGAACAGCATATTGCTGCCTATGAGGCACATCCTTCTTTTGAGGTGCATTCTATTTGTGATTTTAATTCATCTAAATTATCTGAAGTAAGTCAACGTCATCCTGGCATCAAGATTACTGAAAACCCTAATGAGCTTTTGTGCGATCCAACTATTCAAGTTGTTTCGATTGCTTCATATGATAATACCCACGCAGAACAGATTTTAATGGCCATTAATGAGGGNAAACACGTTTTTGTAGAAAAACCACTATGCCTTTTTGTGGATGAGGCCGANAAAATATCAGTTGCTCTTCGAAAACGACCTGATTTGAAACTCACTTCAAATTTGATCCTTCGATGCAGTCCCCGTTTTCAGGATTTAAAGAATCGGATAACAGCCGGAGAAATGGGCGATGTGTATGCAATAGAGGCAGAATATAATTATGGACGAATCGAGAAACTGACAGATGGGTGGCGCGGGGAGATTGATTACTATTCGGTGATGCTGGGGGGGGGCGTGCACATGGTGGACTTGATTAGGTGGCTTACAAGTGCAGAAGTAGAAGAGGTTGTTGCTACTGGAAATCAAGTAGCAACAGCCGGGTCACGCTTTCGTTATCCTGATTATGTCTGCGCCTTGCTTCGACTGAATAATGGAATGCGGGCAAAAGTGAGCGCCAACTTCGGATGTGTCCATCCACATTTTCATGGGCTATCTGTATTCGGAACAAAAGCAACTTTCATTAACGATAATCCAAATGCCCGCTTGATCAAGAGCCGTGATACTAAGAGATCTGAAGAGACAATTAGCACGCCCTATCCTGGTTGCGACAAAGGAGCTTTAATAAGTGANTTTCTGAATGAAATTATAGGAGAAGGATCTATGAAAGTTACTTCCGATGAAGTTTTCCGTACTATTGCGGTTTGTTTTGCGGTTGAGGAATCATTAAAGAATGGAAAGCCGGTTTCAGTAAACCCCATCCGAAAGCGAATATTGTGAGAAATATTCCATTTGCCCGTCCGATTATTGGAGATGAAGAGCTTGCCGTTGCCGCTGAAGTACTAAGCGGCCATGTGATGGTTCATGGGCCACGAATTCACCAGTTTGAACAATCTTTTGCCAATTGGGTTGGGGCAAAAGGTTCGGTTGCTGTTTCTTCCTGCACTGCTGGACTTCACCTTGCATATTTTCATTTAGGAATTGGCCTCGGTGATGAAGTAATCGTTCCGGCCATGACGCATGTAGCGACTGCTCATGCTGTTGAGTTTGTGGGTGCAAAGCCTGTTTTTGTGGATTCCGAACCAAATACGGGAAATATAGATATCGACCAAATTGAAAATGCGATTACGCCCAATACAAAAGCATTATCGGTTGTGCACTTCCTGGGGATGCCAGTTAACATGGATCGTATCAATGAAATTGCCCAAAAACATAGCCTGTTTGTTGTTGAAGATTCTGCATTAGCTTTCGGCACGAAATACAAAGGTATTCATGCAGGTCTATTGGGNGATATTGGTCTATTCTCAATGTATCCTGTTAAACACATTACTACCCTTGAGGGAGGCTTGGTGATCTCAAAGCATCGTGAAGTTTTGGAGAAAATTGCATTGCAACGTGCGTTCGGTGTTGATCGAACGCACGGCGAACGTAAGTTGCCTGGACAGTATGATGTCAATTTACTAGGTTTTAATTATCGTATGAATGAGTTGCAAGCAGCCATTGGCTCCATTCAAGTTGATCGTTTAACCGGTTTTCTTCAAAAGCGTAAGGAAAATTATGAAATTATTTCAAAGAAATTACTTGGGTTTGAGGAAATATTTCAATTCGACAGTTCCTCAATCGACTTTCAAAGTAGTTACTACTGTAAAAGTATTATCCTGCAAAAGAAACTAGAGCACAAAAGGACGGAAGTAGTACAAGCTTTGGCTGATAAAGGTATTGGAACTAGCGTATATTATCCTCGTCCAGTTCCGAGGTTAACTTACTACAAAGAAAAGTATGATTTTTCTGTTGGTCAGTTTCCAGAGGCGACGAAAATCGCCGATAATTCTATTGCATTGCCAGTTGGCCCGCATATGAAGTCGGGTGATGCGGAGTATATTGCAGATTCTGTAATAGAAGTAGCTAAAAAATTATTATGAGTATACAATCACTGAAGAATAAACGAATCATGCTTATTGGTGGCGCTGGGTTTATAGGTCATAATTTAGCATTGCATCTTAAATCTCTTGATGCAGAAGTATCTGTTGTAGACAGTTTAGCTGTTAATAACTTTGCGACTTTTGCCTCACATGAGAAAGGCAGGGGTAACAGCCAGTTATNCTTAGATATTATACATGAAAGATTAAATTTCCTGAGGAAGCATGATATTCCTCTATATATTCAGGATGTTCGTGACTATCATGCGTTAAACAAACTTTTTACTGAAACTAATCCTCAGATTGTAGTTCAACTAGCGGCTGTATCACATGCCAACAAATCTAATAAGGATCCATACAGCACATTCGACCATAGTTTGCGGACTTTAGAAAACGCTTTNGATGTTTCAAGAGGTAAAGTTGAACACTTTGTCTATTTCTCGTCTAGTATGGTTTACGGTCATTTTAATGAGAGTATTGTTACAGAGGAGNCGATTTGCGAACCACTCGGAATATATGGTGCGCTAAAGTACAGCGGAGAAAAACTGGTAATCGCCTATAATCAGGTTTTTGACTTGCCNTACACTATAGTTAGACCTTCAGCACTGTATGGAGAACGCTGTGTTAGTCGACGTGTCGGTCAGATTTTTATTGAAAATGCATTGACTGGNAANGATATAACCTTGAATGGAGACGGCTTAGATTGTTTGGATTTCACCTATATCGAAGATCTTGTTCATGGCATTCAAAATACTATTGAAAATGATAATGCTAAGAACCAGATTTTTAATCTTACATATGGTGAGGGACGTTCACTGGCAGATATGGCAGCTATAATGAAAAANGANTTCCCATCAATAAAAATAAACTATCAACCAAAAGATAAGCTGACCCCAAATCGAGGTACCTTGTCGGTTGAGAAGGCCAAGCACATGATTGGTTATTCTCCTGAATTCTCACTTGAAAAAGGATATTTAAAATATATCAACTGGTATAGAAAATTTTATGATTTATCAGTTNGTTTATCAACTGTNGAAAAGGAAAATACAANGATTAATTCCAATTTTGTGTTTCCCCCAATCAGGAGTTGTTTTGGAGGCCTAAAAGATAAAGAATTGCTAATTACCTCAAAAAATTAATTCTTTTAATTATAATTGTTAATTCATTATGCCCGTATCTTAATGTGGNAAGCGTTTATCNTTAATATTAATAAATGCCGTAAATACAATGGGTGTTGAAAAGAATTCGGTCCCAGATAGCNCTGAGGCGTTCATTGCAGATCGATTTATTGNAGNTATTTTAGGAAAGCCAACCTGGCGTGTCAAATGCAACAATTCCGTATTGTTGAATTGTTTTAACAATGGGCCAANGAGTTTTGCATATACAAAATTAGAGTGCCTAAATATTGATTTAATAAAGACTTTTGAGCAAATAGGGTTTAATCTCATCGACACAAATATCCAGTTTGAGCGATCGAAAAAGCGAGCTTGTCGAGATATGAAATTACCATCTAATTACGATATGCGATTTGCTCAACTTGATGATAGAGAGACTGTGGAAAAAGTAGCTTTCACAAGTTTTAAATATTCGCGATTTCATCTGGACCCTCTGATCCCAAACAAGTTGGCTAGCGATATTAAGAGAAGTTGGGCGGGTAATTTTTTCATGGGTAAACGTGGCGACACGATGGTTGTGTCGACNTTTCANAATAAAGTTGTTGGATTTCTTCAACTATTGTTGAACGGTAATACNTATATAATAGATCTAATAGCAGTAGANAAATCGCATCAGGGCAAAGGGCTTGCCGGNAAAATGATAGAGTTTGCAGCAGCCAAGTGTTGTGAGTGGATTACGATGTCGGTGGGAACGCANNTATCAAACATTCCTTCGATTAATCTTTATCAGAAGCTGGGTTTTCGTATTTGTAATTCCTCCTATGTTTTTCACTACCATGGCCCGGTGCAGTCTTAATGAAATGCAAATAGGTAAACACGATACAGACGAGAAGGTTTTTATTATTGCAGAAATTGGTAATAACCATGAAGGCGATTTTGATTTAGCACGAAAAATGGTGNGGTCAGCTGCCGAAGCTGGTGCGGATGCTGTTAAATTCCAAACAATCGCTCCAGAGCAGTTGGTTTCTCCGATGGATAAAAATCGCATAAAGCAGCTTTCCCGTTTCCAGTTTAACCCTGATCAATTTNGTGAGCTGAGCTTTGAGGCTGAAGAATGCGGTGTCGTTTTCATTTCTACGCCGTTCGATCTTAGTGCAGTTAAATTTCTTGATCCGATTGTCCCTGTTTTCAAGATTGCCTCTGGTGATAATGATTTCTGGCCACTAATTGATTGCGTAGCAAATACTGGAAAACCATTGATAATATCAATGGGCCTAGGCCAAGTGGAGAATGCTGATTCATTAATTAAATTTGTTGAGAACAGTACTAAAAAAAATGGTAGGACAGTCCCTGAAATTGCATTACTGTATTGCGTTGTAAGCTACCCTGCTCCCATAGACCAAGTCTGCATTTCTGGGATTAATCAACTAAATCTGGGTGGTGTGACTGCTGGTTTTTCTGATCATACAATTGGTATTAGGGCTTCCGAGTTAGCGGTGGCGGCGGGTGCTCGTATAATCGAAAAGCATTTTACTTTGGATAAAGATCAATCTGATTTTAGGGACCATCAACTTTCAGCGGATCCAGATGAGTTTGCGGCATTGGTGAAAGCTGTTCGTGAGGTTGAGGGAATATTAGGTGATTCAACGAAACCGATAAAGGTATGCGAAGCTGGTAACGAAAGGCTGGTGCGCCGATCCATTGCCGCGGTACGCGATATCACTGTTGATGAACGAGTTACTTGGGATGATCTTTGTTGGGTGCGTCCACGGGTGGGGCTAAAGCCGGGAGAGGAAAATTTAATTTGTGGTCGTAAATTAACCAAAAATATAGTGCGCGGTGAAGCTTTTACTATGGCGCATTTCGAATAACCATTGTGTGTGGAATAGCAGGATACTTTGGTAGGAAGCCACCCAATGAAGGGGCCATTGATAAAACTTTATCACTTATGAAGAATCGTGGGCCAGATCATCAAGCCTATAAGTCGTTTTCCTTTAAAGATATTCAAGTATGCCTTTTACATTCCCGTCTTAGTATTATTGATCTAGATTCGAGATCTAATCAGCCATTTACAATTGGAAATAAAACCATTGTGTACAATGGAGAGATTTACAATTATGTCGAACTACGAAAGGCGTTAATTGATCGAGGGATTGCATTGAAGACTCAATCTGATACTGAGGTGCTATTGCATTACTATAGTTTATACGGGGAAGAATGTGTGCAGCATTTTGAAGGAATGTGGGCTTTTGCTATCTTTGATTTAGATCTAGAATTGCTTTTTCTTTCTCGAGATCGTTTTGCTGAGAAGCCCCTGTATTACATAGATTTTTCAGATGGCTTTTATTTCGGTTCAGAAATAAAGTTCATAATCAGTTTAATTGGAGGTTCGCTCAAAGTTAATTATCAACACATGCTTCGCCATTTAGTTAATGGATATAAAGCGTTATATAAAAAGAATGAAACGTATTACGAAGGTGTGCGTGAGCTTAAGTATGCCGAGAATCTAATATTGTCTTATAAAGGTGCTGAGCGGCCATATCGTTATTGGGCACCATCTTTCGAAATCGATCAATCAATGACTTTGGAGGATGCGATTCAAGGATGTCGGGATCTTTTAATTGAAAGTATGCGAATACGAATGCGTTCTGATGTTCCTCTTGCTTTTTGTTTGAGTGGAGGTGTGGATTCAGCTTCGCTTGTTTCACTAGCTTGCAAGGAGTTTAATGCTAAATTAGAAACGTTTTCGATTGTTGATTCGGATGAACGCTATAATGAAGAAGGCAATATTATGGCTACCGTCGATGATACGGAATGTTCGCATAATCTTTTGAAGATCCCAATGGAGAATTCATTGGAGCGGTTGCGTGATCTCATTATATATCATGATGCACCTGTTGCTACAATAAGCTATTACGTTCACTCCTTGATATCCAAAGCAATGAAGAGTGCTGGATATCGCGTTTCATTTTCCGGCACATCTGCCGATGAGCTTTTCACAGGGTATTATGATCATTACATTTTGCATCTTAATGAAGTTCGTAATCGCCATGATTATGGCAATTACCTTTCGGATTGGAGGAAATATGTCGGAAAATATGTTAGAAATCCTGTCTTAAAAAACCCAGATTTATATTACAATAACTCAAATTATAGGAACCATGTCTACGACGGTAGTGAAGAGATAAAAGGCTATTTAATGAAACCGTTTGTAGAGCCGTACAATGAGCATCATTTTACAAAAAGTATATTACGAAACAGAATGATGAATGAATTATTTCACGAGGCTACTCCAGTTATTTTGCATGAAGATGATCTAAATTCTATGTGCTGCTCTATTGAAAACAGGAGCCCCTATCTTGATACACGCTTGTTAAAGTTTGCTAATTCTATTCCCGTGCAGCATTTGATATATAAAGGGTATGGAAAGTATATATTAAGAGAGTCAATGAAAGGGATACTAAATGAGCAAGTTCGTCTAGACCGACGTAAAAAAGGGTTTAATGCTTCAATTAATTCNATNATTAANTTGCAAGATGTTGATGTGCGCTCTTATTTGCTTGATTCAAAAGCGCTAATTTTTGAATTCATCAATCGGGACAAGATGGAGAAATTGCTCGATAGGTTTCCGGTCCCTAATTATTATAGTAAGTTTATTTTCAATTTTATAAATGCCAGAATATTTCTGGGATTAAATTAGAATATGAAATATTGCGAGCGTTGTGTATTACCTGATACTCGTCCGGGTATTCTTTTTGATGAAGAGGGGGTTTGCAGTGCTTGCCGAAACTTTGAAATACGAAAATTAATAAATTGGGACGAGCGGGAAAAATTATTTGATAATGTAATATCCAATGCAAAACAGCGGAGTGAGGGTTACGATTGCCTAATTCCNGTAAGTGGAGGTAAAGATAGNACTTGGCAAGTTGTAAAATGCTTAGAGAAAGGGATGAATCCATTATGCGTTACCTGGAGGNCGCCAGGTCGAACACAAATTGGCCAGTGTAANCTAGACAATTTGGTTAAACTTGGTGTCGACCATATCGATTATTCTATTAATCCTTATACTGAGAAGATTTTTATGTTGGAATCGTTAAGNAGGTTTGGNACTCCAGCAATNCCAATGCATATGGCAATCTTTAATTTGCCTCTGAAAATTGCTTTAATTCATAAAATTCCACTAGTAATTTGGGGGGAAAACTCAGCATTTGAGTATGGTGATCCGAGCGAAGAGAAGATGGGTTTTCAACTCACTAAAAGCTGGTACAATAAATTTGGTGTTACCAATGGAACAACAGCGGATGATTGGGTGAGCGATAAGCTTACGCGTAAAGCGTTAAGTCCTTATTTTGGTCCAGATTTTGACGAAATCGAAAGGCAGGGTGTNCTCGCCGTATTTCTCGGATACTATTATGAGTGGGATGTAGNAACAACGCGTAATGTGGCGATGGCGAATGGNTTTAGGNACAATGTAAATGGTGCGCGTACCGGAATATATGATTATGCAGATATTGATGATGATTTTATTTCCATTCATCATTTTCTGAAGTGGTATAAATTTGGATTNACTCGCTCATTCGATAATCTTTCACTGGANATACGCAATAAAAGATGCTCAAGGTCGGAAGCTATCGAGAATATTGAAAATCAAGGTGACGGATTACCGATGGAAGANATTAAAAAGTTCAGTAAGTATGTTGGTATTACAGNTGGTGAATTCTTNAAGATAATAGAAAAATATCGTAATCAGAATATTTGGTTTCAGGATGAAGGAGTGTGGAAAATACGTGATTTCTTAATTCCGCATTTTAATTGGAGATAATTNGTAGTAATAATTATGAAAGCAAAGAATGTTGATCCTCCTCGTAAATTTAAAGTTGGGTTATCTGAAGAGATTGAAATAAGCCATTGTGCAAATATTACTTTGGAACCAAATGAGCAAGTTACTTTTGTCACTAATTCAGGTACAGAATATGANGTTGCACGAAANGAATGGGGCTACTATGCCACGCCATCGACTAATGAGCGTTTATCTAATCACAATTTACGCACTGCTTTAGTAATTAACAATGCTTTTAAATTATATGTCATGCTGTGTGAAAATGGTAAAGAGGAAGAATTTGAACNTTACTTAAGAAAAGAAAATCAGAAATTATTAATTTGGTTAGATAAGGATTCTCAAGTTCGTGCCTTAATGGGTTTTATCGATCAATAATAAAGAGTTGTTATATATAAAGTGCGGTAATTGATATAGGTTGTTATGGTATGCTGAGCAACTCTTTATTAGAGCAAGTCGAAATATGCATTAGACAATTTGTAATTACTAGAAAATCTTAAGCGGTGTTTGTGATCGTAAAAATAATTAATTCTAATGGATAATGCGCAAATCAAAAATTGTATATTTAATTTAAACTAACGGATCTCTATTGAAAATACATGCGTAATAAGCTAGGTGCCTGGCATGAATAAACAGAGAATATCGCTGCATTTTGGNAATGAAATCTCNAAAATGCTGAAGTATTTACGTGTTCGGATTATGTCTGTTATACGAGGCTGCCGACTGCGTTTAATGGGAGTCAAAGTAGGGCGACGGGTGGTTTTTTCAGGTCCCATAAATACTCGTTTTAATGGGGATCCTAGGTTAGTGGTAATACATGATGATGTCGTTTTTAATGGCCATTTAGATTTACGAAACAGGGAAAATGGAGCTATTGTGATTGGTCGACGATGTTCATTTGATGATGGGCTGAGATTAGTTGCAGCTCGACAATCAACAATCACTTTTTCTGAGGGATGTAGTGCTGGGATGCAATTGGTTATCAATGCGGGGGGTAATGTCGATATTGGTAAAAATTGTATATTTTCAAGTTATGTTCATGTTAATGGATCAGCACATCCGATTTATCGTGATAATNATATAATAGATCAGGGGTATATACAAGGTTCTGTCCAAATTGGGGAAGATTGNTGGTTGGCCAACTGTACAAATGTCTTGATGGGTGCTCGAATTGGTAAAGGTGTAATTATTTCTGCNAATACTATGGTGAGCGGTGAAATTTCAGAATATTCGATTATTGCCGGTTCACCTGCAAGAAAAATTGGGGAGAGACCATATCGTGATTTTGATTTAGCTAAACCTGTAGATGACAGTAATTGTGAAGGGAATTCAGCTTATCAAGCAGCCGGCAAGTCGTCTACATCAATAAAATCTGAATTAGATTATTCGAGTGCCATAACAGCATGTCGTAATGCTTTTCGATTAGTATCTACCGGTAAAAATTTGCCAGATGATAAAGCGCCGCTTCGTGCGGCAGGTGAGCTTGACAGCATCATGTGGTTTGAATTCTTAACTGCACTTGAAAGTGAACTTGGTGTTNAAATACCAATCGAAGTTAGCAGNCTTTCAGATTTTGATAGTTTTACGCAAATTGCGACACACTTTAATAAAAACAGCAATAGTATCAATTGTGAGATGTCAAGTTCACCTTGGACGATATTTCAGCAATTCCAAAAATTGGTAGAACAAAATCCTGCCACAATTGCACTTTATTTAAAGGAAGAAGGAGGTGAGTTTGAAAGTATTACGAGAAGTGAGTTAATGGAATGTGCCAATCGTTTTGCTTCATATTTGCTTAAATGTGGNGTCAAAGCGCGAGATCGTGTTGGCATTATTTATCCTACTTCAAAAATGTTAATATCTGCTCATTTGGGGTGCTTGCAAATTGGAGCGCTACCATCTCTACANCCTTATCCATCATCAAAAGTAAAGCCACATGTTTATGCTGAGAATAATATTGAAGTATTTTTGCGGATTGGATTACGGTGGCTATACTGCGAAAAAAGATTAGTTGATGATCTAACGCCGTTGGTTGGGGNCGAAACCACATGTATTTNTACTGAGGATTTAGATCATTATGCACCTGAGGAATTTGTGCATAAACCAANTTTAGAGGATATTGCTGTAATTCAACANTCATCAGGAACCACGGGTGTGCAGAAGGGCGTTGCACTNAGNCATAAAGCAATTAGTGCTCAAATAACGGAATACAGCAAAGTTTGTGATTTAAGTAGCAAGGATTGCATAATAAGCTGGTTGCCAATATATCATGATATGGGTTTTGTNGCATGCTATTTGACGAGTATTACAACNGGTGTGCCAGTCTGCATGTTTTCACCATTTGATTGGATTTCGCAGCCCAACTTGTTCTGGCAAACAGCAAAGAAGTACAGAGCAACAATCGCNTGGATGCCAAATTTTGCCTTTAACGTATTATGCCGTGCAACCCCTAAATCTACACATCCTGATATTGGAATTCTTGATTTTCGCGCGTTGATTAATTGTTCTGAACCGGTATCTGCACAAACTATGAGAGAGTTCTATGATCATTTTGAAGCTATAGGGATAGAACAATGTAAATTATGGAGTTGCTATGCAATGGCTGAAAATACTTTTGCGGTTACACAGTCGAAAGGTTTTAAAACTGTCATAATAGATCCAGAATTATATTCTAAAAATAATGAAGTGGCTTTTTGCGATAGCGGGTTAGAGCTGGTATCTCAAGGAAAACCTATAGCTAATTTTAAAGTTCGGATTATTGGTGATAAAGGTGAAGAATTGAGGGATCTGAAGGTCGGGCAAGTTCAGATCCGGAGTTCTAGTATGTTTACAGAATATTATAATAATATTAAAGCAAATAATGAAATGGTAAGTGACGGTTGGTTCAGCACAGGAGACCTAGGGTTTTTGTATGAAGAAGAGTTATATATTAGTGGTCGCAAAAAAGATTTAATTATCATAGGAGGGCGCAACTTTTACCCACAGGATATAGAAGCTATAGCTAATGAAGTCCGTGGAATTAAGGCAGGTAGAGCCTGTGCCTTAGGCGTATATAATGATCGATTAGGTACTGAGTCATTGGTGGTTTTAGCAGAGCGCGATCCAATGTGTTTATTGGAGGATGCTGTGATTTCTAAAAAGCTTAAG
>PBKH01000007.1 GCA_002721375.1 Verrucomicrobiales bacterium
TACTGACTTATAAGAGGGAAAATGACATTATCTCCTTGGAGGAAAGTCAGAATGTCACATTAAAGGCATTGATTCAGGCTCAGACAGATTTTGATATGGCACGCAGTGCCGAGGTTACAGCGGTGGCTGCGGCTGAAGAGGCAGCACGAGTTTTTCACGAAACCAAACAATACGGCACCATCCCCGAAGTGGCTACCGATACTGAAGTGAGAAAAATACGGGGTGATCTGGCCTTGGCGGAGGCTGAATTGGCAGAACTGTTGAAGCGTTATTTGGACAAGCATCCCAAGGTCATTGAGAAACGAGGTAAGATCGAGTCACTGATAGAGGGTTTAGCTAGTTCTCAGAAGCGAATTTTTGATTCTATCATAAACAAAGCCGAGTTGGCTAAGGCAACTGCATTGAACTTGAAAGGAGTATTGGAAATTCGCAAATCCGAGCAACAAGCAATGAATCAGAAGAGCATCCAGTACTTCGCACTGGAGCGCGAGGCTAAGCAGTCTGAGACGCTGTATAATTTAGCATTGCAACGTTTGAAAGAAACGGAGTTACAGGAGAAAGACATCGTACAAAATATGCACGTAATCGACTTGGCCACGGCACAGATGAGTCCCATAAAACCTAAAAAGCTGCTAACCCTTTTTCTTGGTATTGTAGGTGGATTGGGAGCTGGGTTCGGTTTAGCATTCTTCGTTAACTTCCTCGATGATTCGATCAAGAGCCAAGATGACGTCGAGACATATCTTAATTTGCCATTTCTTGGTTATATTCCAAATATTAAGACCACCAGCATCATTGAACGCGATTTGCAGGCTCACTTGCATCCGCAATCTAATTCAGCAGAATCTTTTAGAACCGTTCGCGCGGCGATTGCACTGTCGCAGCGTGCCGGGGATCTCCATCTAATGGCTGTCACCAGTACGGTTCCTTCTGAAGGCAAATCTCTAGTGGCGAGTAACCACGCAATTGTCATGGCGCAGACTGGTGTAAAGACATTGCTGGTGGATTTTGATCTTCGCAGGCCCTCTGTACACAAGGCTTTCCAATTACAAAGCCCACGCGGGTTGTCATCGTATTTGCTTGGTAAGGTTGACAGTATAGATGCAATCGTGCACCAAACAGAGGTACCCAATCTGGACGTTATATGTTGTGGCGCAGTTCCGAATAATCCCTCAGAACTATCAGGGTCACAGCGCATGCGCGATTTTGTTGAGGAAGTAAGAACAAAGTATCAAAAAATTGTGTTCGACTGTCCGCCAGTTTCAGCTGTCAGTGATCCTTTGATCATTGCTGCAGCTACCGATGGCATAATTTTCGTTAATAAATTTAATAAAATCCGCCGCGAGCACGCGCGTAAGACTGTGCAGAGAATTCAAGATGCCGGTATCAATATCGTGGGTGTCTGCATCAATGATTTAGATTTCGAAGGTAAGGATTCCTACTATTATTCCTATTACTATTACCAGAACCGATATTACGCGAGTCACTACAAGAGCGACAAGTCAGATAGCGAACATGGCAAGGAAGAAGAGTTCGATTCAAAAAAGACTAAGAAAAAAGCCGTGTAGTATGATCGCTTGGCCAAGTTCTGCCCGTTCCGAATCATTATTGATTCATTTCTGAAGTTGCATAGCGGATGGAGATTAGCTCGCTGAATCCCCAGCAGCGCTTAGCCGTGCGCAAGTTGAACGGTCCTTTGCTTATTCTAGCTGGGGCTGGAACTGGCAAGACGCGGGTCATTACCAGTCGGGTTGCATACATGATCTCCAGCGGCATCCGACCTGGGAATATTTTAGCCGTTACTTTCACCAACAAAGCCGCTCGTGAGATGCAAGATCGGGTTAAAGGCCTGTTGCCAATGCGCAAAACGACTCGTGAGAATGGTCACGCAGAAACACCTACCATTTGTACTTTTCACTCGCTGTGCGTCCGCATCCTGCGCCGGCACATAACGAAATTGGGCTATAAGAAAAACTTTGTCATTTACGATTCCACTGAACAGCTCGGAGTTGTGCGTCGCATTCTGAGCCATGTCTCGCTTGGGTCAAGGAAGCCTGACCCGCAAGATGTTCTGTCGTTGATCAGTCGCTGGCGAAACACAAGCAGTGAAGAGCTCATCGCCGATGATCAGGAATTGGCCGGCTTAGCCAAGCGCTTGGTTTCAGACTACCAGCAGACACTCAAGGCCAGTAATGCAGTTGATTTTGACGATTTAATTCTTCTTGTGCTTCGACTATTCGATGATTATCCGAAAGCGCTCGACGAATGTAGGGAGCGCTATCGCTATATCATGGTGGATGAATATCAGGACACAAACCACTCTCAATTTCAACTTATGTATCATCTTGCAAAGACTAATCGCAATTTTTGTGTGGTCGGGGATGATGATCAGAGCATCTACGGTTGGCGTGGAGCGGAGGCTGCTAATCTGTTGGATTTCGAAAAAAATTTTCCTAATGCACAGATTGTGCGTCTGGAGCAAAATTACCGCTCTACCAATACAATTTTAGAGGCCGCAAATACTGTCATTAAAAATAATGTNCGGCGNCGAGAGAAANAACTTTGGTCNGAACAGGGAGANGGNGAGCCNATCATGTTATGGGAATTNCGTNATGAAGAGGAGGANGCNAGGGCATTGGTGGAGGAAATCCAGTACAACCGAAACATAAAGAAGGTAAAATGGCGAGAGCAGGCAATCTTGTTTCGAACAAACCAGCAATCTCGTCCGCTTGAAACAGCGTTGCGCAAGGCTGAAATTCGTTATCAGCTCGTTGGCGGACAAAGTTTTTTTGATCGGCGGGAGATTCGTGACTTTGTCTCATATCTTAAACTGTTTCTTAACCCGGATGATGACACTGGTTTGCTGCGCATTGCCAATATCCCGGCGCGTGGCCTGAGTAACGTTACGATGGAAACGCTTCTTGGACTCAGTCAAGAACGTGGTTGCTCGGTGTTTGCTGTGATGCGCGACGAGGCTTTGCTGGGCCAGCTCCGGCGGCGAACCATCGATAGTATCCTTGACTTTGTAGAAATGGTGNAATCAGTAAACGAACGACTAAACCGTCCNGTGGCCATTCATCCTTCCCAGCCATTGAAGGCTTGGTGCACGGACTGGCTCGATGAGGTTGGCTTGTTCCGAGAAATCCGGAGATCGGAAAAANACGAGGAAACGGCCGAGAACCGTGTGCGCAACATTGTGGATCTCCTTGATTCCATGGACCCTGNGTTCGTNCCGANGGATCGACCTGTTCCTGACCGGCTGCATCGTTTTCTCGAGCACATCTCTCTTGACCGTGAACGCGATGATGAAGACGACGAAATCNGTGACGCAATTACATTGATCACAATGCATAGCTGCAAAGGTTTGGAGTTTCCGCATGTTTTCATTGCTGGCGTGGAAGACGGGCTGATCCCGCATGTACGATCGAAGGTCGAAGGTACAGTTGACGAAGAGCGGCGGTTATTTTATGTGGCGATCACACGTGCGCAACAGACGTTAACTTTGAGTCACTGTGGATTTCGGAGAAAGTTTGGCGATCAGGTTCCCTGTAATCCTTCACCATTTCTAACTGAAATCCCCGAAAAACTTGTCGTGCACGGCGATGACCAAGAACCGGTTTCTGCACAGCAGGGGAAGGAGTTTTTCGCCAGCCTTAAAGCATCGCTCGAGTAGTCACCAGCAACGAGCTATAAGCTAATGCGCTTTCCTTCGTTTTGTGGCTCAATTACGCTGTGCGTTTCGCTGCCACTTGTCCAGACGAATTGCCTGTGATGGGAAAAACAAACCAAACAACCACAGAATCCGAGCCCGGTATGGTCAATCCGGAGCCGCTCGACTTCATCCGCGAAATTGTCACCAGCGATTTGGCCAGTGGCAAACATACCTCGACGGTGACCCGTTTCCCACCAGAACCGAACGGCTACTTGCACATCGGTCATGCCAAGTCAATTTGCCTCAACTTTGGAATAGCGATTGAGAATGAGGGAGGCATCTGTCACCTGCGCTTTGATGACACTAATCCCGTCAAGGAGGATGTAGAATATGTTGAATCCATCAAAGAGGATGTGCAATGGCTTGGTTTTGACTGGGGCAAAAACCTTTTTTACGCCTCCGATTATTTTGAGAAACTTTATGGTTTTGCCGTTGAGTTGATCCGAGCTGGCCGGGCATTTGTCTGTGAGTTGTCACTGGATGAGATTGCCGAGCACCGTGGTACGCCAACTAATCCGGGACGGAATAGCCCTCATCGTGATCGTACACCGGAGGAGAATCTCGACTTATTCCAACGAATGCGGGAAGGCGAATTTGCCGACGGTACACGGGTGTTGCGGGCCAAGATCGACATGGCTTCACCGAACCTGCACATGCGCGACCCAGTGCTGTATCGCATCCGCAAGACGCCTCACCATCGAACCGGNAGNAAGTGGTGCCTATANCCTATGTACGACTTCACACACTGCCTGTCGGATTCGATCGAGGGCGTTACCCACTCACTTTGTACCCTGGAGTTTGAAGTACACCGCCCTTTGTACGACTGGGTGCTCGACAATGTGAGTATTAACTATCGGCCGCGGCAGATCGAGTTCGCACGACTCAACCTTACCTACAACGTCTTGAGCAAGCGTCGTCTTCTAACTCTNGTTGAAAAGGGGCATGTAACCGGCTGGGAAGATCCNCGCATGCCGACGCTCTCGGGTTTGCGCCGGCGAGGCTATACTCCGGCCGGCATTCGGGCCTTCTGNAAGACGGTTGGAATGACCAAATTCAACAGCCTTACTGATGTCGCACTCCTCGAGCACAGTATCCGGCAAGATTTGAACGACACCTCGCCTCGTAGGATGGCNGTGCTGCGCCCACTCAAGGTGGTGATCACCAATTTTGATGAGGATCGAGTCGAGGAGTTTGAGGCGGCCAACCATCCGAAGGATCCGGATGCAGGGACNCGCCTTGTACCGTTTTCGAGAGTGATTTATGTGGAGCGGGACGATTTCATGGACNAGCCACCGCCGAAGTTTCACCGGCTTGGTCCAGGTCGGGAGGTGCGGTTGCGTTGTGCTTATTTCATCACATGCAACGAGGTAATTCGGAACACCGCCGGTGAGGTGACTGAACTGCATTGTACCTATGATTCCGAGACACGCGGCGGCAACGCCCCAGATGGTCGTAAGGTCAAGGGTACAATCCACTGGGTTTCTGCTATCCATGCACATCAGGCAGAGGTGCGGCTTTACGACCGACTTTTCACTGTAGAGGATCCAAACCGGGAGGAGGATGGCAAAACTTATCTTGATCATATCAATCCCAATTCACTGGAAGTGATTAAGGAAGCCCGGCTCGAGCCGGTTTTGGCCAAAGCTGAGTCTGGTCAGCAGTTCCAATTCGAACGACTTGGCTATTTTTGTGCCGACACTGNCGATTCCCGGCCCGGCAGGCCTGTATTCAACCGAACTGTCACGCTGCGAGACGCTTGGGCTAGGCAGCAGAAAAAAGCATAAGCTGCGTTTGGTCAAGCGGGTTGCCTTTTGTCCNCTAAGTATTATATTCCCCGGGTGGGCTTGGATGCCACCAAGGAGGCAATCTGCCAAAAGGCTTGGGAAGGCGGGCGCGTTACTGCCGACGATGTTGCGAAACTTTATGAGTTACCGCTTCCACAGTTGGGCGCACTTGCGGATCGTCGCCGCCGCTTGGCTAAGGCGAGTGACTATGAAGGGCGCGGTAACGACATCGTTACCTACATCGTTGACCGCAACATCAACTATACCAATGTATGTAACGTTTACTGCAAGTTTTGTGCATTTTGGCGCAACGAATCGCAGGATGATGCCTACGTGATTTCTCATAANGAGATCGACCAAAAGATCGAGGAGACCATAGCACTTGGTGGCACCCAGATTTTGATGCAAGGCGGGCATCATCCAAANCTTGGTAAACAGTGGTATCTCGATCTCCTTTCGCACATCCGAGACAAGTTTCCGCAGGTCAATATTCACGGCTTCAGCCCTAGCGAGTTCATCCATTTCCGTGACGTGTTCGATGAACCGATAGAAACATTGATCAGTGATTTTCACAAAGCCGGGTTAGGTTCGATCCCCGGTGGTGGTGGTGAGATTTTGGTTGATAAGGTTCGTCGTCGTATTTCACCCCTAAAGGCAATGACCGATGACTGGCTGGAGGTGATGGCGGTGGCGCATCAACTCGGCATGGCATCGACGGCAACCATGATGTTCGGTCACGTTGAGTCACTCGAAGAGCGGATTGAACATCTCGAGCGCNTACGGCGTCAGCAGGATGAGACAGGAGGTTTNACGGCATTCATTGCTTGGACGTTTCAGGCGGAGAACACCCGGCTCAAGGCGTCACCAGTAGGGGCCAGTGAGTATCTGCGCATGCAGGCAATCAGTCGGATCTATCTTGACAATATTTCGAACATCCAAAGTTCGTGGGTGACTCAGGGGCTAGAGGTAGGTCAGGTTGCGCTTCAGTACGGTGCCAATGATCTGGGCAGCATCATGATTGAGGAAAACGTCGTCTCCGAGGCAGGCACTACATTTCGTATGGGCGTTGCGGACATGCAGCGCCTGATCGAGGGCATCGGCTATGAGGCGCGGCAAAGGGACAACTGGTATCATCTAATCGATACTCAGGCAGCAGCAGCGTGAGCGCAGAAAACAATCCAAGACAAACGAGTAGTCGAAAGCGCTTGGCCAAGCGAGCCATCGCTTTGGCTGTCGTTTTGTCGTTGGCACTGGCCGGTTGTCAATCAACGAGACAGGGCACCGACGGAACGTTTCGACTAAATGACCGGGTGGAATACAGTGCCGCTTACGACAAAGAGCTTGAGTCCATCTTCAGTCTTTCCGAGAAGGGAAAATGGGAGGAGGCTGAGGCCGAGGTAGGTCTATTGCTGCAGCAGTATCCGGAAGACCTCACGCTTCAGCGGATTGGCGAGTGGGTGGCTACGCAGAAAACATTGCTCCGGGAGCAGGCTATTGAAGATCGAATCCGATCGATCGACTCCAAGCTTACTGGGATGAANCCGTCGATCAAGGATTTCTGGAAGGACGAAAAGAGCCGTGGACTCCCACCACGCAAAGATATCCGCGATGCCGTTGAGATGATTCAGGCTACGCCTTATGTTCCCGAAACATTCGGAAGAAAAATCACAAAACAAGGATTCTTGTTCGATGCCCAGAGTGAGCAAGGTCGCATGTCAGCCCTGCTTGACAACACGGTATCTATTCAGGTCAGCGACCAAACAGTTAAGGAAATTCTGTTTGATATCGGCGGCATGGAGGGGATTAATTTTGTGGCCGACGAGGGACTTGAATCATTGCAAAAGAAGCTCACGCTTAATCTCGAGAAAGTGAATCTGGGCGAGCTGCTAGGCTACATTTCGCGCAATACGGGTGTGCAGTTTCAGGTCGGGGAGGATCTGATCTGGGTGNTCGACGGCAAGGCTTCAAAGGATCTGATTGAGCAGACGCGGTTTTTCAGGTTGCGCAAGGGTTTTATGATGCCGGCCCAGTTTGGGCCGGAAGAGACTACACTTGTGACGGTGAAACCGGAAAAAGGGCCGACCACCGTCACGGAGACTGCCAAATACGAGATGTTTGTGAACGATAGCATCACAAAGAGACCATCGATCGAGGATGCCATTTCGAGGTTTTTCAAGGGCTCAAATTATATGATCGACTATGAGCGGAACCTCATCGTCGCCACCGGATCGCCGGCGCATTTCGAGGTTTTGGAGCAGATCATAGAGGAGTTTGATCGTCCGATCCAACAGGTATCTATAGAGGCCCGGTTCATAACGATTTCCGAGGGAGCGTTCATTGACCTCGGCTTCCGTTGGGCTTCAAGTGCTGCGGACAATTCACCTGCAGATCAGACTGGGATCGGCAACGGGGCGTTGGGAAGTGAAGAGGGCTTGTTGACGAGGGTGACATTCAAGAATGTGTTCAAGGAAAACAGTATTCTCAGCAATGCCGATCTCACAGCGGCGCTG
Organism: Verrucomicrobiales bacterium; assembly: GCA_002721375.1. Taxonomy (GTDB): domain Bacteria; phylum Verrucomicrobiota; class Verrucomicrobiia; order Limisphaerales; family UBA1096; genus UBA1096. The sequence goes on from PBKH01000007.1 coordinate 8,007, forward strand.
ACGGCGTTAGAGCAGAGTGGCGAGAGCCAGCTACTAAGTGCGCCACGCCTGACGCTGCTCAACAACCGTCCAGGCTCAATTAACGATGGCCAGGTGAATTACTACTACGAGGAGTTTACTATTGAAGAAACGTTGACCGAACGCCAGTACAGTCAACGTCTTGTGCCAAAGGGAAAGCCTGAGCAAATCACGTCAGGTGTTTCGCTGGATGTTGTGGCTAGCATTGGTGGGGACGGACAAAGCATCCTGCTCGCTTTACATCCGGTGGTGAACCAGAATGTTACCTATGTCTCGCTCAAGGGACAAACAATCGAAGAGGCATCAGAGGCAGAGCAAAACAAACTCGAGATTTTCTTACCTCAGTGGCGTACACAGGAATTGGCTACTCGTGTGGTGGTTGGTTCTGGTCAAAGTGTCATGATGGGCGGTGTTCTTGAGCGTGAGCAGAGAACAGTGGTCGAGTCGGTTCCGATCCTTGGCAACCTGCCCGGCATCGGCTCGGTGTTCCGCAAACGCTCCACCATCGATAGGCCGCGGTATCTGTTGATTTTTGTTACTGCAACACTGCTTGATGAAGATGGTTCTTTCGTGAGTTATGAAAATCCAGATGCCGGATCGCCGTCTTCAGCCAGTCTGCCGAAACCTTTACCGTCGCCCGTGCCAACAACATTTCCGCCGCCGTCTGTTCTTAAACCTCAGGAGGGTAAATAACGCACTCTTGTCTAGGTGCTGCAACAGGCTTGATTTTTTGGACTAGCGAGCAACCATGGGTAAGCCTGACAGCAAGCCTACAAATGTAATCCGAATAAAACATAATGACCAAAATTAGGCGTGCGCTTATTTCTGTTTCCGACAAAACTGATATCATCCCGTTTGCAGAGGTGCTTTTTAAGGGGGGTATTGAGATCATTTCCACGGGTGGCACTGCCGCAATCCTGCGCGAGGCAGGCATTAAGGTGCAGGATCTGAGCGACTATACTGGTTTCCCCGAGATGCTCGACGGCCGAGTCAAGACACTTCATCCCAAGGTTCATGGTGGACTGCTGTTTCTGCGAGAAAACGGGGAACACGCCGCTACCGCTTCTAAGCACGGTATCCAGCCGATCGACCTCGTCGTGGTGAATCTGTATCCGTTCGAACAAACCGTGGCCAAGTCTGATGTGACCCTTGAAGAGGCCATCGAAAATATTGATATCGGTGGTCCGTCAATGCTGAGAAGTGCTGCCAAAAACCATCAAAGTGTCACCGTGGTAGTCGATCCCGCTGACTACGGTAGGGTCGCCGACCAAATTTCTGAACATGGCNAAACCTCACTCGAACTGCGTCGCGAACTCGCTGTTAAGGTGTATTCACGTACGTCCTTATATGATGGTGCGATTGCGCTGCATCTAGCCAACGTTTACGAGCAGGAGCAACCAAGAGATGAGTTGCCTAGCAAGCTCGTTGTCCGGGCCGATAAGGCGCAGGAGCTGCGCTACGGCGAAAATCCTCACCAGCGCGCTGCCCTGTACGGCCGTTTCGGGGAGTTTTACAAGCAGCTACACGGTAAGGCGCTTTCGTATAACAACATCCTCGACCTGACTGCGGCNGCCGGGTTAATTGTTGAATTCGATGCTGACCCACCCACGCTCGCTATTCTGAAACACACCAACGCCTGTGGTCTTGNTCAAGCTGACACTCTTCACGAGGCTTGGGATAAAGCCTATGCGACTGACAGGCAGGCGCCGTTCGGTGGGATCATCGCCTGCAACACCAAGCTAGATCTAGTCACTGCTGAGGCGATCAGCGAAATCTTTACTGAAGTCATCGTTGCCCCGGAGTTTGAAGCCGATGCGCTTGAGTTGCTGCAACAGAAAAAAAACCTGCGTTTGGCCAAACTACAGCTAAACCCGGCAAATGCTGTGCCTTGGGATATCCGTTCTGTAGGGGCCGAGTCATTTCTCGTGCAGGAGCGAGACCTCCGGAAGACTACCGCTGTGGATCTCGAGATTGTAACAAAGCGTCATCCCTCAGAGGATGAACTTAAAGCAATGCTTTTCGGTTGGCGTGCAGTCAAGCATGTGAAGTCCAATGCAATTGTGTACGCTGGAAAGGATCGTACGCTCGGAGTGGGTGCCGGTCAAATGAGCCGTGTTGATGCAAGCCGAATAGCCGTATGGAAAGCCGGCGAGGCCGGACTAGACCTCAACGGCAGCGTTGTATGCAGCGATGCTTTTTTCCCGTTCGCCGATGGCCTCATCGCTGCCGGTGAGGCCGGTGCGACTGCTGCCATTCAGCCTGGTGGCTCCAAGCGAGACGACGAGGTCATTGAAGCCGCGAACAAGTGCGGCATGGCCATGGCTTTTACAGGTGGACGGCATTTCCGGCATTGAGCGCTTAACCAAGTGAAGGTTTTGTTGGCTGAACTGGCCGACGGCGATTANTTTGATCGAGCAGTGCTAACGCACAAACCATGGAATCCTGAGTCGCTGCTTTGGCTTGGATGTGCCCTAATGCTGGCGCTCGTGCCGGGGGCGGCTGTCGCTAACCTTTTTGAAGCCGGTTCTGTGGCCCAGATGGCAGCCAACGTTACTGTGCTGCCGGTTGCAATCCTTGTATCGGTCATCGTTTGGTTGCAGGCAAATCGCCGCGTGTACCGTCAGTCTTTACGGTTGGCCGATGCATTCGGTTTTGCCCGTGGAAACACCGNNCGCTGCCTGCTACTTGGCTTGGGAACTGGTCTAATGTTGGTCATCATTGCTATGATGCTGGCTTGGTGTACCAATGAGCTGCTTAAAGCGTTTGGTGATGAGGCCGAGCCTCAAAAACTGGTTACGTTGATTGCTGAGGAGGCGGCCAAGCCGGATCGAACTGCATCGCTTATTTTTTTCGTGGTGATGGCCGTAGCGGTGGCTCCGATAGCTGAAGAAATTTTATTCCGTGGCATCCTATATCCGGCGATCAAGCAAATTGGTTATCCAAGCTTAGCTGCAATCAGTACAGCGATCCTGTTCGCGCTCTTTCACGTCAATCTACTGACCTTTGCGTCGCTCACAGTCGTAGCACTGGGTTTGATCGCAGTATACGAGTTTACAGACAATCTACTTGCCCCGATCACTGCACATGCAGTTTTTAATGCTTCCAATCTGATCATGCTGTTTTCGCAATGAGCGAAACTAAACGCACGAAACGGCCGAATGAGTTCGAGTTGATCTCGAGGCTATCAGCTAGATTACCCACTGGAGACTCGGTGGTCGCTGGCTCGGGAGACGACTGCGCCGTTATCGATGCCGGTGTGCCGGGCCAGTGGCAGCTTCACAAGACAGATGCCGTGGTCGAGGGGGTTCATTTCACCTGCGATACCGATCCGCGCCAGATTGGTCATAAGGCGCTTGCTCGTGTCCTGAGTGACATAGCTGCCATGGCTGGAACGCCGCGCTGGGCGACGATTACGCTTGGCCTGCGAGAAGATTTTAACGTCGAACACATAGAGTTGATTTACGATGGCATCGCCATTTTGGCCAAACAGCATGGAGTCTCGATTGTGGGCGGTGAGACGGTGATCAACCGTGANAGGCTNTTTATAGGTGTTTCGCTTGTTGGAGAGGTGTCGCAGGAANATTGCATCCTGCGCCGAGGCGCGGCAGTGGGTGATGGTGTGTGGGTCACCGGCGAACTTGGTGGCTCGATTGCCGGGCATCACCTCGCATTCATGCCCCGGTTGCATGAGGCACGATGGCTTGCGGAGCATTTTCGGCCAAGTGCGATGATCGACATTAGTGATGGTATGGCCGGTGACCTTGGTCATCTGCTCGATGCGANGGGCGTAGGCGCTGAGTTGTTAGANTCCGCTCTGCCGATTCGCCGCGAGGCACGTTTGCATGCTCGCGAGTCGGAGGCAGCCAAGCCGCCATTGCTTGCTGCGCTTAGTGATGGCGAGGATTACGAGCTGTGCTTCACGCTTGGTAAGGGGCAGGCCGTTNCTTTGCTTGATCGGTTCAAGCAGCAGTTTCCCGATACTCCGCTCCGCTGCATCGGCAAAATCGTCGCGCAGCCGGGACTCAAGATTCGCCAAAAAAACGGCCTCATAGAGATCGCCACCCGTGGATATGTTCATTTCCAATAGTCCAGAGGAAACCTTTGCGCTGGGTCATCGTTGGGCGTCGGAGGTGCGGCCCGGCTGGGTCATCGGCCTTATCGGTGACCTCGGAACTGGCAAGACCCAGCTCGTCAAGGGCCTCGCTGCCGGACTCTGTATCACAGGCACTGTCACATCGCCTACATTTGCGCTGCTGCAAGAGCATGAAGATGGCAACGTGCCGTTATCGCACATCGACTTGTACCGGCTCGAGCGTCGGTCGGAAATCATCAGTGCCGGGCTTGAGCATTATCTCACTTCACCAGAGGGTATCTCTGCCGTTGAATGGTTCGAACGCTGGCTCGGAACCGGCTGGCAGCCCGGCCAAGAGCTGCCAGAATCAGTCCAGCCAGCGAGCGGTCAAGTGCTGAGGCTCGTGCATTTGCTCGATGAGGGAGAAACCATGCGAAGGATAGTTCATGAAGATTTTGGCGATTGAATTTTCTTCCGAGCACCGAAGCATAGCCGTATTAGATGGAGAGCGGCTGCTAGCGGAGCAGATAGTTACCGAGGGCCGTGGCACTAGGGCTTTGTCGTTGATCGAGTCTACACTGGATCATTCGGAGCTTGGCAAGCTCCAAATTGACTGCATAGCTGTCGGTGTCGGCCCAGGTTCGTATACCGGTATCCGGTCAGCAATCGCGTTAACTCAAGGNTGGCAGCTTGCACTTGGCGTTAAGGTGCTGGGTATTAACAGCCTTGAGGCCATGGCTAAAGGCGAACAGGCAGCGGGTCGTCGAGGCGAAATCACGCTTCTCGTCGGTGCCCACCGGGGACAGTATTATTTGGCTAAGTTCGACTTGGCTGACGAAGGCATTCGCAATATCGAGNCGTTGCGNTTAGTCAAGCGGGCTGAATACGAGNTGCTGATNGNTTCCAGATCGACAGTCATNGGTCCAGCGGTGAGTAATAACTTCCCTGCAGCTGAANATGTTGGACGTTTAGCTATAGGTCGGAGTGATTTTATTGAGGCTTCCAAACTTGAGCCGGTCTATCTCCTGCCAGTGGATTATGTGAAAGCTCCGCCTCAACGTCAGATCCCGCGGGTTTGACCACTACTTTTTAGCTTAACTCTCGATGACGTTAATTTCGACAGGCTCAACTTTGACGCCTTTCCGCTCTAGCCAACTGATACCTTTTTTCACGTCGTTGGCCAAACCGTCAAGCTCTAGGCAAACCAACCCGATTTCACCGGTGACACTTGCTTGNCGGACGTTGGTTACGAGAGGGNACTTTTGAGATAACTCCCAAACTATCGGTTGAGTAATGAGNTTNGGTGGGAACATCAGCCAGAGGCGTGCGGTTTTACGCGAATTGGCTCCGGGCTTNCCTTTGCGAGCCGCCTTTTTTTTGGCTGCCATGATTATTGCTTAATAAAGTTAGCCTCCAGCAATAGCCGGGATAATGCTGATATCGTCGCCGTCCTTTAGTGGGGTTGCCTGATTATCTAGAAAGCGGATATCTTCCTCGTTGACGTAAACGTTGACGAATCTACGAACTTCACCGTCCTCGTCAACAAGCCTCTCCTTGATGCCGGGGAATTGACCCTCGAGATGATCAATAGCTGCGCCGACGGTTTCGGAGTTGACCTCAATGGTCTCTTGTTCGTTGGTGAGTTTCCGTAGCGGGGTGGGGATTCTTACTGTGACTGCCATGGGAAAAAGCGTTCTGTGTTATTTCGACTTGGGTTTGCCATCTTTCTCGATTAATTGCTCAAACTCGCGCAGGCTTGGTTTGATCCCGGCTGGTTTCCCGACGTGCCCTTGCACGGCATCGAGCGTTTTCAGGCCGTTGCCGGTGACGCAAAGCACAACCGAATCCTCGGCGGGAATCCGGCCCGAAGCAACCAGTTTCTTGGCTGTGCCGACCGTTACGCCGCCGGCTGTTTCGGTAAAGATACCCTCGCACTCGGCCAGAGCTGACATCGCCTCGCGAATTTCATCGTCAGTTACATCGTCGGAAGCACCACTGGTCTCCTTCATTACTTTCAAAGCATAAAAACCATCCGCCGGTGTGCCGATAGCGAGCGATTTGGCAATGGTGTCCGGTTTAACCGGCTTGAAGAAATCCATACCTTGCTTGAACGCGGCAGAAATCGGCGAACAGCCTGTGGCTTGGGCGCCGTGAACGACTGGTTTCGTGTCACTAGCTAGGTCTAGCCGGATCAATTCCTGATAACCCTTATGAATTTTCGTAAGGAGCGAGCCAGATGCCATCGGCACAACAGTGTGCTGTGGTAGTTTCCAGTCCAGTTGCTCGGCAATTTCATATGCCATGCTTTTTGAGCCTTCAGCGTAGTAGGGTCGCATGTTGACGTTGACAAACGCCCAACCGTACTTGCCGGCGATCTCGGCGCAGAGTCGGTTCACCTCGTCATAATGGCCACGGATTCCCACTACTCGTGCGCCGAAAATGAGCGAGTTCAGTATCTTTCCTTCCTCAAGGTCAGCCGGTATGAAGACAAACGCATCCAACCCGGCTGCGGCTGCATTTGCGGCGACGGAATTTGCGAGGTTGCCTGTGGAGGCGCAGGCGACGGTTTCGAAGCCCAACTCCTTCGAGCGGCTCAAAGCGACGCTCACGACGCGGTCCTTGAACGACAAAGTGGGATAATTGACTGCGTCATTTTTCACCCATGCTTCACGCACACCAAGCCACTTGGCCAAGCGGTTGGCTTTGATTAGCGGTGTGTAACCGACGCGTGTGCCCACCGTCGGTTCCTCTGCAACTGGCAACAATTCGCGAAAACGCCACATAGTCTGTGGCCGTTTGGCCAGTGCGGCCTTGGTCATCGACTTTCTAATTTTGTCGTAGTCGTAAGCTACCTCGAGCGGTCCAAAGTCGAACTCGCAGACATGGGTGGCTTCGAGCGGATATTCTCGCCCGCACTCGCGGCACTTAAGCGCCCGCATGAATCCTGCACTATTGCTCATTATTATTCTTGTTGCGAATGGCGGGAGTGTTTAAGACAAAAAAGCCCCTTCCCGAAAGACGAGAAGGGGTGAAATTCTATTCAGCGATCTCGTCCCATTTTTCCCAGCGGTATACCGGGCTGGATTTGGCACCTTGTCATTGGCTTCGCGGGCCAACCGGTTGCCGTGGTGTCATCGGGCCAGATCCCTCAACCACTCTTAATGAGATTGCCACCTCAGCAGCAAAAAGAAATGAAGCGTAAATCAGGCCAATTAGTCAATCAAAATCCATTTTGTTGTTTTTTCCAGACCATTCCCTGCCAAATTGAATCCTCACCCAGACCCGTTCATGCATGTAGTAAATTGCCAATTTGGCTACAAACTCAAGCGCTCCGATCTGCAATGCTAGCCCCTGTTCGCCGGTGAGGCAAAAAGCAATTACCACCGTTGTCAAGGTAGCCAACAAGCGCCAAGTTATTCCTTTCAGGACACTTCGCATTGGGGATTCGGTTGTAAATTGAGCTACGTCAGTTTTCATATGTAAATCTGTTACGACCTCGAGCGCTTGGTCACAAGGCCCCCTTCAAGCAAAGTAAAACGCCTATACTCTACTAAGTCAATAGAGATTATGGTTAATTTTTACCTGTTTGTTTTGTCCTTGTTCTTTGGGCGTTTTACCGCTTGGTTTGGTTGGTGTATTGTCGCCTCTTTTTTGCAATCGGTTGGCTAGGGATAGCCACATTGGGTGCGTCAGCAGCTGAACCGACTGCGGCCAAAAGGGATCTTCCCCGTTTGAAGCCAACCGAGCCAGCGGATGCGCTTGGCACCTTCACTCTTAAACCTGGGTT
>PBKH01000008.1 GCA_002721375.1 Verrucomicrobiales bacterium
ATTAATTCCTGAGGGAGAGGATAGTCGAAATCGTTCGTTCGCACGGCGGCATCTAGTAGCCGGTTTTGAGTCTGGTTTCAATGGAGCGATTTTCGTAAGCCACACCGGATAAGCAAACTGCCAATCAAATTACTGCTCTCACATCGGGCTTGGCCAAGCAATTGGGGAGAGGTATGGCATTAATCGTTAAAAAAATGTCAAAATTGTGCCGATCAAAATTTTTTTAAAAAATCGGTTGACGCTTTGGGGAGGAAAAGGTAGAAAACGGGAAAATTTGGGTCTCAAAGGGCCGTTTTGTTGCCTAAGCCACCCATTATGTCTGCAACCCAGGACCAAACGTTGACCGTGTATTCCGGTCGATTCCGTCATGGAATCGATGGGAGTCGTCGTGTCATGGTGCCTTCCAAGTGGCGCCCCAAGTCCGGGAAAACGGAGCTTGCCATCCTTCCGTGGCCGTTGGGGGAGCAGCAGTTTCTTTTAGTTCTTCCTCCCGTGCGCTGGAGCATGCTGTTGGATAGGCTCAATGAAATGTCTCTTTCTGACGACCAGGCGGCGGTGGTGGAGCGCGTTATTGGAGGCAGTTCGGCACACTTGAAATTAGACAAGGTCGGTCGGTTGTGCCTGCCGGAGGAGTTAGCGGACGTAGCTGGGTTGCGGAAGGAGGCCGTGCTCGTCGGCAGGCTGAACAAGTTTGAAATCTGGGAGCCGAGCCGATTCGAGGAAAAAAACAAGGGCAACGAGGCGGTTGCTGCTGCTGCTATCAAGAATTTAAATCTATGAACCTGATGCAATTTTTATCGGTTAGTGGAACTCTTGAAGGACCTAGGGAAAAACTTCTCTCTCGCCGAATTGGCAGGAATCAGGATGAACGGGTAGAGCTTAGGGGAATGGAGCTGGCGAATCCTGAGCCTGCGGTCATGGGAAAACAACCGCTTGCAGGGCAAGGGGAGTTCGGTTTTTTTGAGCCGATTGAGGTTGAATCTAAACCTATATGTACTGATAGCCACCTCGGCCTTGGGCAAGTGGAAGTGAAGCCAAAAGCCCGCGACCATGTAGAGGTTTACAGCCGACTCAGTCCAGTCCGCGTTCGAGTTGTGCGTAATGATCTTGCCGGATCAGATCTTGTGATTCAGGCCGAGGAGGGGGTGGATCAATTCCGCCCCAGCTTAATTTCCGAGGATCCGTTGAGGAGTAGTTGGTCGGAACGGGTACGCGGGCGTTTTAAGTTTCTGGAGAGGATTTCGCGTTGGGTATCTCGTCGTTTATGGCGCTGGCTGCTTGCGTTTAAGTCGTTCTGGCCTGTTGGTGTTCTAGCTTCGATTTCGCGTCCAGCATTGAATGTCGTCCCCGAACCGGTGGCTAAGCCGGATACAAACAAAGCTGCCGAGTTGGAGGAGTCGATCGAGGTGGCCAAAGATTATAAGACAGATGTTTATGAAGAAGGCAAGGTGGTGTGGAGCTATGAGGAGTATGCCGCCAGCGTAATGGAGATCGTGCCAAAGGATGCTCATGACCTGTGATATCGTTCTTCCACGAGCCGGTGCTATTAGAAGAGGTGATTGCTGCTCTTCAACCGAAAGTGGAGGGGGTGTACGTGGACGGCACGGTTGGTGGTGGCGGTCATGCGGAGGCTATCCTCGAGTCGACCGTTCCGAGTGGCCGGCTGGTGGCGTTCGATCGCGACGACTGGGCGATAGATGCCACCGCCAAGCGCTTGGCTCGGTTTTCGGGTCGGCTGGAACTACACCGGGAAGCATTTTCTGGATTAAACAACCACTTGGCCAAGGAGAGTTGCGATGGGGCGTTGTTGGATCTGGGAGTGAGCTCGCCTCAGTTCGACGAGGGGGAGCGCGGTTTCAGTTTCCAAGTCGATGGCCCACTGGATATGCGAATGGATCGCCGTCAATTGGTGAGTGCTGTGCAGCTGGTCAACGAACTCGAAACCACAGAACTGGCAAGGATTTTTTGGGAATTGGGTGGCGAGCGTCGGTCTCGTCGCATTGCTCGATTTCTAGTTGAACAACGCAGAATGAAGCGATTTGAGACCACAATGCAATTAGCTGATGCCGTGGAACAGGCGTGCCCTCGGCGTGGCTCGCGCACACACCCCGCGACTAGCGTGTTTCAAGCGCTGCGTATGGCGGTCAACGACGAGTTGGAACAAGTAAGAAAAGGGCTGGATGCTGTTTGGTCTGTCCTCAAGCCGGGCGGTCGACTCGTAGTGATCTCGTTCCATTCTGGGGAGGACCGGCTAGTGAAACAATTCAGCCGGCGGTTAGCTCGGCCTTATATTGTCCGCGGCGGGGTCGATGTGCCGGATTTACGTGAGCCATGTGAGCCTCTGGCGCGGGAGTTGAATCGAAAGGCGATTCGGCCAAGTGAAACCGAATTAAAAAGGAACCCTCGATGTCGCAGCGCACGATTGCGTGCGTTGGAAAAATGCTAGTATGTTATGCCTCGCAATCGAAAAAAACAGAATCCTCATATAGGCATTGGTTCGTGGATTGGGGCAGCGCTTTTCTGCTTGTTGCTTGGTGGTACGGCGATGGGGTATGTCTGGCAAAAATCCCAGATACACAAGCTGGGCTCCGAGGTCCGGAAAAAGGAGGTGCGACTTAAGTTGCTTCATGATGATAACGAAAGGTGGGAGCAGCTTCGAGCCGAGATGCGCTCGACACAGAAACTTTATGACCGGGTCCGTAGGCTTGGTTTGGGGCTGTCTATGCCACAGCCGGAACAGGTGCTTCGTCTTTCTGATCTTCCGCTGAACGCCAAGGAGCTAAAGCAAAGTAAACTAGGGGAATACCAAACGGTAAACAACACGCCACGGAGTGAGTTGGCTCGATAAACATGCAAGCAAACATGTACACAGACTGACGTGGTTATCATCAAAGCCAACGCTCATCGGGGTAGGGTGATGATTCTGGGCTCACTTATTACGATTGGTTATGTGGGACTCGGGGTGAGGTTGGTTGATATTCAAGTGCTACAGCACGGTAAACATGCTGCGCATGCGCTGGATAACACGCGTCGCAGAACCGTTCATGCCTCAAGGCGTGGAGATATTCTGGACATCCGCGGCACCGTTTTGGCGACAAGCCGCATCGCTAAGACTGTATGCGCTGATCCATCGTTGATGGGTGTGCATCAGCAGTTGGTGGCTCGTGCTATCTCGCCGTTTCTAGGCGGCGACATTGACAAGCTAGCTGAGCGTATGCAGCGCCGCGTTTATGTGGATGCTAAGGGGCGTCGACGCGAGGACAAACATGTAGTTCTAAAGCGAAAGGTTCCACTTGAGGAGTGGCAGGCTGTGACCAATGCTATGGCGCATTTAGAATTCGGGGTTGATGTGAAATCGCTATCGCGTAAGGAGCGTCTTAAGTATTACAATGTACGCCGATCTATTTTTTGCGAAAGGGTTGATTCGCAGTTACGCGTCTATCCTAGTGGAAATCTTGCTGCCCATGTGACCGGGTTTGTCGGTGTGCGTGACCCAGGAGATTCAGGGATACATATGGTTGGTTTAGAAGGGAAACACGGAATTGAGAAGATGCTAGACTCTGAACTTGAAGGCGTTCGTGGCTGGCGTGAGACAGAGACCGATCGCAGTCAGCGCGAGGTAGTGGCATTTCGAGAGTACAATGTGCAGCCGCGCGATGGCTTAAACGTTGTTCTTACATTGGATTCCAATGTGCAGTATATCGCGGAGAAGGCACTTGAGGCGCTTTGCGTCAAACACACTCCGGCAAGTGCCTGTGCGGTTGTCGTGAATCCTCAGACTGGGGCCATACTTGCTTTATCCAACCGACCAACATTTAATCCCAATCAGCCTGGAGAATCTACCGCGGCTAATCGTCGAAATCGGGTAATCACCGACTCTTTCGAGCCTGGATCGACATTTAAAATCGTGGCGGTATCGGGTGCTCTTAATGAGGGCGCAGTAAGTTTGTCTGATCGTTTTCATTGTGAGAACGGTCGATATTATTTTGCTGGTAAGGTGTTGAGAGATCATCACTCCTACGGTTCTTTGTCGGTTCAAGAGATCATTACCAAGTCGTCCAATATCGGCACTGCGAAAGTGGCGATGAAGTTGGGCGCTCGCAGGCTACATAACTACATTTCTAAAATGGGCTTTGGCCACCGAACCGGCGTTCCTTTGCCGGGTGAGGTGGGAGGAATCCTTCATCCGATACATAATTGGAATAAACTCTCGATTTCCCGTGTGCCAATGGGGCACGAGATTGCAGCTACGCCACTCCAGCTCGTGATGGCAATGTCTGCTATGGCCAATGGAGGTAGCCTGATGCGCCCGCTGCTGATTGACCGACTAGTGGATCGCGACGGCAATATTGTCATGCAGTATAAGCCTACTGTAGTGCGTAAGGTGATCCGAGATAATACTGCACAACAGATGATCGAAACGCTTCGGACAGTGGTTTCCGAAGAAGGCACTGCGAGATTGGCACGGCTTGATAACTACGCCGTTGCTGGTAAGACAGGTACGGCGCAAAAACCGTCCAAGACGAAGCGAGGTTATGAGGATGGAAAATATTTTTCGTCATTTATAGGCTTCTTGCCGGCGGATAATCCTCAGTTGTGTATCGGGGTGTTTGTGGACGAGCCCAAAAATGGCTACTACGGGGGAACAGTTGCGGGTCCTGCGTTCCGGGGTATAGCTAAGGAATCGGCTAACTATCTGGGGCTTGAGCCGTCAGAGTCGGTCGAGGGGTTATCAGTACGTAAGCCCAAGGTGGTGTTAAGATGATGGAAACGCGGACTCTGGGTTATGTGGAGGACAGTTGCAACGGACGGCTAATCGCAGGTGAACGCTCGTCTTGCGTTCGTCATGTTTGCACTGACTCGCGCTTGGCTAAACCGGGGGATTTGTTTATCGCGATCAACGGTGATCGCTTTGATGGACATGATTATCTTGGCGATGTACTAGGCCAAGGGGCGGAGGCAGCTGTGGTTAGTCGTTCTAGGCTTGGGCACGGGGAAAACTTCAGGCCTAGGATCGAAGTGGAGGATACTCGTCAAGCTTTAGGTCAACTAGCAGCACGGTACAGACAAGACTTTAAGATACCAATTATTGCAGTCGGCGGTTCGAACGGAAAGACCGGGACGAAGGATTTAATAGCTACCTTACTGGGACAGCGTCTTGAGACTCTCTCTAGCGATGCCAGCTTCAACAACGATATTGGCGTCCCACTATCGTTGCTCCGGCTGCGGGAGGTGCATGAGGCTGCCGTGCTTGAGGTTGGTTCAAACCATCCCGGTGAATTGTGTCAGCTTCTGGATTTAATCCGCCCAAGGTACGGTGTTATGACCAGCATTGGGCGTGAGCATTTAGAGTTTTTTCAGGATCTAGACGGAGTAATCAAGGAGGAAGGTGCGATCGCAGAGGCAATGCCGCCGGACGGCTGTTTGTTTGTTAACGGGGACATTGTTGGGCTGGAGGCCATTTGCGTCCGTTGTCCAGGTGCCGTAATTACTGTTGGGGAAGGGATGGAGTGCGACTGGCGTATAACCAGTATCTTACAGGATAAAGAGGGGAGTAGCTTTGAGTTGATTTCGCCGAAGGGAGATTGGAGCGGAGACTATCGCATTAACCTGCTAGGCCGACAAAATGCCCGCAATGCCGCGCTCGCACTGGCGGTTGCGGCGGAGTTGGGTTTGAGCCGGGAGGAACTGGATCAGGGCCTACAGCGTTGCAAGCCTGCGTCGATGCGAATGGAGATGCAAACACTAGGCGGTGTACACATCATCAATGACGCCTATAACTCCAACCCGGACTCCCTTCTGGCGGCTTTGGAGACGTTAGACGCGTTTCCGACCGAGGGAAAGCGTATTGCCGTTCTCGGGGACATGGCCGAGCTTGGTCAAGCCAGTGAGCCCTCCCACACTGAGGCGGGTCAGCTTGCGGCCAAGCTCGGCCTGAACGGTCTTGTGGCGGTAGGTCAATGGGCTGGCGTGACAGTCCGTGCTGCCCAGGTAGCTGGCCTTGTTAACGTGGCTGAGTTTGACGACTTAACCGTGGCCGGGCATGTGTTAGCCAAGAAACTAGAGCCGGGTGATGTGGTGCTTGTCAAGGGTAGTCGAGCGGCTGGGATGGAGGGTTTAATCGAGTTGTTATCAAAGACTATGGAAAATTAGCAGAGAAGGATGTTTTTCTATTTCAGTCAAGTACCACAATGGTTGGTCGATCACGGCCATGCCACGCTTGGTGACTTGCTATCTTTCCTGCGCGTCTTCCAGTACATCACTTTCCGGACTGCCGGTGCTGCAGTTACGGCGCTACTGTTATGTTGGTGGCTTGGTCCCAAGATTATCTCGCTCTTAAAGCGACTAAATTTTGGGCAGGAATATGCCGACAAGGCTGAGGAAGCCGGTGGGCTAGAGGCGCGCGTTATAAGCAAAAAAGGTACGCCATCCATGGGCGGTATCATGATCGTGCTTGTGCTGGACTTGACTACGCTACTATGGGCTCGTTGGAATGAGTTCCTTGCATTGAGCCTGATGTCGGTTGTCGTGCTGGCGGCGCTCGGTTTTTATGACGACTGGGTCAAGCTAACTCGCCAAGACAAGGCCGGTATCAAGTCTAAGGTGAAAATTTTGATTCAATTATCGCTAGGCTTTTTTATTGGGCTTTACCTATGGTGTCATCCAACGCGGAGTGATTTGGTCGGTAAACTGGTTGTGCCGTTCTATAGTGGGAAAATTGCTTTTTCCGGAGTGAGCATTGTCGGACTGCTAGTCACAACGCTTGCCATTGTTGGAAGTTCTAACGCAGTGAACCTGACCGATGGCCTTGACGGGTTGGCTATCGGTTGCACTTTGATCGTGACATTCGTGTTCATAATCTTCACCTACATCGCCGGGAACAAGATTATGGCCGAGTATCTGCGTGTGCCGTTCGTTGAGGGGGCTGGTGAGTTGACGGTTTTTTGCGCGGCGATGGTTGGGGCTGGTCTTGGTTTTCTCTGGTACAATTGTCACCCGGCTGAAGTATTTATGGGCGACACCGGTTCTCTAGCTTTGGGTGGAGTTTTGGGTGTTATCGCAGTGCTGATACATCAGCCTTTCGTATTGGTGATTGCCGGTGGTGTGTTTGTTATCGAAGCGATTTCGGTTCTAATTCAGACAGGGTGGTACAAGTATACGCGAAAACGGCATGGCGTTGGCCGGAGAGTTTTTCAAATGGCACCTCTGCATCACCACTTTGAAAAGAAAGGTTGGTATGAGTCACAGGTAGTCGCTCGATTTTACATTTTAGGCATTTTGTTTGCGGTGCTCGCTTTGAGTACTCTGAAATTGAGGTGAGTTAGGATGTCATGTTAAAGCTAAAAGGTAGACGGGTTATACTAGTGGGGCTCGGTTCGCGAGGTCGTGCAGCTTGCCGGTTGCTTTGCGCCAGTGGCGCCTCTGTGGTTGCTGTAGAGTGCGAGGATACGCCGTTGCTCCAACGGGAAGCTCAAAGACTTATCAAGCTAGGTGCGGAAGTACACCTTGGAATGGGAAAGCCTTTGGCTAAAATGCTTAACGGTGTCGAATTGGCCGTGATTAGTGTACGTGGCATCCGCGAGACGGATTGGATGCTTGTCCTGCGCCAAGCTAACCTGCCAGTGATCAGTGAACTGGAGCTTGGCTATCAGCAGTTGCGTTGTCTTAACATTGCTGTGACAGGCACAAACGGTAAAACTCCGGCGGCTCGATTGATTGAACAGATACTCGTCGGTGCGCAGCGTAAGATTTGTCTTGCAGGAAAGGTAGAAAGCCCTGTTTGCGATATCGTGGATCGTTCGAAGGAACTGGATTATTTGATTCTTGCTGTAAACGCGTTTCAGCTAGAGATGACCAAGTTCTTCAACACCACTGTAGCAGTGGTTACAAATATCTCGCCGGACCACATGGACCACTACGGCAGTATGGCGGAGTATGTGAAGGCCAAGGCGCATATCTTCGCTAATCAGCAACCTTTCGATTGGGCTATTGTCCAGAGCGAGGCACTGGCACAGATTCGTTCTTTCGGCATCAAGATTCCTTCCAAGATTATTACTTTCAGTGCGGTCAACCGCAGGGCGGATATTTCGCTCGACAGAGGTTTAATTATGAGCCGGGTGCCGGGGTGGGAGGGGCCGCTTATGGACTTTAGCGATTGTCAATTAAAAGGGGCTCATAATGCGGAGATTCTCATGGCGGCTTTAGCGGTTGGCCGAGTGTTTCGTATTCCCTTAGATCAAACCAAGAAAGTTCTGCGGAATCATCCTGTACTGCCGCACCGTTGCGAGGTTATAGCTAATTTCAACGGTGTGAGTTATATTAACGATTCCCGATCAACTAACCTTGATGCCTTAGAAAAATCGTTAGCTTCAATCAAGCCGGGCCCGGGCGGTACCCCTAATATATGGCTGTTGGCGGGTGGCCGCGATAAAGCTTCTGCTTACCATGACATTGGACCGTTATTATCGGAACGGGTAAAGGGCGCATTCCTCATGGGCGATACCCGTGAAAATCTACGAGCTGCGTGGAGTCTTTTCACTCCATGTCGGTTGGTGGATACGCTTGAGGAAGGAGTCAACCAAAGCACGGATATGGCTGAAGAGGGCGACATCATTTTGCTCTCGCCAGCGAGTGAAGATTCTTGTAGCTTTAACGGCTATCAACATCGTGGCGAGATGTTTCGACGCTTTGTCGAACGCTTGGCCGGGTCTTCAANNGAAACTGAATGCCTCGGCACGCATTCTTCAGCCCNAAAAATGGCTCATGTCTTGTCGCGATGAAATCATCTTCACTACCACAATATCTTGTGTTTCTTGGCATGTGCTTAGTCCGGTGCATGCCACTTTTTCAAAACAAAGGAGTTAATTAACATGTCCAGTCCTAATCCCTTAATCCCTAAGAGTTCTCTGCTCGAGCAGAAAGCCAAGAGCCGCTCCGGCCTGCAGATGGTTATGATCATTGTGGCAGTGCACATGGTTTTCCTCGGGGGGCTACTGTTTTCCGGTTGTCGCCCGGATCAGTCGACAACATCCGCGGCGGTGGAGACCAATACCATCCCGGTTCTGCCGGAGGTGGGAGGTGACATAGCATCACCACCGCTGGAAACCAATGCTGTGACAGTGGTAGAGCCGCTTGAGCCGGCTACGCCACCATTGCCGGAAATCCACGATGACAGCGAGCCCAAGCCGCCGCCTGTCACGCGCGTTCTGGAATCCACGAAGGATATTGTACCATTGGTTCCTGAGCCATCGGCCAAGCCGGAAGTACCTGTGACTAATGGACAGACGGAGTACGTCGTGGCAAAGGGCGATAATTTTACCTCAATCGCTCGTAAAAAAGGTGTTACAGTCCAGGCTATCATCAAGGTTAATCCAGCAGTGGATCCAAACCGAATTGCGGTTGGACAGGTGCTTGTGATTCCGGCGAAGTCGCTGGAGCCGACCAAACCGCTATTGCCGGAGGGTGCGACGGAGTACATCGTCAAATCTGGAGATAACCTTTACAATATCGCGAAAGCGAATAACACCTCCGTTAAAGCGATTAGGGATGTCAATAATCTGAAGACTAACTCTATTCGAGCGGGGCAAAATCTAATCATACCAGTCCAAACCGAGAGCGAGTAGCTAGGGCATTGAAAGCACCTAGAATGAAGTTTGCCACAACTACACTAGTGTTTGTCGTTTCTGCTCTGCTGGCGCTTGGATTGGTGATGCTCTACAGTGCTACAATGTTCCATGGCGGTAGCGGTTTTTGGATATCGCAACTTATATGGTGTGGCATTGGATTAGTGATGTGTCTATCTATTGCGATGGCTGATTACCGTTTGCTTAAGAATATTTCCGTGCCTGCGTTGGTGCTGGCATTGTTACTATTGGGTGCGGTGATGATTCCTGGTATCGGCTTGGAGCGCAATGGCGCTCGCCGCTGGCTACAACTGCCTGGTACGACATTTCAGCCGTCGGAATTTGCGAAGCTGGCAGTAATCATTGCTCTGGCCCACTACGGTGACCGTAAGGGACGCCAGATGGATACCATCCGGTATGGTCTTCTGATTCCCGGTACTGTGCTATCACTTTTTCTTGGTCTCATTTTTCTTGAGCCGGACTGGGGTGCAACAGCATTGCTTGCCACAGTGTGCGGCTTGATGCTGATTCTGGCCGGAACAAAATTGTGGCACATGGCTCCCCCGGTGCTGGTATTTGGAGCGGTCGGTGGATATCTCCTGTCGCAAAACCCTGTTCGTCTAAATCGAGTTACAAGTTGGCTTGATCCAGAGGGAACCAAGCAGGGCGTTGGGTATCAGGCGTGGCAGTCGCTGATTGCACTTGGATCAGGCGGAACAACCGGACTTGGTCTTGGTAATGGACGCCAAAAATTAGGTTTTGTTCCAGAGCACCAGACTGATTTTATTTTCTCGGTGATAGGGGAGGAACTAGGATTAGTTGCTACCGTAGCCATCGTAATAGGGTTCATTTTGTTTGTGGTTTGTGGAACGTTCATTGCGATGCGTGCACGTGATTTTTTTGGATACCTATTGGCTTCGGGGTTAACGTTGTTGGTCGGTATACAGGCATTCATTAATATCGGCGTGGTGACAGGTACCCTGCCAAACAAGGGGTTGCCACTGCCCTTCATCAGCCGTGGTGGAACGAATCTAATAGCGATGCTTTTCTGTGTCGGTGTATTGTTAAGTGTGGCGCGCTTTGCCGGTCGGGAGGAGCGATCCAAGTCGGTTGCTGCGGGTGATTCGGGCGGCTACTCGCCGTTTGGGGCGGAGACATAACGATGAATTCTTTCCCAAAACGGATTGCTATCGCTTGTGGAGGAACGGGCGGTCACCTATTTCCAGGTCTGGCTGTTGGTGATGCGTTTGTAGCGCGCGGCTGCGAGGTTGTGCTACTCGTTAGTCCAAAAGAGGTTGATCAGACTGCAGTTCAGTCGGCCTACGGTATGGAGGTGGAGTCATTGCCGGCTATCGCCTTGAATGGTAATCCGGTGCGGTTCGCTGGAGCTTTTTGGTCGTCTTTTTGCCGGTGTCGAAAACTTTTTTATGACAACCCGCCAGATGTCGTGCTGGCGATGGGTGGTTTCACCAGTGCACCGCCGGTGGTCGCCGGAAAGATGTCCGGTTCCCGTGTTTTTCTACATGAGGCCAACGCTGTTCCTGGACGGGCCCTGAAGCTACTTGCGCCGCTCGCCGATGAGGTGTTCGTCCAATTTCCAGAAGCTATGCCATGCATGCTGAGCACCGACATCCGCGCCACTGGTCTGCCGGTGCGCTCGGCGATGGAGCCGTTGGCAAAGGCTGATGCGCGGGTCGCACTGGGTCTGTCTGACGACCAGCCAGTACTGCTTGTGATGGGGGGCAGTCAAGGATCTCAGTCAATCAACCAAGTTGTGATTGCCGCGCTGCCGCGTTTATCTAAAGCGATTCCAGGACTGCAGTTCATTCATTTGACTGGTAGTAGTGGTAGTGTCGAGACGGTACGGCAGGCGTACGCCGCGTTTGGTATACGGGCAGTGGTGCGTCGATTTTTGACAGAGATGGAGTATGCGCTGGGTGCGGCTGACCTAGCGCTAAGCCGTTCCGGTGCTTCGTCGCTTGCCGAGTTTTCAGCAATGGAATTGCCAGCCATATTAATTCCTTACCCAACAGCCGTGGACGATCATCAGAGGCTTAATGCTCGATCTTTTGTGGATCTAGGTGCGGCTCGTTGTTTTCACCAAAAACAACTGACTCCTAACCTGTTAGTTAGTCAGTTGAGTGAGCTATTCGCTAATCCGGCGAAACTCGAGGCGATGGCCTGCGCCATGAAGTTAGGTAAAGCTGCTAAGGCTACGGAGGATGTAGTTAAGCGGATGTACGACATTTGCGGATGGGAGCCTGAGTCCACTGACGATCTGCTTTTTACCATTCCAACTAGAAAGGAGGTTGCGGCATGAATACAGGGATCGCTTCTCCTGTATGGAATGGGGTGAAAGTTGATCTCGAGCGATCTGCCGGTGACGGGACCGTAATCCAGTCTGATTATCCACTAGAGGAATTAACGACATTGCGTGCCGGAGGCCGGGCCGAATGGTTTACGGAGCCAAAGACTGAGGCTGGTCTTGCGGCTCTTCTTGCCTCCTGTAGTAAGAGAGCTCTTCCGGTGACTGTTCTGGGGAGAGGTTCCAACTTTCTCCCGCTGGACTCCGGTGTGCCCGGGTTGACTGTGCGACTAAGCAATCCCGTATTTAATGGAATTGAATCGACCGGGCTTCGGATCAAGTGCGGCGCGGGCTCGAAGATGAAAGCGGTTGCCACCGAAGCCCGGCGCTGTGGTTTAACTGGAATGGAGTTCCTCGAAGGCATCCCAGGCAGCATCGGTGGTGGGCTGCGCATGAACGCTGGCGCGATGGGTAGAGAACTCTTTGACCTGGTGGAGACACTACGATTCATGGATCCTGACGGTTCAGTGTTCGAGATGCCCTCCGAATCAATTGAGGTTGGTTATCGTAGCTGCCCGCTCTTGAAAAACCAGATCGCTTTGAGTGTAGTACTGAAGGGCGAGCCAGACGCCCCCGATGCAATTGCTGCCCGTATGTCTGTTTTTGCCGAGAGGCGTTGGAGTACTCAGCCTAGGGCACGTAGCGCCGGTTGTATTTTTAGAAATCCAGAGACTATCCCTGCTGGGAAGCTGGTCGATGAGTTGGGCTTCAAGGGGTTGGTAGAGGGTGGTGCGATGGTGTCAGAAGAACACGCTAATTTTATAGTTAACACTGGCGAAGCGACGGCGGGAGATATCTTGCGGCTCATTCAACGTATCCAAGAGAAAGCGCTCGTTGAGCGCGGCATCCGCTTGAAGACCGAGGTGCAGATTGTCGGAGTAGAGCAAGCAAGGGATGATTGAACCACTTAATATTTGTGTAATGCTAGGAGGAGATTCTCGTGAGAGGGCGGTCTCGATCAAGTCTGGTGTTGCTGTAGCGGAGGCACTGAGGAGCATAGGTCATAGTGTGTGCGAGATCGATCCGGTGGACGGCGAGTTTGAACTGCCCCTAGAGACCGATGTCGTATTCATAGCGCTTCATGGAACTTACGGCGAAGACGGTACTGTTCAGGCTAAACTCGATACGTTAGGAGTGCCGTATACCGGGTGTGGAGAGGCGGCGAGCAGAATAGCGTTTGATAAGATTGCGGCAAAGCGGGCCTGTGCCCGGGATGGCTTGGCTACTGCGAACGACTGTGTAGTCGACGAATTAGGGGCTGACATGCCAGTGGGGCTGGAACTTCCACTTGTGCTTAAGCCTGTTTGTCAAGGCTCAAGTATTGGCTTGGAGTTTGTCGATTCGGCGACAACTTGGTCTAGCTGTTTGGCCAGAGCGTTTGAGGCCGGCGGGCCGGTGCTGGTCGAGGAACGGATCGACGGACGTGAGGTCACAGTTGGCATCGTTGGCGGTCAGCCGTTACCGGTGATCGAAATCACTCCTCGGTGTGGCGCCTATGATTACAACAATAAATATACTCCGGGCGCCACAGAGTATGTCTGTCCAGCGCTATTTGACGACGAAGCCACGAATCGCATTCAGTCTGCCGGTGAACGTGCTTTGGCCGCAGTAGGAGGTGGTAACTGCGCCCGTGTTGATTTTATCGTGCAGCCGGATGGAGAACCAGTGCTTCTCGAGGTAAACACACTGCCAGGCATGACCGAAACTAGCTTGTTGCCTAAGGCGGCGGCAGCAAATGGCACGGGGTTTACGGATCTATGCCAAAGGCTAATTGAATTGGCTCTAGATAATCCGCCATTGGCATTAACGGCATGAGATCCTTATAGGAATTGTATTGAGAGCGAAAAGGCGTAACAGCAAGGCTGGTCAGAAAAAACTGCTCAGTGTTAAGGTGCAGTCTCAGCAGGTTCGGCATGAGCGTCTTCGTCTGCTGCGATCGCTTGTGGGTATCATCATCGCTATCGTGGTGATCTTCTGCGCTTGTTGGCAAGGCGGGATGTTTTTGCTCAACCGACTTGTATATGAGAACGACTCGTTTTCCATACGGCATCTGGACTATCGAACGGACGGCATTCTGCCAGTAGATCAACTCAGGCGTTGGGCAGATGTGCAATCGGGTGACAATCTGCTCAAACTCGATCTACTGAGAATCAAGCGTGATATTGAGTTGGCACCCAGAGTCCGGGCCGCATCTGTGGAAAGGCATCTTCCAGATACGCTTCAGGTGCGTGTTGCCGAGCGGGTGCCAATGGCTCAGGTTTGGGCTTGGCAACTTGGAGATACGGGGGGTGCACTTTACGAGTGTGTCCGACTTCAACTTGACGAGACCGGTCATGTTATGAATCCGGCTGATGGTTCTTCTGTG
This sequence comes from Verrucomicrobiales bacterium, assembly GCA_002721375.1. Lineage (GTDB taxonomy): Bacteria > Verrucomicrobiota > Verrucomicrobiia > Limisphaerales > UBA1096 > UBA1096. The sequence goes on from PBKH01000008.1 coordinate 14,354, forward strand.
GTTGTACCAGAGAACCAGGCTGAGTGGTCTCTTCCTGTAATCTCGGGACTTGAACTCAACCAACTTAAGTCACTAACTCCCGGCCGAGCGGCGGTCCTGCCAAAACTTCAGGCCGCGCTGGGTCTGATCAGCGAGTTTCGGCATTCGTCGATCGCTGGAGTGGTGGATATGAGGGTGATAGATTTATCCCAACCGAGCATCCTGCGAATTACTACAGGTGAAGGAGGGCAGGTGGATCTTGCCACTAGGAACTTATCAAGGCAGCTAAATCGCTGGGGTCGCATTAGGGCGCATGGGGAGAAGTTTGGCTTGGCAATTGAGACTGTGGATTTATCAGTTACTAACAATGTGCCGGTTAGATGGATGCTTTCTCCAACACTTGTCAAGGATCTGAATAGTTCTCAAAGTATAGCCGGAAAATGAAATAACCGTGACTGATTCAAAAATTATCGTCGGGCTCGAAATTGGCACATCAAAGGTGTGTGTTGCCGTAGGGGAAGTTAGCGGTAATCAGGCAGTCAATGTTATTGGCCTTGGTCAAGCAAAGTCGAGAGGCATTCGCAAGGGGGAGATTATTGATGTCTCTCTTGCCGAAGAGGATGTGCGTGATGCCATTGTGGAGGCGGAGCAGGTAGCCGATGTCGAGATTCGATCAGTTTTCCTTAGTGTCACGGGGAGCCATCTTCGTGGCTTCAACAATACTGGTGTTCACCCGGTGGTATCGGCAGATCGCGATATTACAAATGACGACATTCAAGATGTAATCAAGAATGCACGGGCCATCAACCTTCCCTCCGACCATTCTGTAGTGCATGCGATTCGGCAGCACTTCCGTGTGGATGGGCAGGATGGTGTGCAAAATCCGGAAGGCATGCTAGGAGCCCGAATCGAGGTGGAAGTGCATGTGATCAGTGGTAAGTATAACCGACTACAAAACCCGATTCGCCTTGTCAACAGCCTACACTTAGAAGTAGACAATATTGCTGCAGGAGCTTTGGCATCCTCTTTAGCCGTTCTCAGCAATGAGCAGAAAGAACTGGGAGCGCTAGTGATCGATCTTGGGGCCGGCGTCACCGAGTATGCGGTTTATCAGGCTGCTGTTATTAAGCATACCGGTGTCCTTGCTGTTGGTGGTGACCACGTTTCCAACGACTTGGCCTATGGGCTTAAAGTGCCTTTGGCCAGGGCCGAGCAGATCAAGATCGATCACGGTTCAGCTATAATTGATCCCGAGTCGCAAGATAAGACGGTCGATCTGAGTCACGACAGTCTTATCCCTGGGCGACAGGTTAACCTTGGTCACTTGCAGAAAATCATGTCGATGCGTCTACAAGAAATTTTCGAATTGATCGCTCAGGATATTGGTCAGGCCGGATTGATCGAGTACCTCCGAGCCGGAGTAGTAATTTGCGGCGGAGGTGCTCGTATTCCGAATATCACAAAACTGGGCCGAGATGTATTTCGCATCCCGGTGTCAATTGGGCGTTCTAGTACAGTAAGTGGGATGAAGAATGCGCTGGATGAGCCTGAATTCGCGACCTCCATTGGCCTTATTAAGTTTGGTGCCTTCCAGTCAAAGGTAACGCCATCTCGCCTTGGATTCGGTCGGGCTATTCGGCGGCAGGTTGCGGCTCTGTTTGGTCGCTGATATACAAGGATAAGCCATGAATCAACCTACGAAGGAAATAAATGAGCCTAAACCAAAGATTTGCTTAATAGGCGTAGGCGATACTGGTGTCAAACTTGTCGAGACCTTGGCTATGGTAGCGCCAGAAGAAGTCGAGGCTTATTCATTAGATACCGACAGTCGTAGTCTCACACGTTGCCATCAATCGCGGACCATACTTCTTGGCCAAGCGATTCCATGTGGCTTGGGGACAGGAGGCGATTCAGCATTGGCTCGGGCTGCTGTGAAGTCGGACAAAAAGGCTTTGCTCGACTTGGTCGAAGGCACTGATCTCGTTTTTATTTTGACCGGACTAGGAGGAGGCACGGGTACTGGCGCAGCACCGTTTATTGCTGATTTGGCTAAGAGAGCAGGAGCGTTAGTTGTGGGTGTAGCCGCTTCGCCTTTCGACTGTGAGGGTGTCCAGCGAGCGAACCAGGCTATCGGAGGGTTGCGTGATCTAAAGCAGGTGGCCGATGCGGTTTTTCACTTTCCTAATGAGGACATTCTTCGGATGGAGGGGGATCAATTGTCGCTTAATCGAGCGCTCGACATTGCCAATCGTCATCTCTGCGAGGCTGTACTTGGAGTGAGTCGGATGCTTCTTGAGTCGGGAATGCTCAACGTCTCCTTTGCCGATATTCAAGCACTGTTACGGGATCGGCACTCTCTTGGAGTGGTGGTCCATATTGAGTCTGTTGGCGAGGACCGTGCTGACGATCTTATTAGAAAACTTTTGATTCATCCGTCGATACGGGGCGGCGATATTTTAGAGGAATCCAAAAACATTCTCGTTTATATCTCGGGCGGCGGTACTACACTTGAGGAGATGAATACTATCACTGCTTCAATCAGAAGCCACGCTTCTTCCGCTGGGTTGGTGATAGGAGCATCTAGTGAGGAAAACGGAGAATCTTTGCAATTAACGGTCATCATGGCACAAGCCGGAAAACTAGCTGGTGAGTATAGTGAACCCTCCATATCAAAAGGAGATTCACTTGGCTTGGTTGTTTCCGATAACATAACAGTACCGGGCGCCGGAAGTTATCTAGAGTTGGCGAACGAAACCGAAAGTAAATCCCGTGGCACTTTTGCCTATACACCCCCGGCTCCGACCGCTGACACTCTCACTCCTGAATGCCGGAAAGACCTCATCCGCGAGGCAGCTCGAGAGGAACCTAACCGAACGAAGCGTCGGAAGATCATTCAGGAACAGTTGCCGCTCGAGATTGTGTCAAAAGGTAGGTTTGAAAATAGCGAACCTACCATCCATCAAGGAGAGGATCTAGACCAACCAACCTACATTCGCCGAGGAACTATTTTGAATTGAAACTGTTTTAACGCCTACCAGTTCATGAATTATATAGAAAACCTTGATAAACTTTATCGATAAAGCAAAAACCGCCTTTTTCTATAACTGATTTTGTAAAGAGAAATCAATTTACTTGGTTATTGTTTAAGTCTTTNTAGCTAAAAAATGCTGCACAAAATGAGAAAAATTNAAGTTANCCCTATTTGCCAGTTTAAATAGTTTTTAGAATCATAAAAAAACTTCAATTTATTGTGGCGTTCTTGATGCTCTTTGGTAAGTTTCCGCGCCCTGTTCCGTTTTGACGGTCCGAGTGGCTATCTTAGGGACTGGGATTGAACTCAGGAATTTGATAGAAAGTGGCGGCAAAAAGTAAACCAGCAAAAAAAACAGTGAAAACCGCAAAAAAAGCGGTTAAAAAATCAGTTAAAAAAACACCAGCTAAAAAGAAGAAGCTTGTTGCGCAAAAAACGACAGAAANNAAGGATTCATCTAAAAAGAAAATTCTTCGCAANAAGAAGGTCTCGCGAGGTAATCATCAAGTTGTTGGGGCGGCTACTACTGCAGCGATCCTAGGTCTTCCGGTAATTCCAGCAAAANGTNCTGCGCAAAATAAACAGGCAGGGAAATTGAATAAAGNGGGGAAATGGGCAAAACAGAANCAATTATTAATAAANNTTCGCGATCGATTGACCGATCAGCGTAACGGTTTGGCTAGAGAGTCCGCCACAGAGATGGAAAGCTACGGTGTGCATATGGCTGATTCAGGCACGGATAACTTTGATCGGGACTTTAATCTCAGTCTTCTTTCTTCAGATCAAGATGTNATCTACGAGATTGAAGAAGCGCTCAAGCGTATCGAAAAGAACACTTACGGTACTTGTGAAATTTCCGGTAAACCGATTCCCCAGACCCGGCTCAATGCCATACCATGGACGAGATTTCGGGTGGATGCCCAGTCAGAACTTGAACAGTACGGTATTCTTCAGAATCGATCGCTTGGCCGTTTAGGAACCATCACAACGCAGACATCCTCGGCTAGGGANAGGCTCGANAAAGAATTGCCAGAGGCAAAGNCAANGAAGGAATAAATTTATGCCAAGGGAAACTGTCATACTAGAGTGTACTGAGGCCAAGGGAGAGGGCAAACCCGTCTCCAGGTACATGGCTCAACGCAACAAGAAGACGCAGCCAGAAAGGTTGGAGATGAAGAAGTATAACCCGAACTTGCGCCGCCATACGCTTCACCGAGAGATCAAATAATATGCCGAAGAAAAACGACAAGAGTAAGCNGAATAGCCGTAGCACGAACCAGACACGCACACCTCGTCCGCGTCCAAAGGTGGATTTTACAATAGACCAACTCAATTACCGCAATACTGAATTACTGGAGACTTTTGTGACCGGCCATGGGCGGATTCTTCCGCGTAAGTATACCGGGCTCCCGGCACATTATCAGCGCCGGATGGCTAATGCTATCAAGCGCGCACGCCAGTTGCTACTNATGAAGTAAATATTATCGGTAAAGTCACAGCGGGCACGAATTANTAGGTNATTCGTGTTTATTATANAGCAAACGGACATTATTCTCAACACATGCTGAACCAAGAGTTTGGCNTCATAGAAATATGACCTATATTCTGCTTATACTGTCTGTTTTCGCTGCGGTTCTTACGGTTGTANTATTCAAGCCGTCGGATCCCAACAAACTCAAACTTCTTATTGCCTTCAGTGGCGCTTACCTGCTTTCGATAACAGCGCTGCATCTACTGCCAGAGGTGTTTCAGGGGGNCGACCGGGGTTCCTATTTCGGAGCCTTTATCCTAATCGGTTTTTTTGTTCAGCTCATGCTCGAATTTCTCTCGGGTGGCATCGAGCATGGNCACGCTCANAAGCAGCGCCATGGTGGCATACCGATCGGNCTGATGGTGGGGCTATGCCTCCATGCATTCCTTGAGGGAATGCCATTGGGCGGCGANGAGGCGGGTAGCCATAACCATGGGCATTCTCATGGGCATTCTCATGGGCATTCTCATGGGCATTCTCATGGGCATTCTCATGGGCATTCTCATGGGATAGAACCGCTATTGTTGGGGATCGTCCTTCACAAGTATCCGGTTGCGATTGTATTGCTGGTAATGTTATTAGANAGCGGCCTTTCTAGAGCAAAAGCATTCGGTTTGCTCATAGTGTTCGCTACGATGGCTCCATTGGGTACTTTATTGAGTGGTATTGAAGCTGTGGGGCAATTCCATCGTGAGAGCCTCGCTATCGTCATCGGCATTTTCNTACACGTTTCGACCACCATCCTATTCGAGAGCAGCGAGGGGCACCGATTCAACGCCTACAAGATGATGTCGATTGCCGCCGGNCTTGCANTGGCCGGTGCCGGCATGCTTCTAATGCATCATTGACTCTTAAGATTTCGACTTGCGTGCTGTGCGTAGTTTCGGGGCACGGAATAANTCCATTTGCCGTTCCTTAAGCATTCCATGAGTTTTCAGCACTCGGATCAATTGTAGTACATCGGAACGTTGGTAATTACGGTTTTTTTCCACACTGTCGATNAATACTGATAGGATCGTCGGAAATTCGATCACTCCATCAACACCCTTGCCACGAAGCATGTCGATGCTGTCACAGCGCAGTTTTTTTGAGGCCGGTAGTGACGGCGCTACTAAAATTTTGAGGAAGCCTGTTTTCGTGCCGAAAATTTCTTCCGCCTGCTTGGCCGCAGCTGGTTGAGCAAAGCGGAAAATCTCNGGCGAGTTGGCCATCACTGCTGCGCTAAAGGTTTCTGTGTGCCATCCTTTCACTGCGAAAACTGCACGGCGAATGTGCTTCAAGTCGCTAGGCTGCAATTCAAACGGTAGTGTTGCCGTCGGCTCAGTCGCCGACGGATGGGTAGCAAAAAAATCGATATGAGAATCGTGTCGTCGAGACGGTGCGACAAACTTGCGCCCTTGCTGCAGCAGAAATCCGCTGCCTTCGAGGAACTCACGTATAATTGTTTCACTGATGGCGGACATTATTTTAATGCAGCATTGATTATTGTTTTTGGGACATTGATACCAAATTTCACCTGGCCGATTTTTTGGGCTAGTACGAACTTGACTTCGCCACCGCTAACTTTTTTGTCGAGTTTCATCGCGGCGAACAGTTTATTCAACTGTGGCTTGGNTAGGNGCAACTTGGTCGGCAGGCCNGCTTGAGTAAACAGNACCTCAATGCGGTCGACTTCCGCTTGGTCAAACCCTAGTATGTCGTGTGAGATTTTGGCCGCNGCCACCTGGCCAATCGAGATCGCCTCGCCATGCAGGTATTTGCCGTAGCGTGATATGGCTTCAAGCGCGTGGCCAATGGTGTGGCCGTAGTTAAGGATGGCACGCAGGCCGTTTTCGCGTTCGTCGTCCTCGACGACCCTAGACTTGATCTGGCAACTACGCGCAACGATATGCGCCAAGCCTTTGGTGTCTAGGCATAAAAGTTTCGGAAGCATTTGTTCGAGCCTCCTAAAAAAAACCGGATCGGCGATGATTCCGTATTTGATCACTTCGGCAAGCCCGGCTCTAAGTTCACGTTGAGGTAGTGTCTTGAGCGTGTCGAGATCGCACAGTACTAGGCGCGGCTGGTAAAACGCGCCGACAAGATTTTTNCCTGCCTTCAGGTTTACACCGACCTTGCCGCCGACGGAACTGTCGACTTGTGCCAGCAGCGTTGTTGGCACCTGCACGAAGTCTAGGCCACGCAGGTAGCTCGCCGCGAGAAAGCCGGCNATGTCACCTACAACGCCGCCGCCTAGNGCTACGATGAATGAGCTGCGCTCGATTCTNTTTTTTGCAAGTTGGTCATAACAGGATTGGATTGTTTGCAGGTTCTTGGCGGTTTCGCCTGCTGGCACTTGAATCTTAACCGGTGCAAAGCCTGCCAGCTTAAGCGAGNTTAGCACTGTTTTGGCGTAGAGTGGACCGACCGCCTGGTCGGTCACTACGGCGCATTTATTACCCAGTTTTAGCCGCCGACAAAGGCTACCCAGTTTGGGCAGCAGGCCACAGCCAATCTTAATGGAATAACTGCGATCTCCGAGGGGTACCTTTATCGTTCGCATGGGCAAACGATAAGGATCCTTGGCCATGGGCCAAAGCTCAAAACGATTAGTTTTTGAAAATTAGGCGACCACGGCGAACCGGTTCGGCGACAGTGTCGAGGCGCAGTGAGAGATCAGGTAAGATGTCCAAGACCCGTCCGACGGCGATACGATTGGAGTTATTCTGATTGTCTGCTGTTTCATCCCAGATTTCTACGTTCCGCCCTATGACGCAGCTTCGGCGCAAATAGTCATCGTGCAAAACACAAGGTCCGTGCTCAAGTAACTGCTGGTAACGTTTGGCCAAGCTGTCGAGCAGCCCGGCCAGCATGGAGGGAAGGGTAATGAGAACGTCCGGTGCCAATTCGCGCAGGCTGCCGGGCGGTTGCACGAACCGACCGCTTGGTAGCTGCGGCGTGGCGGCGATGTTGACGCCGATACCGAGGATGGCGTGTTCAATGTATTCTCCTTTGGTAAGTGTAGATGTGATCACACCGGAGACTTTGTTGACGCCGAGCAGCACATCATTGACCCACTTGATGCGCGGCGTTTCGCCAAGAGCGTCAAAACGGTCAAATGCATCGATCACTGCGAGGGTCGGCAGCATACTTAGACCAAGTCCAAGTTCGCTTGCTGGACGGTTAGGCGAGAAGAGTACTGTAAGATGCAGGTTCCCCTCAAGTGCATGCCAGAGCCGGCCACGGTTGCCGTGAAAGTTGTCACCGGTTAGAGCGAGGCAGGCGAATGGCGTACTTACTCTACCACCAGCCTGAAGCAACGCACGAAGGCCGTCCACTTGTGAGACGGCGGAGTGGCCCACAGCTAAGATTTGCTTCCAAGGTGTCGATGTCGATGTAGGGCGGTGGACGATTCGTGCTTTGTCCAATCCGCCGACAGCCAGCCAAGTTTGCCGGATATCGACAGGAAGATCGATGGGTTTCCAGATGTCTCGGCCGCTGGTTTCGGTAAAGCCTTTTAGAGCTTCCGGGCAGTCTGTAATAATAAGTGGATCGTTCATCCTCGTCTGCACCTAGAATGATGCTGGTCCAGCGAGGACAAAAGTAAAAACAGGCTGGAGCCACCGTAATGCTTGCCGTAGATTCAACCCATGCAGCGTTGGACGTGCCCTTTGCTATTGGCAGCAGTAACGTTTTTCTTATGGCCGAATCGCTCACCCGCACCTATCATCTATCGTCCTGGCGAAGGATGGTCGTATGAGCGCATTGGGGATGGCGGCAGTTGGCGCCGATCCACTGCGAAGGACCAAGTTGATGTAGCGAAGGAGGCCTATGCGGCGAAGGATTGGAAGACTGTTTTCAAGGCGGCTCGCCGCACGGTGGCCGATTGGCCGTTATCTGACCATGCACCAGAAGCTCAAAGGCTATTGGCCGAAGCCTGCGAAAAACGGGGCAATGATCAACAGGCGTTTGCTGAATATCAGGAACTATTGCGGTATTATCCACAAAATACTGATTTTGAAGAAGTGCAGCGGCGACAATACGATATTGCGACACGTTTTTTGAAAGGCGGTCGTTTCAAGTTGTGGGGTCGTATACCCTTATACCGTTCAATGAAAAAGACGACCGCCATGTTTCAGGACATTGTTAACACCGGACCTTTCAGTGCCGTGGCCCCTAAGGCGCAGATGAATATTGGCGAAGCTTGGGTTAAAAAGGCGAGAGGGTTCCAGATTTCACAGAACGAGAGGCACAAGAACTACCGGCATGCTGTGGCGGCATTTCAGAAAGTGTCTGACAAGTATTACAACCAGCCGGAAATTGCTTCGGAAGGATTGTTCGCCGCAGCTGCCGCTTATCAGAAGCAGTCACTTGATGCTGAATATGATCAGGGTGTGACACACCGTGCCATCGATTCATTTTCAGATTATGTTGCGCTTTATCCGGATGGAAAACGAGCGGTCGAGGCCCGTGAAAACATCCGCATCATGAAAATCGAGCAGGCCCAAGGGAGCCTCAAAATCGCAAGATATTATGAAAAAAAAGGAAAGCTTCCCGGTGCAGTTCGATACTACAACGAGGTGGTAAATCTTGCTCCGGATACTGTGCATGCTGAGGAGGCGCTGAAAAAGATCGATGAATTAAAGCCTCTTTATGAGGCGGAAACTGAGAGCGGTGTAACGCCTCAATGACCTACCAGTTTGCCAGTCGCTCAGCCTTTTATCTGGCTGTACTCATATTGGTCACCGGTTGCGCGGGTTATCGGTTGGGGGCGGTGAATTCCGTCATACCAAAAGGCCAGAGTGTTGAGATTGGTTTGTTTTATAATGGGACGACNCAAGCTGGACTTTCCGATTCGGTAAATGCATCTATCCGCCGTGAGTTACAGCGAGATGGTACATTTGAACTCGCGACTGATGAGGATGGCGATTTTCTGATCACTGGCAGTATCATTGATTATCGGCGATCGGCGGTGAGTTTTCAACCGCGTGACATTCTCAGTGTGCGTGACTTCGAGGTGGAACTAATCACTCGTGTTCGCGCTACTGAGAGGGCAAGTGGCCAGGTTTTAATCGATCGCGAGTTGACCGGCCGCACGACCGTCCGTTTGGGAGGCGATCTGGCCAGTTCAGAGAGGCAGGCTTTGCCGTTGCTCGCTGATGACCTAGCCAAGCAGACGGTGGCCATGCTAGCTGAGGGTGGATGGTAGCCACCGATTNGCCAAGTTCGATTCTCTTATCCATTTCGTATGTTTGAATTGCTTCAAACCAGCCCTCGCAGTAGGGCACGCTTGGGACGATTGAGAACCACACGCGGCTCCATTGACACTCCAGTATTCATGCCGGTCGGTACGCAGGCCAGCGTTAAGGCACTGGATCTTCGCGAACTTAATGAGATCGGCACCGAGATTCTGCTTGGCAACACCTATCATCTTTTTCTTAGGCCGGGCATGGACATTATACGAAAGGCTGGTGGATTGCATGCATTCATGAACTGGGATCGGCCGATCCTAACCGACAGTGGAGGGTTTCAGGTGTATAGCCTTGCCAAGATTCGTAATGTGCGGGATGACGGCGTGGAGTTTCGGTCGCATCTCAGCGGGGAGACGCTTTTTCTTGGTCCTAGAGAATCAATGGCGATACAGCGGGAACTGGGCTCTGACATTGCCATGCTATTTGACGAGTGTCCGCCACATGGTTGTTCCATGATCGAATTAGAGGCCGCAGTCAATAGGACGCTCAACTGGGCTGCAATCTGCGCCGAGCAATCTCGAGCCGAGGGCCAGTTATACTTTGGAATCGTGCAGGGGGCGAANAGTCCGGAACTGCGTCGGCGTTGTGCAGAGGAACTGGTGGTGATGGATTTCGACGGCTACGCCGTGGGTGGGGTTAGTGTGGGTGAACCGGAACCGGAGATGATGAACGCAGTCGAGATTACCGAGCCTTATCTGCCAGAAAGCAAGGCGCGTTATGCAATGGGGTTGGGAACACCTGCTCAGTTAGTCGAGTTGGTAGCCCGCGGAATAGATATGTTCGACTGTGTATTACCCACACGCGTGGCCCGGAATGGGACCGCTTATACNTCAAAAGGAGCGATAAATATTCGNGCCGGTCACCAAAAAGAGAACTTTGGGCCGATTGAGGATGGCTGCGTTTGTTTCGCNTGCCAGCACCATACTCGTGCCTATCTGCGGCACTTGCTTAAGGCGGGTGAAATTCTTGGGCTTCGNATGTTGAGCGTTCACAATTCCCATTTTTATATCGAGGTTATGAGTAAGATCCGTAGCCACCTCGCAGAAGGCACCTTCGATGATTTCCGGGAGGAGTTCATCGCCAATTACCAGCCCACTTCAAAAGTCCTTGAGGGTCGTGCCAAGTCGAAACTCAACGTCACTAGTTGAGTTAAAACCAGTTTTTAATTCGTTTTTAGAACTGGCGGTTTGCTCAAGTTACGTTCGATTAATTTTAAGCTCTCAAGTGCTTGGGCTATCTGCATTTCTGTTACCCGTTCTTTAGGTTGTAACTCTACCGCCACAGTCCAGCCGAGATGCCTTTGAATGGATGTGATCGAGTTTAGATTTTCAACTATGCTCCCTTTTGGTGGTAGCACTTTGGCGAGCGCTTGGTTGGCGAATTTAAGGCTGCCATCCTTTTCGATGGACAGCTTAACGGTTACCAGTCCCGGCTTTGGGCCGAATGATTTCAGTTTGGCAGCAAGTTTCAGGTCACTCAGTAGTCTCTGCCCCTTGGTATCAAACCGGGTGACATCGACTTGGAAAAGCGCTTGGCCAAGCGAGGCGATATGAAGTCGGAGGAGTTTAAGCGGCTTGTTTCGAAGGCCGGTTTTTGCGCCACCTGAGGCAGCCCGGATTAGATTGGCGAGTTGAGATTGGCTAAGTTGCCAGTTGATATCGACCAAGTTGGACGGGGTTCGTCGATCGTCAGTTTTATAGTCAACAAAAACTCGGTAGGTGCCGAATGGTTTCGATTCTAACGCTCTACCATCGAGTGTTATTATTTTTTTGATTTGGTCATTTGGATCAATCTTTAGCTCCTCTGGAGGAGTTTTGATTTGGGTGGGGCTGAGCGGAACGCGGCGGTTGTCGGAGTCCAAAATCCAAATTCCAAATTCGCTTGGCCAAGAGAGAAATAATTGTTGTCCGGACTGATTCTTAAATGTGAGTTCGAGTTGGATTCCATGGATTGGATTCCATGGATTATCCTTTTTGATGGAAAGGGAAAGTCCACTCGCTTTGCCAAGGGTCACCCTCCGAGCCACGTAATCGATTGGGATGAGCAGGGTAGTTTCAACCGGTTTTGACTGGGTGGATTGACGCCAAAGTTGCCAGCCGGGCGTGACATTCGGGCGCTGATTGTCGAGCAAGCCGGTGTAACTGGCGGAGAATTGATAGGCGCCGGATTCCGAAATCTGCAACCAGTCACTGATGGCGGTCTCGAATTGGGTCGACTTGCCTGGGTAAAGTCGGGCGGCTCGGGCGAACCGGTGTGCCGTTAGTTGAGCTGGGTCGTTAGACGGCTCGGATTGGAAGGTGACTTGGCCAAGCGTGGCACTGACGCGACCGTTGAGCCGGCAACAGCCTTCCCACATGAATGCCAGCCGCTGGTCACCTGGGTTGATGAACTTCCAGTTGAGCGGTGCGGGATCGCCTACTACGTGAAAGGGCGCCTCGGGAATAGTGAGTTGAAGTTCTACCCCTGTAGATTCCTCCGTTTGACCAAGCGCTTGGCTAAACCCGAGAACCAACCCAGCAACCGGCGACAGCAGTAACCTTTTAATTGGCCATTTTTCTGACGACGATGTCGTCATATCGAATTGGTGTGCCGGAGAAGGGGCTTCCCCAGATGGACGGTTTTCCGTTGCGTGGCTCTTTCATTTCCTTGTGGGTGAGGGTGGGGTTGGTCGGAGCTTTTTTGCCCTCCTCCCAAACACGGCCGTTAATTGTCCACTCGTTGTTCGCGGTTTGCAGAACGTTTAGTGATAGATGCAGCCATGAGCCACCACTCCAGCGAAAAACCGTGTTGGCAATCACGTTTGTACCCTTGAGCAATTCAATAGAACGTTTGGCCGGGGCGACCTGGAGTCGGTAGCCGTTGACGCCGTTCAGCGCAACGCCGAAGACGGGATAACGCCGCCCTTTTTTGGTGCCAAATATGCGGGCACTGATCTCGTTGCCGTACTTTGCAGAAGGGCCGAATATGATGCCGAACGAGTCGAGCGGTGCNCCGGNTAATTCNAGATATTTCTTTCCATCCTCTTCCTTTACTTCGAAGNTGCCGTCGAGCACGAGGAAGTCGCTTGGAACTTCACCAATCTCTGTTTGCTCAAAGTTTTTTTGATACAATGGCTCAGCGGCTTGGGTTGAAATCGAAGCCAGTCCAAGTAACAGTATTAATAAAGGGAATAGCATTTTGGAGTGAATCAGTCCCTGTCGCTTTTTAGATCGTCCCAAAGCGATGATGCACTTCGTGCTCCATGGAACAATCGGAATTTTTGAAGTTGGGTTCATTATCTTATTCCTGTTGAATATCCTCCAGCATGCTGCCGCTCAATGAGAGGTTTGTGGCGATCAACGTCCATATACCGGCGAGTAGTAGCACGCTGCCGAGCGTCGCGCNGAGGAGAGTATACGGCACATCAGCAGTCGGGGAAAGCATGGTGGGTAGAACGGCGAGAGAGGCGGCTGCGATGCCAATAAACATACCGCCGATGAGCAGGCCGAGGTACTCGGAGAGGATGAAACGTTTTATTGCACTCTTCTCAAATCCAACCGCCCGGAGCAGCGCGAGTTCGCTTTTGCGTTCCTGAACGTTACGCAGGACCACGACGCCCAGGCCGAGACTGCCGATCAGTAGGCCTAATCCACCGAGAACCTGGAAGGTTTGAAGATATGTGTTTTGCACTGCGTTCAATTCACCCAGACGCTGAGTGGTTGTGACCCATTCAAATCCATGGTTGGCAAGGGCGACATTCAATTCATTGCTGACCTCCTGCGTGCGTTCCTCAGGATTGTCGACAAGGAAAACGCGGTAGCCACTTTCGCTCGGGAAGCGCCTGATAAAATCCGACTCGGGGATGATCAGATTACCCTGCATGATGCTATCGGCGATCTGGCCGACAAACTGGATCTTGAACATGTTGCCGTTCTCATCGGTGTAGTCGATCGTGTCACCGAGTTTTTTGCTCTTCATCATGTCACCGCCGCTTAAGGCCCACATCAGAACGCTTTGGTCGGCAATTGCAGGGACGACATCGGTCGGCAGCTTGAGGGCATCGCGGGCGCTCTCTAGAATGCTCCATGGATTGTTGCCTAGGTTTAAACCGTTCATCGTCTCAATAAAAGTAAACCTGCCGGCCAAAGTCTCCGGGCGCACTCCGAGCAATCGCGGCTTCTGTGCGAGGTTGAGGTTGAGGCAGTTCGCTTGGTCGCCATCGCGCAACCGGAACGGCACGAAATTCACATCCTTTAAAGTTTCCTCGTCTAGGCTGTAAAAATCCTCTCGGTTGGTGGGGTTGTTCATGTCGTGAACAATGGCGATGCTGGCTTCGCCCATTAACTCGAACCCGCCTGTGCCGGAGTCGGGTTGGTCGGCTTCTATATTGGCGTCCTTCTGGAAAACGCCGATGGAGGCGATCATAAAGCTACCGCAAGCGAGCATGCCGATAGTTGCCATGCTTCGACGAGATTGACGGGCGGCGTTGCGTTGGCCAAGTGCGCTAAGGCTGAGTGATTGTGCTTGGTCAAGCACACCTACTTGGGCCAGATGCTTAAGGCGTGCCGAGGTCAGAGCTAACCCGGATAGCAATAGTATCGCTCCTGCTATATAGAAAGTATTGGGAGACATTTGCCCACCTTTAATCAATGCATCCACAACAGAGCCAATTGCTACCAATAGCAATGCGACACCCATTATCACCGATCGTTTGGTGTTGTTATTGGGAATGCTCTGTTCCGAAAACTCTCCTGCAAGCAGTTCGCGGGCTGTTCGTTTTTTAAGTTTTCGTAATGCCCACCAGATGGTGATGAAAGCGACGAAAAAGCCCATAGACATGCCGGTTACTAATGCGGTACCGGAACTGTGGTACGTTAGCGTGGCTGAGGCGACGGCTTCCTTCCAGTTGGTGGATAGGCCATTGAGTAGTGCCTTGGCAAAAAAAGTTCCTGCAAAGGCCCCAACGACGCATCCAGCGACCGCTATCAGTCCGCCTTCCAGCAGTAGCATGCGGCGAACCCGTCTGGCAGGGATGCCGATCGCGAGCAGGGTGCCGGTTTCGCGTGTGCGTTTTTCCATAGTAAACTGGAAAAGCAACGAGATGAGCATCACGGCGGCAGCGACTAGGAAGAAGCTGAAATACAAGAAAAGTTGCCCAAAATCCATTGCGTTATTGACGGAGGCATCGGCCTGCGAACGTACGGTTTGAAAGTTTAGGCCAGCGTCATTTGGGTCGAGTTTGCTGAGCAATTTAGTGCCAAGTACCTCGAGGGCTTCGGGGCCATTCTGAGAGTAACGAACGGCGGTGAGACTGCCGAAGCGGTTGCCCCAGATCTCACGGCCGGTAGTTAGGCTGATGTAGGCTTTGGGTGTCCCCTTATAAGTGTCCCAATAGTCCTCGTCCTTGTCTCGGATGGCGTCGAGATCCATCGGGAAACCAGTGTCCCAGTCGGAACAGTTTTCCGAGTCGGTCATGCCGGGGAAGTCCGGCATGAGCGTAATATCTGAGCGCGTGTCGTTCATCGCGATGATGCCGCCCACCTTGAATTGATCGGTGCGCTCCTCTAGTTGACGCATTGTACCGACTGTGTAGTAGCTTAGTTCCACATCGTCGCCCAACTTGGCTTGCAGGTCGTCCGCGGTCCATTGGTTAAGCCAGACGGTGCCTGGTTCAAAATCGGCCAACGCCGAAGCCATGGAGTAAGGGGTGGAGCGTTCGTCTAACTGGATCTTGTTGACGAAGTAGGTGAGCACCTCTGTGGCGTTGGTATCAACAGCAATTGCGGCTTTTGCTAAGGGTGAGTCGATGAAAACTCGCGGTGAACGTAGCTCAATTCCCTTGTCGTCTGGGAGCTGAAGCAACTGCGCCTGAACATCAGTGAGCTGCCAGTTACTAGACAATGCAGCCTGCGCTTGACCTAGTGGGTCGGCGCTGGGTTTGCTTGCAGAACTGATGAGCATAAGGTTGGCCATGCCCGGTTTCTCGATTGCGTCCTGAAGCTGGCTGAGCGGGATGAATGCGTTATAAGGTGGTACCTGCGACGCTTGCAGGCTAAATCGGCCGAATTCCGCGTCGCTGACGATAGCGAGAATTTCCATCTGGGCGAGCGATGCAGTGGAGTCTTCGATCGGTGCCATCGGGGCGTCCCGGGAGAGTTGCGAAGGGTTATGAACGCGGAGGTTGATGGAGTTGCCGACTTCGACGTTCAACTGCTTGGCCAAGCGTTCGTTGATGACAATGTTGTCCTCAGGGATTTCTCCAAAGACTGGCTCTTTTAGGGCGAGTTTCCAGAACGCTGGATTGACTCCCATGACGACGACATTGTTGGCGCGATTCTCACCGGAGGGCCGTTTGGCCACACCGGGAAGTTGTAGCAGCGCTGCGGTATCGGCACCAAGATCTGCATTAAGTTGTGCGGCCAGTTCCGCCCGGAAAAGTCGGTCATTCGAAGGCAGGGCAAGCTCGACCTTGCCGAGCCGGGCTTCTGCCATGTCTCTTAGGCTGCCGCTGACAGATTCGCCGACTAGTAGCGCTCCGACTAATACCATCGCGCCCACCGCCACCCCGAGCAGGGTGCCAATGTGACTCCTCGCGTAGAATCGGAACGAGTTGAGAACCAGTGACCAGGTTGTCATGGCTTATTTGGCGTTGCTGGCGAATCTGCCGTCCTTCAGATGGTGGGAGGTGCTCATTCGCGAGGCAAGTTCCGTGGAGTGAGTGACGACGATTAGCGTGACTTGGTCATCGCTGTTGAGCTCGACGAGCAATTCGGCAAGTGAGTCCGCGGTGGCTTGGTCCAGAGCACCGGTGGGTTCGTCCGCAAGGATGAGGCTGGGTTGATTGATCAGCGCGCGTACCACAGCGACCCTCTGGCATTCGCCACCGGAGAGTTGTGCCGGGCGGTGGGTGAGCCGATGCCCGAGCCCGACGCGATCGATCAACTGCCTCCCGCGCTCGACAGCTTCAGCCGGAGTCTTGCCGTTTTCAGCGAGCGTTGGTACCAGTACATTCTCAAGGACGGAACATTGAGGAAGCAGGTGGTGCGACTGAAAAATAAAGCCGATCTTTTTGTTTCGGATAGAGGCGAGATCCTGCTCTGAGAGATGGGCCAGTTCCTGCCCGTCGAGTTGGATGCTACCTTTGGTAGGGGAGTCGAGCGAGCCGAGGATGTTCAGCAATGTGCTCTTGCCCGATCCGGAGGGGCCGATAATGGCGATGGAGTCACCCCCGTTGACCGTGAGTGAGATGCCCTTGAGCACCAGTANGGGATCGCGGTCTGTACTTTCATAATGTTTGTGAACCTCCTCGAGTNTGAGCACTNCGGCGCTGTCTTCTGCCATNAGCCAAACGCTACGATATAGACCAAGGAGCGAAAATAAAATTCCTCTGTACACAAAAAACCACCCAAGCGTTTGGCTGGNTGGTTTCTAAATACNGGCGNTTTGCCGAGNTCTTATTCTTTTTCTTCGACTTTCTTTTTCTCAGCTTCCTGCTTGGCTTTCTCTATCTCGGCTGGAAGATCTTCCTTTTTGATAACCTCAATTTTCGCACCTTTNTTCAACTCCTCGGCAGAAGGGACCTTGATGATGTCGCTGGTTACAACTTTGTTTGGATCAGGCTTGGCAGGTGTATTGCTAGCGGGNGGCGGTGCTTTGGTGGCTGTTTGGCCCTTGATCGAGAGTAAATCAACATCAAAGATGAGTGTAGAATTGGGGCCGATCTTTGCGCCACTGCCTGTTGCCCCGTAGGCTAGGTCGGATGGGATGAAGAACCGGGTNGTACCGCCAGTCTTCATCAACTGCANACCCTCGGTCCATCCTCGAATGACTCCATTCAGTGGAAAGCTGATACCTTGCCCACTATCAAACTCAGTACCGTCNATTAATGTGCCCTTGTAGTTGACTGTCACNGAGTCTGTTTGGCTGGGCGAGGAACCNTCACCTTCTTTGATCGTTTTGTACTGCAGTCCGCTATCGGTTGTAACTACGCCTTCCTTGACCTTATTATCAGCTAGGAAAGTTTCGCCTGCGGCTTTGTTTTTTTGGGCTGCGTCATCTACGGGAGCGTCTTGATCATTTGTATTGTCGTTGCTTTCCTCCTCNTCTTCTTCTTCCTCCATCATCTCTGTGCGTGTCTTATAAATGGCATCGAATGTGTAACTCGATACCTTGAACGTCCAACCTTCCAGTTTGGCCAGTTTGGCGATATTGTCAGTAAATGTTTTATCGCGGTCTGTCTTGAGCTTGTCCAAGCTATCTTTGTGAGTCTTTTCGCGGTCGGCAATTAGTTTAGCCAAGTTGTCAGCATGCTCCTTGTCGAGGCGCTCNTTATCTTCGGGCTTTTCGTCTTCTCCCGGCTCACGTGGCTTGGATTCATCCGGTTGCGGTTCACGTTGTTTGGACTCATCTTCCTGTGCCACTCGAGTTCCACTTGCAGCGACTGTCATGTAGTGGNCTTCATCTTTCTTGGACATTTTNATGATATATTTGTAGCCATCAAANGTATCAATTGTAGCTGTGACAGCCTTATCCATTCCTAAATCCTCGGGCTTAAATGACTTACTCGCAACATCATCAAAACTTGGATAACCGAATACCCGGCCGGCGCTGTTTCCTTTGGATGAGTCTAGTTTCTCATCCGGCTTAGGATCAACTAACGACATATCATCNCCTTCCTTATCCCGTGTCAGTGCCCAGGAATCTTCAGCGTTGGGTTGAGACACAGATACAGANTTGATTTTTTCTACCTTAAGGAAATCTTCTTTCAAAAGCCAATCAGATGAATCTGTTTTAAGATCATAGCTNAGAGTTTCATTNATTTCTCCGATTGTGNTTTTTCCAACGAGTACATATCTACCCGTTCCTGATGGTCCAAATGGGGAACTTGGATCGCTTTGTCCTTTGCTTTCTTTGCCAAACAGAATGCTTTGAATTGATTTTCCATCAGAGTCTTTGAATNCCAACCTCGTTCCTGTGTCTTCTAAATCCTTTTCAGCAGGATCATTTAATTCAAAACGGCCAAGCTGTGATTTGCCTACCTTTTGTTCTGCCAGTATCTTTAATTCGCTAACCTTATCCACCAAACTTTGAATGGTNTCGAAGTCCGCTGGGTATCCATCTCGGTCNGTNACAGTCCACATTCCATTGGNAAGANTTAAACTNGCAGATTTTTCNGAGTCCGTTATNGNTATTGAGNTTATTTTGNTAGCATCAAGTGATTTGATAATATTTTTGCTATTATCGTTNGATGTTTTTGAAGAGGAGGTCTTTTCAGAATCATCTCTNGTAAGAAAAACACCTNTNCCTAAAATGAAAAGGNCGACAATNCCATATAAGATTTGTTTGTTTTTCATGATTTTATACTGCAGCAGTTTTACGNTTTTTGAANANAAAGAATAAAATNCCTGTCAAGATGGTTAAAAATGGTATTACCCCAATGTTTGCCAACTGGAGNCGGAACTCAAGTTGATCAATCTCTTTTCTTAAATCTTTTCGAATTTGCCTGATCTTACGTTGGGCATCTGCTTCTTTTTTCCGAATTTCCATCAAATCATCCTGATTGATTTTAATTGTCAACACCTGATCTCCATCATTGTTATTGTCGTTCCCTTCAAGTTTTGATTTTTCGGNCACTATATTTTGTAGTGTTTCCTGTGCGACCTTAAGTTGGGTTTGAAAGTTCTTTTGTGCTTCTTCCTGCATTTCATCAATTTTTTCAAAAGGACGGTTTTGATCTTCACGACTACGAATCGTTATTAAATTGGAATTACCTCCCATTTTTTCTACTGCATTTTGGATAAATGCCAGGTTTCCGTTTATCATTTGGGCAGTGTTACCAAATATGGTTCTTTGCACCCGAACGGAATAATCGTTTACAAGCAGGTCCGTATCTCCAATCAATAGAACAGCATTTTCTTGCTCAGACTCCGAGAGATGATCTGAATCATCTTTTTCTTTTTCGTCGTCTTTTTCTTTTTCGTCACTATCGGTTGATACCGGTTTGCCATCTGGAAACGCCGTCTTGAATTTACCCTCAAGTCTCATGGCTATAATATGTTCGGTTCCAGTTGTTGAGCCAAACTTGTCGATAACTTCCTGGCCGTTAAATTGAGATGACATTCCATCCACGAGTTTTGATTTGTTTGAACTCCAGATAAGTTTTTCTTCCTTGATCTCATCTGATGCATTGTCCCTTTTAAAATGACCAACAAAAGGTAGATGCAATGACTTAATTTCGCTTGTGATTACGCTTTCTCCAGAAACGGCATTTTTGTCGAGCAAGAGGAAGGAAGGCACGGGCTTTCGGCTTGGTGTCATATTTGCGGGCAACAAATATTTCAAATCAGCTACAACTTGAGTGCTGTCAAATGTCACATTCCAGGCTTTGAAAAGTTTTTCAAGGTTAGAGCCTCCTCCAAGTCCTGGGATTCTCATTTGTGGATTTTGACTTCCGGTGTCATCACGAGTTGCTAATGGATCGACGAAAACCAGCAACCGGCCTCCTCGGAGGACGAATTGGTCCAGCGCATATTCGGATTGTTCAGTAAGGTTTTTCGGATGGATAACCATTAAAACATCTATATTTTTGCCAATATCAGTAGTAGTTGGCTCAACTCGTTCAACATCGTAATCCTGTCGCAATTGTTGAATGAAAAACCAAGCTGGCTGCTGCTGCTGTCCACGGTTCATCATAGCCATCGGATTGTTCATATCAGGTCCNCCCCAGACATTCAGGCTGCTCATTACACCAACGACTGTTTTCTTTGGATTTAAAACCTTTGTAATACGGCGTGAGATGTCATATTCCAGACTGCGTTCTCGACGAGGGTCAATTGCGGCAACGGTTTCTACACTGTCAAGATAGCTAATTGACATGCCTAGATAAAAGACGCCATTGATTTGGGATATGCCATCCTTCACAGCTAAATCTTCTTCATCAGTATCGGGAGAAGGATTAATTTTCTCTAAATCTAGATTATTTCCAGCGATTTCCTTGTATTGATCCAGTAAATCTTCTACTCGCTGTGCGAAACTGCTTAAGGTCACTGGAACGTCGTTGTTTCCTTTCGTGCGATAGAATCGGATTTTTAATTTAGCAGAGTCAGAATCTCCACCGCGATCATCCGCTAGATTCTGAAGGATACTTCGGGTGCCTTCTGAGAGCGTAAAAACATTCCCCTCCGTTAAATCTAATCTTTGTTTGAAATTTGAAGAGACTATGTTGAATAACACAATGCAGGTGAGCACAATTGCGACTCCGCCGACGCTGTGCAGAAACACATCTATTTTTCTTTCTTTTTTCATTTTTTTAAGAGTAAATATTTTAAGAACGAAGACTTCTTATGATGACACTTGTGGCGAACAAGGGAAATCCAATGAGAGAAACAAAATAGATCAAATCCCTAGAATCTATCACTCCCTGCTGAAGTCGATCAAAATGAGGCATGACACTGAAAGATGCAACACCCTCAACCATCCAGTTTGGGGCCACAGCTGCTAAAGGATCTGTAACCGGTGGCCAGCCGCAAAGCACCAAGAAAAGGCAAATCACGACAGACAAGATAAAGCTAATAACTTGGTTTCGGGTTAGGGCAGATGTCATGCTCGTGATGGCAAGGTAACCTCCAGCCAGCAATCCGCTACCAATATAGCCAGAGATAATTGCACCGTTATCTGGAGAACCCAAATAGTTAACCGTCATCCAAACAGGGAATGTTAATACTAATGCCAATAACAGAAATGCCCATGAAGCAATGAATTTTCCTCCAATTGATTGCCAAGGGCTAATGGGCATGGTCAGTATCAATTCCATGGTACCTAAGCGCCTTTCTTCGGACCAGAGCCGCATTCCTACAGCTGGCACTAAAAAGAGATATAGCCAAGGGTGCCACATAAAGAACGGCTGGAGGTTTGCTTGATTTCGATCAAAGAATTGGCCTATCCAGAACGTGAAAGCTCCGGTCATTAATAAGAAAATCACAAGAAATACATACGCAACCGGTGAATTGAAATAACCGGCTAATTCTCTTTTAGTGATGGTTAAAAGGCTTTTCATTTTTTAAATTAAATAAAGTGTTTATGTGTCTGTACGGGTGATGTCACGAAAAACGTCGTCCAAGCGACCCTCTTCTTTTCGGATTTCACTAACTTGCCAGCTGTTTTGTGTGGCGACATCATATATAGCTTGTCCGAGTTCACTGTTTTCATCTGTTTTCTTAGCAAAAACTCTGGCTGTCACTGTGGGTGCTTTGTCACTAACTATCGTCACCTTAGAAGACTCAATTATTGTTCCTAATTTATCTCGAACCTCCTGGGTTTCTGTTCCTTTAATGGTTACGATAAATGAATTTGCTGACTCTGACTTGGACTTCAACTCATTTGGTGTCCCGTTGGCAACTACTTTGCCTTGGTCAATAATAATGGCACGAGTGCAAGCCGCTTCGACTTCTTCAAGGATATGAGTTGAAAAAATGATTGCCTTGGACTGGCCCATGCGACGGATGAGTGAACGAACTTCATGCTTTTGATTGGGGTCAAGGCCGTCGGTTGGTTCGTCCATTATCAGTACGTCTGGATCATGAATGATCGCCTGGGCGAACCCAGTGCGGTGTCGATAGCCTTTTGAGAGTGTATCCACACTCTGGTGGCGAACTGTCTTGAGAAAGCACATATCTATGGCGCGATCGATAGCCTTTGCCTTATCGGATCCAGTCATGCCGCGTACTTCGGCGCAAAACCCGAGGAACCCCTCTACGGTCATGTCTGTGTACAGCGGCGCACTTTCAGGCAGGTAACCTATTAGGCGCTTCGCCTCAATTGGTTTTTCTGTCACGTCATTACCTCCGACTTTCACCGTTCCGGCGGTAGGAGGAATATATCCGGTGATCATCCTCATCGTAGTCGATTTTCCAGCGCCATTTGGGCCAAGAAATCCAAGGATTTCACCACGCTCGACGGAGAACGAGACATCATCTACGGCTTGTTTTAACCCAAAAGCCTTACTCAAGTTTTCAACTTGTATCATTCTTAGTTTGTATAAATTTGGATGGTTTCTAAATCGAGTCTTGGATCGACAGATTCCACTCCGATTTCCTAAAAAAAACCCTGTTTTCAAAAAACGGGGCAAGAATTNTACCCCATGTGTCAAGGGGTTTCGCCTCGTTCGACGCGCGAAAATTGTCTTTGTTCAAATTTTTCCTTAGATGGTGGACATCATGATCCGAAAAGGCGTTCGTGCTCTAGGATGGCAAACCGATCTGTCATGCAAGCCAAATGATCGCAGACGGCACGCTGCAATCCATATTTGGGGATCAGCGACTGGATATTCTTCCCCATTAATTCTGGGTAATTCTCGTAATGTTGGAAGAGTTCACCAAGCAATTTAGCTGCTCGCTTGTGAGGTTCGTGCACTGTTTCGTTATAGTATAGGTTACTATACAAATAGGTACGGAGCTTAATGTTGGCCTCGCGTTGCTCTGGGCTGTAGGCAACGAGAGGTATATTCTGCATTCGAACAGCATCAGCTGAATCAACACCGGACGCTGTCAAGTTGGTCTCGGTTGTTTGGACAACATTTCGTACCTGGTCATCGATCAGGCAGCGGATTATGAAATAATGACGGGATTCGTCCGTCAGGTCGCCATATTGTGATTGGATACGTTCGGAGGCATTGCGCCAATTACTAATATCGCGTTCAAGTTCCGACTCTGTAAGCAGGCCAGAGTCGAGTCCATCATCCAGATCGTGGCTGTAGTAGGTGATCTCGTCAGCCAAGTTGGCTACCTGCGCCTCAAGAGATGGATGGTGAAACGTAGCCTTCGTTTGGCTAAGCGAAGGCACAGGCAGGGTGTCGTGCTTGGCTAATCCTTCCCGCGTTTCCCAAGTAAGGTTCAACCCTGGGAAGGCAGGGTATTTCTGCTCGAGCAACTCGACGACACGCCGGGTTTGATTGTTGTGCTCAAATCCACCATGTTCGCTCATTAAGTCATTAAGAACAGCTTCACCGCTATGACCAAACGGCGGATGACCAAGATCATGGCCCAGTGATATTGCTTCGGTAAGATCTTCGTTGAGGCGCAAGGCGCGGGCGATGTTTCTTGCAATGGCTGCGACTTCCATCGTGTGTGTTAGGCGTGTGCGAAGGTGATCGCCGCTACCGCTCAGGAATACTTGGGTTTTACAGTCGAGTCTTCGGAAGGCACGAGAATGGATGATTCGGTCGCGGTCGCGCTGAAACTGAGTGCGCCATTCTGGTGCCGGTTCGTGGATTTGTCGCCCACGTGAATCTGCGTTAAACTGCGCAAATGGAGCTAGCACGCCACGTTCTCGTGCCTCGAGTTCTTCACAGTCGCAGGGCATGCGTTTAAGGAACTGTATTGCTGTTAGGCGCTTGGATGTAATTGAGGATCTCCCTCGAAAATATTCCGCGTAGTTCGTACACCCGAAGGATGACTTCTTGGATGAGATTATTTGGGCAAGAGGCGCCGGCTGTGATGCCGACCGTCAGATCGCAATCGGTAGGCAACCAGTTTTTCGCTACCGCCATCTCTTGTTTGTGTTGTAGGAAGTGGTGCAGCCTGTTCGGCGACTCCATTTCAAAAGCGTCCTTGATGAAATAAGTGGGCAGCTTTTCTTCACCCATTTCAGCAAGGTGGGATGTGTTGGAGGAGTTGTAGCCCCCAACCACCAGTAGTAGATCCATCGGTCTGCTTAGTAGTTCGCGCAAGGCATCCTGGCGATCCTGCGTCGCCCCGCAAATAGTGTCAAAAAAGCGGAATCGTTCATCGAGCGCCTCTTCACCGTACCGTTCCATCATTGCTGCCCTCAGGCGTCTCTGTACCTCCTCGGTTTCGCCACGTAGCATTGTGGTCTGGTTTGCAAGGCCGATAGCTTCGAGGTGTTGATCGGGGTCAAAGCCGTCTGACATGGCACCATTAAACTTTTTCAGAAACATTTCTCGGTTGCCGCCCTGTGTAATATAGCGGCAGACGATGTCCGTCTCTTCGAGGTCAAACACAACGAGGTAATGGCCTCCTTCAAACGCTCTGGCTTGTGAGCTAGTTGCCATTGTCTCTTCGTGCCAGGCTTTTCCGTGAATGATGCTGGTAACCTGTTCGCGAGCATTCTGGCGGACGCGCTTCCATACACTCATTACATCTCCACATGTCGCGTCTATGACAGTACAACCTCGTGCATTGAGTTGGTTTGTAATTCCAACTTCTGTTCCGAAGGCTGGGACTACAACGGGGTCGCCCTCCTTTAGGTCATCGATGTTGGCAGTCTTATGGCTGCCTGAAAGAAACGTTAATCCCATGTCACGAATCTGCTCGTTAACATGCGGGTTGTGGATGATTTCGCCGAGAATATAGACTGTTTGTTCAGCAGGGAAATGACGCCGTGCAGCATAAGCTAGATCAATCGCCCGCTCGACGCCATAACAAAAACCGAATTCCTTGGCCAGGCGTATACTTGTCTTGCCGTAAGCGAATTTAGAGCCGTTGGCGCGAATATGTTCCACAAGCGCGCTACGGTAATGCGTCACGACTTCGGCCTTGACCTTCTCCATGATGTCAGGACGTCTGACGTTGATACGCTTGGATTTTTCTGCACTCGGCATCGCGTGTATTCTCGCACTCTACGGTTGCCGTTGGCAATGGAATTAACTGGCCAGCCAGGTGAGGATAGCCTTCTGCGTGTGCAGCCGGTTTTCGGCTTGGGTGAAGATGGTGGCAGCGTGTGTTTCGAAGGTTTCTTCGTCGATTTCCTTGCCCCGGTAGGCAGGGAGGCAGTGCATAACAAGCGCGTTCGGCTTGGCCAAGCGCATTAACTCGCCGTTAATCTGGTAGCCGGCCAGTTTGGCCAAGCGATCCTCTGCTTCTGCTTCCATACCCATCGATACCCAGACGTCGGTATAGACCATGTCCGCCTGGTTGACGGCGGTTTGAATGTCCTCGGTGCAGGAGATTTTGCCACCAGCCTTGGACAAGGTTTCNGAGTTNGGTTGAAATTCCGCTGGGGCGGCGATACGCAATTCAAAGTCGAGCGCAGCTGCAGCATGGACCCACGAGATCGGCACGTTGCAGGCGCCGTCGCCNACGTAGGCAATGATCTTGCCTTGNATAGGGCCTTGCGCTTCCTCAAACGTAAAAATATCGGTTAAGATTTGGCAGGGATGTTCATCATCTGTAAGTGCATTTATAGTCGGTATTCCTGACAGTGCTGCGAATTCCTCGACATCGGCCTGTGCATATGTGCGTATGACTGCGCCGTGTACCATGCGGCCCAGCACACGAGCGGTGTCCTTTATTGGTTCACCTCGGCCCAGTTGCATGTCGTTCGCATTGAGGAACATCACTGAGCCGCCAAGNTCTCGAATGCCGACCTCAAACGACACGCGAGTGCGTGTCGACGATTTGGTGAAAATCATCGCCCAAGTCTGGGCATCGAGCGGTTTGGCCTCTCCGNNGCCGCGGTTGGCCTTTATGCCGTTTATGGAGTCTAGTATCTCTCGCATCGACTCGCCCGTCATGCCCTTGAGTTTTAGCAGGTGGTTCATGCGGTTACTTCTTTGATGGTTTGTTCGAACAGATTGAGTCCTTCCTCAGCCTCGGCTTGGGTTATATTAAGTGCAGGCAAAAACCTAACAACTGATTCTGCTGCTGGTATGGTTAATATNCCGGACTTGTGCAACGCNGACACCCATTGAACGGAGGCAGGTTTNTTGTCGTCGAATGTTGCAACTTCGTTACCCATTTCGATACCGATCATAAGACCCATGCCGCGAATCTTCCGGATCGATTTTGGATACCTTTGCTGAATTCCATTTAGGCCATTTAGAAGGAACTGACCCATTTCATTGGCGTTTTGCGCTAGGTTGTCACGGTCGACGATCTCGAGAATTTTATTTCCTACTGCGCAAGCGAGGGGATTGCCGCCAAAGGTCGAGCCGTGTGTTCCCGGGCCGAGTATGTCGGCATGTTTTTCAGAAATCCAGACTGCGCCCATTGGGAAGCCGCCGCCGAGGGATTTCGCCATTCCCACTGAGTCCGGCAAAAAGCCGCCGAGTTGATCACCGAGAATGGTCTGAAAACTTTGGAACAAGCCGGTGCGAAAATGTCCGCACTGTACGCCGTCCCAGAGCAGCAATAGGTTTTTATCGTCGCATAAATCGCGGAGACCCAGAAGGTAATCAGCAGATGCCGGATGGATGCCGCTCTCACCTTGCACCCCCTCTATCATCACTGCNACTGTCGCTGGAGTGAGAGCGGCATGCACNGCGTCAAGATCGTTAAAAGGCACATGCGAAAATCCCGGGAGCAGAGGGGTGAACCCGTTCTTGACCTTTGCCTGACCGGTTGCAGAGATGCCGGCCATTGTCCGCCCATGAAACGAGTTCTCCGCAGTAATCAATTCAAACCGCCCCTCAGCCTGTCCAAAGCGCCTGGATAACTTGATCATTACTTCGGAAGACTCCGCGCCGCTATTGCAAAAAAACACGTNTCCTGGGCCTATCCGCTTGGTCAAGTTCTCGGCGAATCTTGCTTGACCGTCGAAGTAGTAAAAATTGGTGCAGTGCATCAGGCGGCTNGATTGTTCGGTGAGCACTTGGTTGATCTCCGGGTGGGCATGGCCGAGGCAGTTCACAGCGATACCGCCTCCTAGGTCTAGGTAACGCTTGCCATCGGTGTCCCAGACGTATGCGCCTTCACCGCGATCCAGCGTGATAGGAAACCGTCCGTAGGTCGGTGCGACGAAACGTCTGAATCGATCCTTAATTACTTGATTCATTTTTCAACAATCTCTGTGCCGACGCCGGCATCGGTAAAAATCTCCAGCAACAGCGAATGGTTTATCCGGCCGTCGATGAAAAACACTTTCTCAACCCCAGCGGTGACCGCGCGAATGGCGCTGTCGACTTTTGGGATCATACCTTTGGATATAACGCCGCTGTTTTTCAATGCTTCAACTTCAGTCACTGCCAAGTGCGAGATCACACTCGACGGGTCTTCTGGGTTTTTTAGTAGACCTGGTACGTCGCTCATATAAACCAAGCGCTTGGGCCGCAGTGTAACCGCGGTCTGGCCGGCCGCTACGTCGGCGTTGCAGTTGTAAATCTGGCCGTCCTCGCCTGTGGCCGTAGGGCTGATAACCGGGGTAATGTCCTGTTCAATGCACTCCATCAGTGGGGCGGTATTGACCTCTGTNACCTTGCCGACAAGGCCGATATCAATCGGTTCTCCCGCTTGGCTAAGAGGGCGGAANGGACGACAGCGAAAAATTTCCGTGCCGGAAAACCCACGCGCCTGGCCGCCAAGTTCATTGATCATTCTGACGATGCCGGGATTCACCTCATGAGACAAAACCTGTTCGACAACCTTCACCGATTCGGACGTAGTCACACGGTAGCCTTGTTCAAAACGTGTTTTCAACCCAGCATTGGCAAGCGCTTTCGTGATCTTTTTCCCGCCNCCGTGCACTACCACCGGGTTGATGCCGACCGCCTCAAGGAATACGATATCCCGTGCCACACCGCTGCGAGTTGCAGGGTCGTCCGAGTCCATGAAACTGCCACCATACTTCGTNANAAATGTCTGACCACGGAACCGCTGAACATAGGGCAACGCCTCCAAGAGAGTGGCCGCTTTGGTAATCAATTGATCCATTTTATCCTCCCAGTGATGCAGGATTGGTGATATCCCCTTTATTGAAATCAACGTATTCCTCTGTCAGGTCTGCGGCGTATAAGATGGCCTCGCCATATCCGAGGTTTAGGTTGATGTGCAGATCAAACTCCCTTGGTTCGACCATCTTGCACAGGTTTTCGAATGACGTTCGGGTGGGGCGCCCTTTTTTTAGTGAAAAAACTTTCTTTCGTGAGTTGGTGGCGCTGTAGGCGATGTCGACTTTTTCCTCGACAACTGTTGCATCTGAATAGCCGAGAGCATCGATGATGCGGCCCCAATTGGGATCTCCCCCGTACCAACTCGTCTTGACGAGTGTACTGTTACCGACCGACCTCGCGGCTGCATCGGCGTCGGTATTTGAATTTGCACCGGTCAAGTGTACAGTTACTACTCGTGTGATGCCTTCTCCGTCTCGGACGATCATTTTGGCTAATTCAAGGCAGACGTGATTCAGTGCTGATTGAAATACTTTCAGGTCAGTCGTACTCAATTTGCCATTACTGGCGAGGCCGTTGGCGAGGAGCAATACTGTGTCGTTGGTGCTCATGTCGCCGTCTACTGTGATGCAGTTAAAACTTTGGGCGACTGCTTCGCGTAGGCATTTTTTCAGGCTGCCGGCGTCGATAGCTGCGTCGGTGGTCAGGTAGGCGAGCATTGTGGCGTGCAGACCCTGTGGTTCTGAGATGGGTCGTGTTCCGGTCGGGCTCATGCCGGGCTGTATCATTCCTGCGCCTTTGGCGAGGCCGCCGAGTCGAGCGGTTTTGCCGCCTAGCTTGAATTCCACCGCGACCTCTTTCGATTGGGTGTCGCTTGTCATGATCGCCTCAGCGGCAAGCATGGCTGCGGCACGTGTTGGCTTCAGCTTAGTGGTTACTTTGGCGATGCCGCTGCGGACGTTAGCCATTGGTAGGTGCACTCCGATGCGGCCGGTCGACCCGACGAGGATGTCTTTTTCACTAAGCCCAAGCGCTTCGCCGGTGAGGGCGGCCATCTCGTGGGCATCGGCCATTCCCTGCGGGCCAGTGCAGGCGTTGGCGTTGCCGGAGTTGACTACAACCGCTTGTGCAGTGTTGTTTTTCAAATGCTTGATGCACACTTTCACTGGCGCCGCACTAACTTGGTTCGTGGTGAACATCCCGGCTGCCTTGGCAGGGGTGTCTGAGACGATCAAGGCGAGGTCGTTCTTTTGTCTCTTGTTGCTGCCCTTGCCAGTGCCGAGTGTCTTGACGTCACAAAAGCAAGCTGCCGCGCGGAAGCCTTGCGGGGCGGTGATTGATCCTTTAATTAGTTTGAACTTGGCCATGGATCAGATCGGTAAGCCGTCAGTTTCATCGAAACCGAATCGGATATTGAATGACTGCACCGCCTGGCCGCTTGCGCCTTTCACGAGGTTGTCCTCGGCACTGAAGACCCGGAGCCGCTTGGTTCGTGGATCGGCGACCCAACCGATCTCGATCGAGTTCGTACCTGTGACATTTTTCGTGTCTGGCAACCGCTCGCGGCCGGTGATGCGAACGAACGGCTCGTCGGCATAGCGTTTGGTTAGGCAGTCGTTGGCAGCACTTGTCCATTTCTCAAAATCGTCCGCTTGGTCAAGCACGGGTGAGAGGTAAAGCGTGGTGAGGATGCCGCGGTTCACCGGGACGAGGTGCGGTGTAAACTGTAGCGTCACTGGCGAGCCATTCGCGAGATCTAGTTCCTGCTCGATCTCCGAGAGGTGTCGGTGTTTAGGTACACCGTACGGCCTCAGGCTCTCGTTGCACTCGACGTACAAGAAAGGCAGGGAGGCATTTCGCCCGGCTCCGCTGACGCCGCTGAGT
This sequence comes from Verrucomicrobiales bacterium, assembly GCA_002721375.1. Lineage (GTDB taxonomy): Bacteria > Verrucomicrobiota > Verrucomicrobiia > Limisphaerales > UBA1096 > UBA1096. The sequence continues at coordinate 44,608 of PBKH01000008.1, forward strand.
GAGTCGGCAATGATTTGAGTAGGATCAATCAGGTTGTCTTCCAAAAGTGGAACAATTGGTAAAAGAATGCTAGTGGGATAACAGCCTGGTGAGGCGATGAGTGTCGCATTGGAAATGGCGTCGCGATGAATCTCCGGTAGGCCATAAACCGCTTTGGCTAGCCACTCTGGTGAGGGATGTTTGGTTCCATAATATTCCTGATAAACTTTAGCGTCGTTTAGTCGAAAGTCGGCGCTAAGGTCGATCACCGTCAAGTCCCTCTCGACTAGTGGGACAGCGAATTCCGCCGATACCCCGTGGGGTAGGGCGAGGAAAACAGTCTCGCACTTTTCAGCGATCAGATCGATCGATGGCTCAGAAAAGATCAGGCTGTCCGTGCCATTGTATCCAGCGAAGCGCGGAAAAACGGATGTCATTGGCTGCCCGGCGTACTGGCGGGATGTCAGCACCGACAGGTTGACATGCGGGTGCCCGAGTAGTAGATGCACTAGTTCCTCCCCGGAATAACCGGAGGCACCGACGATTGCCACGTTGATTTCGTTCTCTGCCATTGTTCTTTTTCTCAAATGATGCGCTTGGCGAAGCGCGAGTTTAAATGGGCTCCCCAAAAAAGCAAAAGCCCCGCCAGTATTCCAACCGGCGGGGCTCGGAAAGTGTCGCAAATTAGCGTTTGCTGAATTGGAACTTCTTCCGCGCACCCGGTTGGCCGGGCTTCTTTCGCTCCTTCTTCCTCGGGTCACGCGATAGGTGCCCAGAATCCTTGAGTGGTTGGCGAAGTTCGCCGTTGGATTTTTCTAATGCACGGGCAATGCCTAGGCGAACCGCACCAGCCTGGCCGGCGATACCACCACCAGTTACCTTAACACGCACATCTGCTTTTTCATTCATCTCGACGGTGTCAAGCGGTTCAACAGCATAAGTGCGTTGGTTTTCAACCGTAAAATAGTTCTCTACGTCACGGCCGTTGACGGTCACCTTACCGGAGCCTGTGGTTGATAAACGAACACGAGCTACCGCAGTTTTTCGGCGCCCTGTTCCTAAAAATTCTTCGGTTTTTGCCATATGAAAATTGTAGTCAGTCCAGTTTGAGCAAGGCTGGAGCCTGCGCTTTATGTGGGTGGTCCGATCCAGCATAAACCTTGAGCTTTTTGAAAATCTGTCGGCCCAAACGGTTACGAGGGATCATACCCCGCACGGCTCGCTCGACGAGTCGCTCTGGATGTTTTGCGCGCACATCTGCTGGGGTGAAACGCTTCTGTCCACCGCGCCAACCCGAGAAAGTGCTCATGACCTTCTCCGTTTCTTTCTGTCCAGTGAGCACGATTTTTTCCGCGTTGATGACGACAACGAAGTCACCGGTATCTAGGTGCGGTGTGAAAGTGGGCTTGTTTTTGCCGCGCAACAGGTCGGCCGCCTTGGTGGCGACCTTGCCCAGCACCATACCGTCAGCATCGATTAAGTGCCACTTTCGTGGTTGTTCGTCTACGGTGCGGTTCAGCTTGTCGATCTTTGGCAAATAAGTCTTCATCAAGAATCCTCCCAGGAAGCAAAGGGCGAGAAACGTTACCAGAAAGCAATCTCGAGTCAACTCGTTGTTTGAAGAAAAAAACAGCATTTTTAGCCATTTTTTAGTGAAAATAGTATCTGCAAGTTGACTCATCAGCATGTGGACCTATTTTTCCCCTCTTTTTCTGATTAATGAGTACAGAACCTTTCAAAACGGGCCGGCGGTTATTCCTGCAGGCACTATCTTTCCTAGTGGTGGCGCCTTACAGGGCATTGGCCAAGCGCTTGACTAAGGGGCCAATGGTTTATCTGACCTGGCGTACGGATCCGACCTCCACAATGGTTGTTAGCTGGATGGATGGGGATGCGCGGAGCAATGATTACGTGATGTACCGCCGTTCTACTGCTACTGCTGGGGGCGAGTGGGCGATGGCCCGTGGATTTAAGCACCTGTTTGCCGATAACAAGAAGAGGGTCGTCCATCATGTCGAACTCCGGGGGCTTCAGTCCGATACGGAGTATATCTTCACAGTTCGTTCGCAGACACCAGCTCGCGGTGGTCAATACTTCAAGTTTCGGACGATGCCGCAAACATTGCCGGNCCAGTTCCGGTTTGTAACGGGTGGGGACATGATGCACGACCGCAAGAAGCTGGATGCAATGAACCAATGTGCCGGTCGGCTCAATCCTTGNTTTGCGCTGCTCGGTGGTGACTTGGCCTATGCCGATGANAACAAGAACAATACTGCAAAGTGGGATGATTGGCTTGAGTCGTGGATGCTTAATAGCGTGCGTTCGAAAGACGGTTGCATGATNCCGATGGTTGTGGCGATCGGCAACCATGANGTGGCCGGTGGNACGGGAAAGGAGCCCAAGGACGCACGATTTTTTTATAGCCTGTTTCTTCATCCAGCCAATCGTAGCTTTTATGCAATGGACTTTGGTCGTTATCTGAGTTTACTCATACTCGATTCCGATCACACGGAGCGCATTGAGGGAAAGCAGACTTTGTGGTTGAAACAGGCTTTGGCCAAGCGCAAGGGCCAGTTTCCTTTCATTTTTCCATGTTATCACAAGCCTGCCTATGGCACGGCCAAACCTCCCAGCGATACCAACGATTCCTCAAAGGACCCACTAGCACAAAAGATCATCAAGAATTGGTGCCCGTTGTTTGATAATTATCAGGTCACAGCCGTTTTTGAAAACGATCATCATACCTACAAGCGTACGCATCCACTGCGGGCGAATCGGATCGATCCCAAAAAAGGGATTGTTTACATTGGAGATGGCTGCTGGGGTGTTGACACTCGTGCCGTACCCAAGCCTGGCGAACTTTGGTATCTTGCAAAGGCGGAAAGCAAGCGACACCTGATTTGTGTTACCATACAGGGTGGGAAACCAACCTACACCGCGCATGAGGCGGACGGGAAAATTATTGATCAGTTCGGTTGAGGCGATATGCTACTGACCAGCTTACTGATACTTATTATGCCTNTATATACCTACGAGACGATNCCGNAGAAGAAAGGCCAGAAAAGTCGTCGCTTTGAAGTNGAGCAACGAATGANTGATGATCCGCTCAANAAAGATCCCAAGACCGGGTTGCCAGTGAAGCGTGTNATAACTGGNGGCTCAGGTACNATTTTTGGTGGGTTGAGTGTGATGGCGATGAACCGNAAGAAGGGAAACTAATGCCTGATAGATGAGATTGAGATCATTTGCGTTAGTTTCGTTGGTGTTCTTGGCGTGCATTGGGCTTCAGGCTGAAACTCTATTCGAGAGCGGGGCCAATTGGCTTTATTACAAGGGGAATGATCATCCTTCCGGCGGTGACTTGGAGTGGACAGAGGCCGGTTTTGATGACAGCGATTGGCAAAGCGGCGACACCCCAATCCGTTACGGTGACGGTATCGGTGGAACAGTGCTGACAGATATGCGAAACCGATACTCGACAGTCTTTTTCCGGCGTACTTTCAGTGTTCCTAAAGCCGCGCAGATTGCCGAGCTGGAGTTGTTGGTTAATTACGACGACGGATTTGTGGTTTGGATCAACGGCGAGGAGGTACTGGATGTGGGAGGCGCGGCTGATCTTTCGCATGACTCGTTCGCAACTGTTGGCCATGAGTCTGGCAACTTCGAGACATTTACACTTGCTAACCCTGCGAGGTATCTCGTCGATGGCGATAACCTGATTGCGGTCATGGGTTTCAATGTTAACCTGACTAGCAGCGACTTCATGATGGATGCTGAGTTACTCAGTTACCGGCCGGACAAGTTGCCACCTTCGGTGGTATCGATCGATCCGCCGCCAGGCAATGTGAGTCTATTGCGTGAGGTTACTGTGCGGTTTAACGAGCAGGTTACTGGGGTTGATGCTGGTGACCTCTGGCTTAACGGTAACCCGGCGGTGGAACTAAGCGGTCGCAATAAAATATGGAGCTTTACTTTCGCGTCAGGGGACTTTGGCGAGGCCTCGTTGTCATGGAATCCAAATCACGGCATTGTTGATACAGCCCGCCCACCTAATCCAATGGATGCGGCCACCGCGGCAGCCACATACCGGTATCAAATTATTGATGAAATGCCGCCGCTGCTAGCTGCCGTTTTGCCGCCGCCGGGTAGCACCTTGAGCAGGTTGAGTCGTGTGCGGCTTTTTTTCAACGAACCCATAAGTGGGCTTGATGCGGCAGATTTACGGGTTAATGGCAAAGCTCCATTATCCGTTGCCGGCGTGGCTAGCGGCCCTTGGCAGATTGAATTCGAGCCAGCCAATAACGGACTGGTGACTATTGCCTGGGTTGAAAACCATGGCGTGGTCGATCTAGCGGCGGAGCCGAACCGCTTTGCCGCCGAGGGTTGGCTCTACAACTTGGATGCCAATCACGATTTTGGCGATGTGGTCATAAATGAGTTTTTGGCGGCTAACAGTGAAGGTTTGAAGGATGATGATGGCGANNCAGGGGATTGGATTGAACTGCAAAACAAAGGCGGTACNACGGTCAATCTTGATGGGTGGTCGCTGAGCGATGATGAAACCAAACCGGGCAAATGGGTCTTTCCCTTCGTGGAGNTGAGGCCAAACGCTACATTGGTCGTGTATGCAACCGGCAAGAATCGTCGTGCGATNGGTAAAGCNCTGCACACGAATTTTAAGCTCGGNGTCGATGGGGAATATCTCGGCTTGTTTAGTCCTGAACTGCCTAGGCGGNTCGTCGACGACATTGNNCCGGTGTATCCAGAGCAACGCGGCGACATCTCTTACGGACGCTTGGCCAAGGGTGAATGGGTTTGGTTCGAGACTCCGACACCGGGCATGGCCAACAGGGGCAAGACGATTCGTGGTTTGCTTGCACCTCCGAAATTTAGTGCGCAACGGGGTATCTATGATGCTCAATTTCGGGTTCATCTTACCACCGAAGAGCCTGATGCCTTGATCCGTTATACGACCGATTACTCTGAGCCAACTGCAACCAAAGGTAAGGTATACTTAGCGCCGATTTCAGTTAGACGTACGACTGTGGTGCGGGCTGCGGTTTTCAAGAGCGGCATGCTGCCTTCGCGCGTAGTGACGCACACTTATGCCTATAATCTTAGCAAGGGGGTGATGTCGTTGCCAATGATGTCACTCGTTACGGAGAATTCCAACTTGCGGGGCAATACCGGCATTATGGAGACAAATCCACGAAACACGACCAAACGTGGCATTGCGTGGGAGCGACCTGTTTCGATGGAGCTGATTTATCCTGAAACCGGCGAGACTCTGCATGCCAACGCTGGTCTGCGTGTGCAAGGCGGTAACTATATCCGAGGGCGCTACAACCCGAGCTCAGGACCGCCAGCTGGCAAGTACTCTTTCCGATTGTACTTTCGCGGTGACTATGGCCCAGGGAGGCTGCGGTATCCATTTTTTCCCGGTCTGCAGGTGCAGGATTTTAACCACATCGTGCTCCGTGCCGGGATGAACGACCACTCTAATCCATTCGTTGTCGACGAGTTGGTGCGGCGTCTCTCTGCAGACATGGGGCAGGTTTCCGCGCGCGGCACCTTCATGAATCTTTACCTCAACGGCAAAAACAAGGGTTACTATAATCCAACCGAACGCATTGACAGTGATTTTCTGAATTCTTGGAACGGAAGTGACTCGGAGTGGGACATCATAGCTCAGTTTGGTGAACTGCGAGAAGGCGACACAGTGAAGTGGAACGAGCTCAAGGCCGCCCTGCTGAAGAATCTATCCGTGCCTCAAAACTACGCAGCAGTGGAACGCCTGCTCGATGTCGACAATTTCATCGACTACATCATGCTCAACGTTTACGCGAATACTGGTGATTGGCCGCATAACAATTGGCGTGCTGCGCGTGAACGCGTGCCCGGTGCGAAATGGCGCTTCATCGTATGGGACGCCGAGTGGTCGTTCGGGAACAACGGTCGTAGCGTTACCGGAAACAATCTAACTAGCGGACCGCTGGCTGGTGATTCGGACATAGCACGTTTTTACCGTTCATTGCAGAAAAATCCCGAGTTTCGCATGCGCTTTGCTGATCGGGTACAGATTCACTACTTCAATGGTGGTGCATTGACGGATGAAAATGTACTGCGTCGCTTTCTTGAAATGAAGGAGGAGTTGTCCGGTGTGATCCGCAACATGAACACGACTGTCGAGAGGACTTGGGTATCGCGTCGCAGAAACATTGTCATGAACCAGATGTCGACGCAAAAAATTCAGGCGTCCTATAATGCACCACAATTCGTTCAAGATGGTGGTGTGGTACCGACCGGCTATCGCCTAAAGATTACAGCACCGGAAGGTGAGATTTACTATACGCTCAACGGCACCGATCCACGCCGCCCTGGTGAGATGGCGGAGGTCGGCAAAACCATCCTTGATGGGGATGCTGAAAAATGGGTGTTGGTGCCGTCCTCTGACAACGATGGCAATACGCTTGGCAACAAATGGCGCGGTGGCTCGGAGCCGTTTGATCACGACGACTGGGACTCTGGCAACGACGGTGTCGGCTACGATCAGAATGGGGACTACGATCCTCATATCGGCATCGATGTGGATACGGAGATGAACGATATCAATCAGTCGGTATTTGTGCGCATCCCGTTCGAGGTATTAGCAGCGGACCGGAAAAAGTCCAACTTCATGGTGTTGAGCATGAAATACGACGACGGCTTTGTCGCTTATCTAAACGGAACTCGTATAGCGAGTGCCAACGCCGCGCTCAACCCGGCTTGGAATGCTGGTGCCACAGGTCAGCATGATGACGCCTCGGCTGTAACATGGGTTGATTTTGATGTCGGCAAGTACATCAATAAACTCAAGATCGGTAACAATATACTTGCGATACACGGTCTCAATGCCGGATTGGGTAGCTCCGACATGCTCATCAACGCCGAGTTGTCGTTGGGACAGCGAACCGGTGCGGAGGTCGCCGAAGGTGTACTCAAGTACAAAGACCCGTTGATTATTTCGGGTGACACCACGATTCTTGCCCGAACAATGCACAATGGTGAGTGGAGCGCATTGGTAGAGCGCTCATTCCAGGCGGGGCATGCCGGCTCGCCACTGCGTTTTACCGAGATCATGTACAACCCTCCAGGCGGTAGCGAATATGAGTTTGTAGAGTTGTACAATAGCGGCAGTTTTGACGTCTCCCTTGGTTGGCACCGTTTCGACGGCATCGACTTCACTTTTTCCGGAGACGCCGTCATCGGTCCGGGCGAGTATATTGTATTGGCGTCCGATAATGATCCTGACGCGTTCAATTTGCGTTACCCAGGTTTGGACGTGTACGGTTGGTATCGAGGCANCCTGTTGAACAATGGCGAGCGGTTGGCCTTGCTTGACGTGCNTTGGCGGCGGGTTGTTGAGGTGGACTATAGCGATCGAGGTGTTTGGCCAAGTTTGGCTGACGGCGAAGGTCATTCGCTCGAGTTGATCGACCTGCTTGCCGATCCGGGAGCTGCGTCAAACTGGCGGGATAGCGCTGCCAAGGCCGGCTCACCCGGCGAATCAGGAACGGCTGCCTTCACACCGGTAGTTATGATCAACGAAATTCATGTGCAGTCGACGTTCTCGAACGGGCCTGACTTTGTCGAGCTACGAAACCTTGGCCAAACTGCGGTGGATCTTTTCGGCTGGAAGCTGTGCGACGATGACGGCAACACGTTTGAATTCCCTGATGGCACAGTACTTGGCCAGGCGGGTTTGCTTGGCGTTTGGTGCGGTGATGGCGGGGATGACGGCTTGCGCGCNGNTTTTGGGCTTGGTAAAGCGGGCGATTCGGTGGCTTTGTTTGATGCTGACGGCCAGCGGATCGATGCTGTGACTTTCGGTGCGATTGACTCTTCGATTGTCCGCACGGCTAACGGATGGACAACGGCAAAGCCGACTTTTGGCCGTCCAAATCAGCTAGTCGAGCCGGCCAGTTTGACTAAACTAGTTATNAACGAATGGCTNGCCGACCCTGAGGAAGACGGTCGCGATTGGCTCGAATTGTATAATGCAGACAACAAGGCACCGGCGCTTATCACTGGCCTGCACATTCGCGTGGGNCAGCAGATAGGTGGTCTGCATGCAATTGCTACCATCCCGCCGGGTGGACATAGGCGTGTCTGGTTGGACACCCGGTCAGGCCCGGGCCATGTCGACTTGTCGCTGCCGACCGANGGAGCAACGCTCACGCTGATTACACCGGAGGGCGTGGAATTCGCTACGATGGATTATAAAAACCAACTAACGGGTATATCAGAAGGTCGCCATCCCGATGGAAGCAGTCGGACTATGAAATTCACCCGGGGCGCCACACCAGGTGCATCGAATACCGTCCCTTCGTACAGCGGACCGCGNTTCAACGAGGTGCTGGCTTACAATCGTGAGGGCTTGTCCGACTGGGTTGAGTTGCACAATGACACAGGAGCAACTGTTTCGCTGGACGGTGTCAGCTTGTCGCGACGCATTAACGGGGCAGGCGACTGGATGTTCCCTGTTGGTACAACGATNAGGAACGGCGGATATCTCGTCGTGCGGTTTGATGGGACTCAGCCTGCTGGGGATGACAATACAGGCAATTCACTTTCGTCAGAGGGTGGAGGCGTGTATCTTTTCGATCCAGACAGTTTCTTAACTCACTCAATCGAGTATGGTTTCCAGGTGGCTGATCAGTCGATCGGTATNAGTGGGAGTCAGTGGGAATTGCTCGCTGTTCCGACGCCCGGCAAGGTGAATGCCGCCGCGGTTTCGTTGGGCAACCCGTTTAACGTCGTTTTCAACGAGTGGATGGNAAAACCAACTCAGGATGCGGACTGGTTCGAGCTATTCAATCCCGAATCCAAGCCGGTCGATCTCGGTGGCATGAGTCTCTCCGACGACCCAACGGTAGCGGGGCGCGATAAATTCATCATACCTGATCGCACCTATATTCCGGCGCGAGGTTGGGTTCAGTGGTGGGCCGATGGCACATCCAGCTCGGGGCACGTGAACTTTAGCTTACGTGGCCAGGGAGAATTGCTTCGGCTTTACGGCAGTCGGCGTACGGCGATCGACGAGGTGGAGATTTTCAACGCANCCGAAGGTGTATCTAGGGGTCGACTGCCGGACGGCGGATCCGTGCTGAAGGATTTTCCGCTTACTCCGACGCCAGGTGACGGCAACTATTTGCCTCTAAGNAACATCGTCATAAATGAGGTATTGTCTCACACCGATATGCCTCTCGAGGACGCNATCGAGCTNCACAATGNCAGTCAGGTATCNGTGGATCTTAGTGGTTGGCGGATTGGGGATTCGTTTGAGTCTCCATCAAACTATGTCATCCCAGATGGCACGATCCTTTTGCCGGGCGGCTACACTGTGATCTATGAGGCCGATTTTAATCTTACTGGCAAAGGCTTTAGTCTCAATTCTGCGCATGGGGATACTATTCATCTCGCAGCGGTCGATGCGGATGGCATCCCAAATGGTATCCGCGCTGTGCAGCCCATCCCACCCATGGCTAACGGTGTATCTGTTGGCCGCGTTACCATCGATTCAGCCATACATTTTGTGCCTTTGGCCAAGCGCACATTTGGTNTCGATGCACCTGAATCANTGGCGGTCTTCCGCGAGGGGNCAGGTGCGCCCAATGCCGGACCGCTGNTTGGTCCGGTTGTCATCAGCGAAATCATGTATGAAGGACAGCCTGATGTTGCAGGTCTTGAGCAAGGACAGCTCGAGTTTGTCGAGTTACACAACCTTAGNGACCAACCCGTGCCTTTGTTTAATCCGCTTGAGCCGCACAATACTTGGAGGCTGCGCGGTGGCGTGCGATTGGATTTCCCGATGGAAACGATCTTGTCCCCTGGTGGATATTTGTTGCTCACCAGGTTTGATCCNGTCGCCGAGACGGCGGTGATGACACGTTTTCGAGAGCATTACGGTGTGAAGGATGGTGTGCCGATTATCGGGCCGTTTGACGGTCGCTTGGCTAACGAGGGCGAGATGGTGCTGTTGCTANGGCCTGACAATTCGCAGGGTCTTGGTCGCGATGATGCTGGGTTTGTTCCATACTTGACGGTGGAATCTTTGTCATACGACAACCGCGAGCCTTGGCCTGGCAACTCCCATGGCACCGGACTTTCTCTACAGCGCAAGGCGGCGAATCGGTTTGGAGACGAACCGTCCAACTGGTTTGCCGCTGCGCCTACCCCCGGTTGGGTCAACGCTAGTCCCGNTGAAGGTGACCTTGATGCCGACGGTATGGATGACGCTTGGGAGCTATCGCACAAATTGGATCCTGCCAACGCTGCGGACGCGGAGGCTGATACCGATAACGACGGTGTGACCAACCTTGGTGAATTTTTGAGTGGAACCGATCCGAAGGATGCCATGAGTCGATTTCTTATCGAGTCGATTAAAGTGGGTGAGGGTAGAGTTACGATTGCTGTGCATGTATCCCCAAGTCGGCGGTATTTCATTGAATTTGCCAATGTATTAGGTGCCGGTTGGAGCAAGCTGGCCGAATTTACCACTGATGCTGACCAGCGATTTGCGAAGGTCGAGAGCAACGCTCCGCTTGGTCAGTATCGTTTCTATCGAATTCGTTTATTAATGGAGTAAACAGAAGGGATTTTTTAAGAATTTCGATCCTAGCTATCGCTATTGTTGAATAATGTCGGCTTACTGATGGATCGACTTACTCGCGTTCTTTAAAACGGGTCAAGAAAAAAGGTTAGTCGAAAAAGGCAAAATCTAATAATTAATTGATATAGATTNAGCTGTTGAGTATTAGGATAGNTTGAAATTAGGACTGTTAACANANAGTATGTNNAAGAGGTCGGGAATTTTTCCCGGTNTATTTTAAAATCGATTTATTGGGNGAGTTATNTAAGTCAGTGACTTGACTGCTTCGGCGATCGCGTTGGAGGTTAGTCCAAAGTGTTCCCAAACTTCTTCATGGCCTTCGGATGGAGCAATTCGGGGATCGACAATGCCGACGTGCTCTGTCTTTGAGTCAGTTTGGCTTGCCGCAGAGAGAACCAAGCCGGCGAATCCTCGNACACCGGTGTAACGCGTGCCGATAATGCCATCCTCCACAGTCACGACCCCGTGGTATTGAGCGAAGATATCATCGAGGAAATCGTTGGGGAGTGGTAAACCGTTCACCACGTAAACGTCTGCCAAGTCGCCGAGTTTTTCAGCGGCATCCTGTGCGATNCCGGCGGTGGCGCCTAAGGCTAGAATGGCAATCTTGGCATCTTTATNTTTGCGGAGCGGAGTGGCGGCTTCCCATTTGCTATCGGGNTCGTAAAGTGCATCACCATTTTCGTCGGAGAGCACAAGGAGATTGTCACGGGGGATGGCCACGATGTGCGCCCCGTAGCGGGCACAGGCATCCCGCACGGCGACGAATGCGCCGCGCGCATCGGCTGGTGCGTAAAAGCGATCAATATACGGGAGGTAACCAATGGCCAGCGTCACCCAGTCAAGACTCCAGCCGGAAAAGTGGTCGCGGCCAGTGCACGCNCCGACATGGCTCATATGCATGATCACGTTCAATCCTTCGTTGATGCCATTGAGATTGCGCTGGTATCGCCATAATTCAAGGCCTTCACGGGCAATGCCTTCAAAGAACGCGGAGAAAGTGGAGACCACATTGACCTGCGGTTTGTNTGAACTCATGGCGAGACCATCGGCAACGAGCAGTGCGGCCTGTTCCTCAATGCTCAGTTCAATTTGATTTTGAGCCGGGATTTGTGCTGCNGCTTTGCCAAGCTTGGTTGAGGGGTTTAGATCACAGCTTACNATGAAAGTGTCATTAGGATGAGCCTTAGCCACCGTGGCATAAGCAGCCTCTGATCCGGCCCGTGCGCTAGTTTTTTTACCGACTTCCGGCAGNCTTACTGNGGCCAGTTGCTCGACGCTGAGCGTAAGATTAGTTGTGCCTGGGGCGGGACGCGCGTTGGTGGTGACATTGACTTTGTTTGCTCTGAAAATTTCGTTGAACGCTGTCTGCTGAGCTTCATTGCGTGTAAGCATAATATTGCCGAGAACCTCGGCTTCGTCGCGTCCCTTCATGTGGCCGTCATGGTGATCAACGCCGCCCGGCAGATCGTTCACGAGGAGAATGCACTCGAGCATTGGCANAATGTCGCGATAGCTCATCAGGGAGCCGGGNACCCAGATTTCCTGTTCCATCGAGATACCATTCTTACTTGTAATTGCATCAACTTCGGTTCCAATGTCGAAGCGGGCTGCCAGCCAGTTGAAGTCAATTTTTGCCCCANCGGATGAGTCGTATCCGGTCGGATAAATCATTGTTGGGCGGCCTTCCATAGCGCGGCTGTGAGCGTGCTTATAGGCCTTGTACATATCTGCTGTATCAAACAGCGCCTTTAATTCGATTATTTCCACGCCCATTGCTTCAACAATTGGGCGGGGNTCCTTGTCCATCACGTTCTTNTTGGAGTCAGAAAGCTGAATGCCGTTTCGTTGCATNACGAATGTCAAAGGCAGGTTGCCGATGTCGGCGGCGTTGAAACCGTTCAGCGCCTGTCCAGCGATCCACCCTGCGTCGCCACAGTGGCAGATAACCCACGATTCTGAATCACGGGCTCGCATGCCCATTGCTTGGCCAGCTGCGACGGGGAACATTACACCTAGGCGACCGCCGTTGAGTTGAGTGCCGCCCGGAACCCATGAAACGTGNCCCGGGATATCTAGCCCGCGGCGAAATTTTTGGATAACTGAATCGCGGTCGAGGAAGCCAAGTGCANNGAGTGAAGAGTAGTAGCCGATACTGGCATGAGCGTTTTCGATCGTGTACTGNACTTTTTCATAATCAGTCGTCGCCAGCGTGAGCATCAGGCTCGGAATCAGGTCTAGTCCGCCGCCTAGATGATCAAGTTCGCCGATAGTGGCGAGTGATGCTAGTGAAGAAATGGAAATCCGTGCGGCCTCTATTTCAAGCGCCTGAAGGGTGGCGATCTGTTTTTCGTCTAACTNATNGGTATGGGCAATATCGATGCTCAAAGGCAGCACTTNCGAGGTGATACTCTGGCGCATGAATTTTGATTCCGAGATAAGNAGGTCGTTGCGTTTTTGTTGNGCNTTAACGGCTGCCTCTGAATAGTTGNTCATAAATTATTTATATTGNTGTGATGAAATAGGAAGAATTACACTTTAAAGNAGCACGGCAATTTATAGAGCAATCCTCAAAAATAAAGAAAAATTGGCCAAGAGCTTGGCCANTTGTTAATTGTATAGAAGGTATTTGCCCCGTTGTAGGCGNAACCGTGCTTCGTCCTTGGCCCATGACTTTACGATCTGAGCGCCGGATCGGCCGGCGGCAAGGTCGCGCCTGATCATGTCTGTGCCATTGACCTTGTCGAACATGTTAAAGCTGCGACCACTTTTTGTTCTGGTGGCAAAGAGGTCGCGCTTGGCCACGGCCTTTACGGCGTCAACAATGTGGTAGTTAATCGCCATGAGAGGGGCGATCGAACGGTTCGTAAATCGAATTCGGACGCCGGAGTAGGCGCGGTTCTTGACNCGGCTGCTTTTGAANCGAATCGGTTCGAATCGAACACCGCGCAATTGTCTGCTGTTCAGGTAACGGGACATACCATCTGTGTTCATCCACGTGGAGACGACGCATTCGAATGGCATCCCTTCGCCGATGCCGATGCTTAGCCCACTCCCGGCACCGAGTTCGCCAAGCACGCCTGTGGAGACGTAGTGCATGGGCGAGTCGCCATGGGGGATGTTGGGGGATGTTGGTANCCACTTCAGNCCGGTGNTTTTCCAAGTCATCGACCTTTTCCATCCCTTCATCTTGATGATTGAGATTTTAGGTCGGTGACTGATCCAATTTTCACCGCTGATCATGTAGGCCAGTTCACCTGGTGTCATACCGTAAACGTAGGGAATTTTCCATTGGCCTACGAGCGATTTAAAGCGTGGGTTGAGGATCAGGCCCTCTACGCGCTGACCCCCGAGCGGGTTCGGGCGGTCGAGCACGACGAACTCCACGCCAACCTTGCCGCATTCCTCCATGCAAAGGCCCATCGTGCTTATGAAGGTGTATGATCGTGCACCAGTATCCTGAATATCGTAAACCAGACAGTCGATTTTTCGGAGCATGGCCGGGGTTGGTTTGCGAACCGGTCCGGGGCCGTAGAGTGAGAAAATGGGCAGTCCAGTTCGGCGGTGGGTGCTATTGGGAAATTCCTTGCCGGCTGGAATTCTCCCATCGAGACCATGTTCCGCACCGAACAAAGCAACGAGGTTGACGTGGGGGGACTTGTGGAGGATATCGATGATTGAACGACCACGGCCATCTACGCCGGAGGGATTAGTTAATAAACCGACGCGTTTACCGCTAAGGGTCTCGAAGTCGCGCATGGCTAGCACTTCGTTGCCCAGATAAACCCGGGCCTNAGTGGCAGGCTGGGTGAGNATCAANAACGNCAAGCCCAGCAGGACANTAGCGAAGCGCATGGCCGAAGTTAGACATCGAAGCNCATGGCCTCAATTCATTTATGGNTANTCGTTTTCAGGGNAGTCGGCCACCGCACGAAGATANTCGTATGAAAACAGGCCTGTACTGTGGTCATCTTCCCATATNGGTTGAATTGCATAGCCTCCAATGNATTGGATTGATCTTATGCGGAATGAGGAGAGTTTGTAGGGCTTGTCTGGGCCTTTGTATAAATTACCCATAACATCCTTCTCGCCTTTACAGCCCGCGCATGGGCATGCCTTACGGAGTTTGGCCAAGTAGACAAATGATTCTTCGCCATTGTCCCACTTGATGGCCATCTCCTCGCCTATGATCTGTATGTCGGTGGGATTCAAGGAATGGAAAATAAAAAGGGGAGCCGCCGTACGACAGCTCCCCTTGGTTTAAAAATTGATTACTTGTTTGGCTGCGGTGTTGTACGAAGATAGGGTTTAATCTTTGTGAATCCCTTTGGGAACTTTGCCTCAGCTTCTTCGTCGGTGAGAGTCGGTACAACGATGCAGTCTTCGCCGTCCGTCCAGTTCACCGGGGTTGCCACGGCGTGGTTGTCGGTAAGTTGCAGGGCATCAATCACACGAAGAATCTCGTCAAAGTTGCGACCAGTTGCGGGCGGGTAGGTGATTGTCAGTCGGATTTTCTTGTTTGGGTCGATGATGAAGACGGAACGTACGGTGAACTTTTCCGCAGCATTCGGGTGGATCATGTCGTATGCGGTGGCCACAGTACGGTCGGGATCCGCGATGATCGGGAAATTGACAGTCGTACCCTGAGTTTCGTTAATGTCCTTTACCCAGCCATGGTGGTCATCAATCGGGTCCACACTTACAGCGATGGTTTTTACGCCGCGCTTGTCGAATTCCGGCTTAAGTTTGGCGGTATAGCCAAGCTCGGTGGTGCAAACCGGTGTGTAGTCAGCCGGATGGGAAAAGAGTACCGCCCAGTTGTCGCCAATCCACTCGTGGAAGTCGATATTGCCTTCAGTCGTTTCCGCTTGGAAGTTCGGAGCTTCGTCGCCTAGTCTTAATGCCATTTTTCTTTAGAACTAATGGTTTATTGGGGTGCCGTTGGCTTGGCCAATAGCAAAATCCCGTGGTTAAAAGGTGGGTCTTGTTAACCAACACCGGATCCTGTGTCAATAGGGATTCTAAGATTACACTCCGACACGTAATCTGCTTGGCTAAAATCGGAAAGTGGTCTGAGCCTTTAATGTGAATTCGGTTTCTTTGATATAAAGGTCACGCAGGGACGTGCCATCATCCTCATCACCATAGTTTTGGCGAAGCACAATATAGGCTTTTTTGCCGGGCTTGAACTCCCAGAAAAAACGTGTGTTGTAGCCCATAGAGTCTGAGATATTGTCGTGCTGAAAGAGATGTGACCAACCCATATCCGGCGTGAAATTGAAGCGGAAATTTAGAGATGAAATTTGGGCGTCAAATTCAGAGTCGGGAAGTTCGAAGCCGTTGTGGGAGTAGCTCACACTGGTATTTAGCCATTTGAAGGGATCGAAGCCGACCCGTGCATAGATTGTATTCTTCTCACCGTGATACCAGTGGCCAATTACATACCCAAATCCTCCATTGATTAGACCTGCATCTGGCAGGTCGACATCAAAGTTGTAGTCGGTCCACCAATATTCTCCCGCAGGAACCTTGCCCCCTCCGGAGACGGTGAAATCTTGATCGGGTCGGTCGAACTCTCTCTCGATTTCGAATGAAAAGCTGTAGCCAGACTCGAAGTCCAGATAGGGGATGTAAAAGGAGTGTTTCTGGGACTCCATCTGGTTGGCCAGTGTGGTATAAAGCGAATTGTAGTAGCTGAGGTGGTATTTTCGGAGCCAGGAAATTTTTTCCGTGCGGGGACGTATGGAAAGTTGTGTGCCGTAATGACGCACGCCGGTTCGGCGCGTGAAACCGATCTTNGGTTTGAAGTCTTCATCAATCTGGTAGTAGGACAGGCCTGCATCAATGAATTCGTTTGGGTAACTTAGGCTAGTCCCATGGGCATAATTCCAGTCGGTTTCATCATCGTAATTTGCCATGGAATAGATGCTGGTACGGAATGTCTTGTCGGTGAGAAACCTTGTAGTCCGGTAATTGAAATCAGTGCCGAGCATGTACGCATCCATCTCGGAATTTGGATCTCCCATAGTGCTGATCATTCCAACCGAGGATTGTTCCAACACATTCTTGGACACGCGGGTGATAAAGGCGTTTTGACCATCCAGATTCTCGTAGTCATCCAGCATCGCGCCGATCATGCCGATGTTATACTTGCCGATCCTTCCGGAGACCTTGGTCGCGAGATTGATCTGGACAGGTTGACCGCTACGTGTCAATCCGATACGACGGCTGAAAAACGGAGTGCTGGGCATGGGAGCGGACTTATAATAGCCAGCACCAAACTGAAAGATGCCGGAATCCTTAAGGAAGAAATCCCGTTTCTCAGGGTACATCAGAGAAAAACGGGTGAAATTCAGTTGCCTAGTGTCGACTTCCGTTTCGGCAAAATCGGTGTTTAGGGAGAGGGTTGCGTTCAGGTTTGATGCAAGTCGGTATGAGATGTCGCCGCCAAAATCACTCATAGTTTTGCCATCGCCTCCGATATGGTCATGTTGATATTTCCCGACTACAAATGGTGTGATCTCCCACTTGCTTACTCTGTTGAGGCCTTCTAACCCGCGAATTTCACCGGCGTTGGCCACGGCTGATGTGCTTAAATGACGTCCTTCGGTGTGCCATTTTCCTTCTTCGTTTTTTCGCCGGATTGTTCGATCCACATTGAATCCCCACGTAGTGTTGCCAGGGGCGAAAGCGAGTGAGTCAAACGGTAGTTTAACTTCACAAAACCAACCCTCGTTATTGATGCTGCCGCGACAGTTCCAGATGGTGTCCCAACTATTTCCTGCATAGGCGTTGTTGTTGATGATAGCATCGAACCGTGAGCCGTTCGCGTTGAATGCAAACAGGTAGCCATTGCGGCGGTCTAAAAAAGGGTCTATAGCGAAGTGAATGAAATCATCCTCATCCGGCCAATTGTCGCGAGAAAGGCTGCGGGCGAAAATTTTGTTTGGTTCCGAGTCGTAGCACCAAAAGCCGATATACAACGCTTCGTTGTCGTAAAGAATTCGAAATTCTGTTCGCTCTGTCATGGGTGCACCTGCGATGGGATCGTCTTGAACAAAATCGCCGGCGACAGGAGCTTTTTGCCAAATCTCATCGTCCATATGTCCGTCGACAACTGGGGGCGTATCGACGCGCAATGCATTAATATAGGCTCGAGGTTTGGAGGCTTTAAGGTCCTGCGAGGGGCCAGCCGCAAATGGAAGGGTGTTGAAGCTGAGCAGTACAGCTCCGATGATTAAAAATCTTGTCATTCAGGATTGGTGCCCAGGCGAAGAAATTCAAATCGGGCCCTACTCGCAGCTAGGGACGGGCGACACTGCCTACTGATTCATTAAAAACAAGAAGAACCTATTCACAAGGAAGGATATGCATTGGCCAGTTGGTGGTCTAAGCATAACGCTTGGCCACAGGGATCCTCCGACCCACGCCGAATGCCTTACTGGTGATCTTGATGCCAGGGGCGGCCTGACGCCGCTTGTATTCGTTCATATTAATTAGCCGAATAATNTGCCGAACTGTATCGGCATTGTGACCGGATGCGATGATAGCCTCGGCGTCACGACCCTCCACGACATATGCCTCGAGGATGCTGTCGAGTACTTCATAAGGCGGTAAGGAATCCTGATCGCGTTGGTCGGGTCGCAATTCTGCTGAGGGCGGCTTCGAGATAGTCGACTCCGGGATGATTTCTCGCTCGCGGTTAATCCATTTCGCCAGGCTGTAAACTTTTGTCTTTGGCAGGTCGCTAATTACAGCCAGACCACCGCACATATCGCCATAGAGTGTGCAGTAGCCGACTGCTAGTTCACTTTTGTTGCCAGTGGTTAGCAGGAGTGAACCGAACTTGTTGGACAGCGACATGAGGATATTCCCTCGTATTCGCGCCTGCATGTTCTCCTCGGTCGTGTCCTCGTTAAGGCTTTCGAAGATTCCGCCGAGCTGAGTTTTTAGGGATTTGAAAACAGGCTCGATCGGTACCACATCGTATTGAATGTTCAGCGTTTTGGCTAAGGTCTCGGCATCGTCAAGGCTGCCTTTTGAAGAATATTGCGATGGCATGGCTACTCCTCGTACATTCTCCACACCAAGTGCTTCGACGGCAACTGCCGCTGTAACAGCTGAGTCGATGCCGCCGCTCAGTCCAATGACCGCTGAATTGAAACCGCACTTTTTTAGATAATCCCGCAAGCCAAGCGAGAGTGCGCTGTAAATTTTTTCGTTGTCGTCGTTGGTGTCGACTGATTTTGGCTCGATGGTTTCCGTGTCGATGAGCACTAGATCCTCAGTGAACATGGCGCCGCTGGCACCGAGCACACCGTGGCCGTTGTAGTATTGGCTGCCACCGTCAAACACCAGCTCGTCGTTTCCACCGACGAGATTACAGTAAACGAGCGGGCACCCGCATTTCGCCGAAAGTTGAGAGAGCAGAATATGCCGGCTGTGCTCCTTTCCAAGGCTCCAGGGCGATGCGGAGAGGTTGAGCAGCAGTTTTGCTCCGGCAGTGGAGAGTTCGTCGGCTGGTTGGCGCTGGTAGCGGCGGTCGTGGAGGAAAACCTCTTCATTCCAGATATCTTCGCAGATGGTTATGCCTAATTTTGTTCCGAGAATTTCGACCGGCGTGTTGTCGGTAGCTGGCTCGAAGTAGCGGTCTTCATCAAATACGTCATAGGTTGGTAGCAGCGTCTTATAGCGTATTGCGGTTACTTGGCCGTCATGCAGTACGGCGGCGGCGTTGCGGGCTGGTCGTCCTGAATCGGTTTCGTTGAAGTCTGCATAGCCCACGACAGCGGCCGCCTTTCCGCCTCGCTTGGCCAAGCGGTCAAGTGTCTCTTGATTTTTGCGAAGAAACGCCGGCTTGTTGAGTAGGTCACGCGGAGGGTAGCCGCACAATGCTAGTTCCGGCAATACGACCAGTGCCGCGCCGGCTTCGTCGGCTTGGCGCCATGCCTCAGTGATCTTGTCCGCGTTGCCTTCGAAATCGCCGATGGTGGTGTTGATTTGTGCTATAGCGATCTTCATCCCTGCTTGGCCAAGAGTATCGGCGAAGTGTTCTTTGCGAAAGACAGAATCGNCGATGATNCCCTCGATTTATATAGTCTTTTGACTCTTGACCCGCGTTTCGCAGTCGTTAACCTCTTGGAGTGCCAAGGGGCGGTAGCAATAAAAAGTCAATGATGCTGGGGCTCGGGATGGATTCCGACGGCCACAAACGAATTACTACTGGTGACAATTTTGTTGTTGCTGGCGGGACACAGGATACACACGACCAGATGACGGAGAAGGTCGTTAAGATCAACGAGAAGCTCAACGAGCGCGGTAAGTGNCTCAATACAGTAGATCGCTCTGAGTTTCGAGACATTGCCGAGTCAGTAGGTCTCAAGGAGCAGCCACCACCTCCGGATCCAGAGAACAATTAATTTTTCCAAAGTTTTTGAATAAAAGGTGGCCGATCGGCCGGCTTATATTTAGCTGAAAAATCAGAAGCTTAACTTACCGCGATCAGCGAGACGCGCTCGTTTTTTTCGTTACGAACCACTCCGTTGGCGCTGGGGTCGAGTGTTGGCTTTCCGTCGATTAGAAACTGATAGCGGTGGTGGCCGTGAGGCAGGTCGATTTGCGTGCTCCAAGAGCCGTCGAATTGCCTTTTCATGGCATCTGTTTCACCGTTCCACTCGTTGAAATCACCAATCACGGAGACTTCATGCGCCTCGGGCGCGATACAGAGGAAATTAACAGGCTTGGCCATTTTTTTGGCTGAATATCGTCCGTTTCCGTTTTGCTGATTGTTTTCCATCCTTGAGAAAATGCCTGACAGAAGCGTGAAACCATACGGCTTTAGCCGAGCAAAGGCCGTGGAAAAAAACAAAACCCGGCATCTGGGGCAAGCGAAAAATCAAAAAATCGGCCCTGCACAGGGCCGCCTTTCGAAACAGTCTAAATGTGGTTAGGTGGTACGCCCTTTGAATGTCAGCTCTGCTACTCCTGACTTATCCAGTTCGCCAATGCCTTTCTCTATCATCTTGTCGAACTGGCCTTTGGATGCAGCTGCCATCGGGAGATTAAGTCCTTCTGATTGTCCAAGAGCCAGTGCGATTCCGGAATCTTTCGCGGCGTGCGCACCGGAGAAGTAACATTCATGGTCGCGGTCGCGCATGTCTTCGCCATCGGTTTCGAGGACGCGGGAGTTTGCGCCGGTTTGTGAGAAAATCTCCATCACCATGTTCAGGTCTAGGCCAAGCGCATCGGCTAGTCCGAGCCCTTCGGCAAGGCCTGCAGTGTTGATGTTCATCACCATGTTGACCAATGCCTTTACTTGGGCAGCTTTACCGGAGGTGCCGACATAACGCTTATTTACGGATAGTTTGCCTAGTAATTCCTCCACGTTGTCGTAGGTGGCCTTGTCTCCGCCGAGCATGAGATATAGCGTACCATCGCGCGCTTGGGTGATGCTGGAGGCCATGCAGCCTTCGAGCGACTCCGCGCCTACGGCTTTTGCTAGGTCTTCGACCTCAACGTGCACCGCCGGGCTGATCGTGGCGCAGTTGATGAAGATGCGCCCCTTGGCTCCAGTCAGAAGGTTATCGCTCTCGTCGGTGAAGATGGTACGCATCGAGTCGTCGTCCACTACCACGGTGATAATGACATCCGATAACTCGGTCACCTTAGCTAGTGTCGTGGCGGCGGTGGTGCCGAGTTCGGCGGCCAATTCCGCCGCGGTTTCACTGCGGATGTCGTACACGGCTGAGACATCGTATCCGCAATCCTTCAGCCGGCGAGCCATGTTGGCGCCCATGCGGCCGACTCCCACAAATCCTACTTTTTGTGACATGATAATTTATAAGTTAAAAGACCGGAAGGCAGCTGGTCCACCCTCAAAAATCGGTGTGGAGCGGAGCATAATCAAAGCCATGCAACTGGCCAAAGGTTTTTTGTTAAACAATGTGCCTGCCTCACTACCTGAAGGCTCTTTAGGTAAATGCAAAACTAGCTGCTTATTGGATTAATAACGATTGGATTGCGGGAAGCATTATTCTGGCACCGACGGTTATCGGGACCAAACTGGTCTGGAGGGCTAAGGATTCAACGTAACCAATGCTGGAATGGCTTTCCAAAACAAATCCGTCGGGTTCCACCCGAATGATGCCAAGAATTTGTATGTTGGCAGCGGTCTCCATGTCGAAGCTTGGAAGGTCTGGCGGGAGTGGGCTTGCCTCCATGGCTGCCTCGATGATCGGACCGATTGTCTTTCCAATTTCCTTGCTTGCAAAAAAGAAATGGTTGCCATTTAAATCGAGACCGTTGGAAAGGCGTTGAAATTCTTCTGTGCTGGTTAAGCCACTTTCGTCTCCATTGTGTGAGGCAATAATTTTGGCAGCCAGCTCGGTGTTACTTGCTGCAACCAGATGGTTATCTAGTTTAAATAAAACAGGGGTAAGAGGGAATGGGGTTTGTGCTAGTTCTGTCATGACGTGGGCCTCTATACCCTCAATGGTTTGTTTCTCGAACGGAGCCGGGGAACTTTCAAGCGCGATAAGAAGCATATCAGCGATTTTATCGTCCCTGACTTTCATGACTAACCCCAAACTAGGGGTGGGAATTTCGCCGCCGATATCAGGTGGAAGCGGAATGGTATTTTCGGGGTCCAGTGCAACGAAAAGGCCAAGCTTATTTCCAAAGGATCCGACGAGATCGCGGATGCCGATCATCATATTTGCCATCTGAATTGCTTGGTCAAATTGGCTTTGGATTGCTTCACTTTCAGAGGCTTTTGCCAATTCCGGAAGCCAGTCCATTAGAGCCTTGGCATTGAATTCATTTGAAACTGCCAATGCGGTTTCGGCCGGCAGCATCTTGAACATGCTAATTTCGTGAGGTTCGGAGCCGAAGAGCGACCACAGCTTGCCGGTGGACTTGTCCGGGTAATGGTGGATCACCATTTTGTTTCGGTGCAGTCCTTTTTCAAACTCAAAGCTACTCACGCCGACACCACTGATCTCGTTGATGCCGATTTGGTCATAGAGTGCTTTACTCACTTTGGTGCTAGCTTCGATCATTTCCTCTTCTTCCGAGTCTGATCGTAAGCCAGTAGCGCTCGAGTTTGCTGTCTCCTTGGCGAAGTTTGTAAGCGCGTCGGTGTATTTTTCCACGGTCTTGATAACATCTTCCGTGCTGTAATATAGGTAGAGACTGCCGTTAGGATCGAGTTTGGCCGATACCTCTGCAAAACTGTTCGGCACTGCCGAAGGTCCGGCCGGTGTGGAATTACTGCTACCGTTGCTGGGTGTTTCGCTGCAACCGACCAGCACCAAGAATGTCGCAGAGGTGAGGGTTTTCAGTATTGTGTTTTTTGTTTTCATAAAATTTAGTTTCATGGATTTACGGGTAAGTCCAAATCTAATACTTCACCAGATTCAGCTTCGTCGTCGAAGTCCGCTTCCGGCGGGCCGCCGAAGCCGCCAAGATCTTCGAATAGGCCTGATTCTTGAAGGTCGTTCAGGGAAGAGGCCACAGCAATTCCGATTCCGACAATCGAGTGCACAATATATCCACCGAAAGTATTGACTGTTGAGTTGCTTTCGATCAGTAGCCCGTCTTCCTGCACCTTGAAGAGTGAGACCATGCCGAATTCATTGCTTTCCATACTTTCCTTATAAATTTCGTAAACCTTTTCGAGTGAACCTTCAGGTTTGCCCATATAACTAATTTCGTTCAATTCAAGGCCCCATTTATTCGCTTGAGGGCTGACATATGCTATGCCGTTGGCTTTTAGGTCGAGTCCCTTGATCAAAGATTTAAAACTGGGATCATCTTCGAGACGACGGTCACCTTCGTGTGCCTTGGCCATTCTTTTTGCAAGGATTTCCGAAGAGGAAAGCACCATAAAGTCACCCAATTGAAAATAGCATGGGTTTAAATCCATTTTGAAAGGGAGTGGCATTGGAAGAGGTATCGAGTGAACGGTAACATCGCCGACCTTATTCCCTGGCGGAGGGCCAAATCCACCACCCAATGCCTCACCAAGCATTTCCATCACAGTGTCGTCTTTAACACGTACCAATATTGCAAAGGCTACCCCATCCAACTCAATGTCATCTTCCTGGTCGAACATGAAGCCGGGTAGAACCATTTTGTTTTCGGCATCCAAGGTCATAAGGAATCCGGCCTCATTCCCGAACGAGTCGATAATGTCACGTGCTTGATCAGGTGCATTGTCCCGCAAAGAACTACCGCCTAGCATTTCTCCGAAAACTTCATCCACCCAGTCGATGACGCTATTCAACTCAATGTCTAAATGCAAAATTGAAGCTGTATTGGCTGGTGCGAGCGAAAGCACATCCATCGTGTGCAATTTTTCGCCGAAAGCGTTCCAGATCAGTCCAGTGCCTTTGTTCGGGAGATGATGCATGAACATCTTGCTGCGCCAGAGATCCTCCTCGATTGCAATGCTGCTTATTCCGAGCCCATTAATTTCGCTGACACCACTCTGCCGAAATGCCGGTTCGATGACGCCCATTACTCCTTCAATAATTGGTGCAATGAAAGGATTGTCCATTAGGTTGGCTGCTGCTCCATCCCGGGCCATTTTAACTAGGTCATCGATTGTTTCGTTGACCTTAGACAACGCCTGCTTTGCGCTCAGGTATGCGTATAGGTGGCCGTTTGGGTCTAGCTTCGCGGCGACTGCCTCAAAGCTTGTTTTCACCGCTGCGGGTGGGCCTTCAAGAGTTTTGTCAACTGCATGAACTTTGGATAAAAGAGATCCGAACATGAAGAGTGCCGTACAAAAAAGCGAAGCCGCATGGCTGGCATGAGATTTTTTTTTCATAGTTGTTTTCATCTGTCTTTGNCGAAATTAATTTTGAAATAGGATATAGTCAAACAAAGGCAAATATAAAATTGATCATTATTATNCGCCATCGGTTGACGGATTGAACGGATCGGGGTTTTTACCCAGAGTGTGATTTAAATCGACTGTTCCCCCGGGAGTTAGGCCAAGTACAACCGGAACCTCAAAAAGCACNCCAGAAACTTTGCATGGACCTTCGTTCTCGCAGAAGTAAGCGAGTGCCTCGACCCTGAGCAGACCATCATTGGTGTTGCTGTTGAGTCTCACGGGGATACGGATCGTTTTGTTTTTCTCCAAAGATCCTGACGCTTTGGCCTCTTCAATGAGTAGGGGTGAATCTTCGTCTGCGATCACTTGCCATCGGCTGCCGGCATCGGCAGTGAAGTGATGGTTCGGCGGGAGTGCCAGCGATAGTGTCAACTCACCAACCTCTGTCTTTGTCAAACGCAAGGGTTTGGTGCGAATTGTTGGTGTGCCGGGTAGGTCGGCCAGACGCAGGCTGCGAGGGGCGACCGATTCCTCTGCGGCGGGTACACCAGTGAGATTGAGCGTTGTTACTTCAAGCGACTCTAGATCAATGAGGCGGATGACATGGTTGTTGGTGTCGGCGACATACAGTTGCTTGGAATGTGGTCCAAGAGCGAAACCAGATGGCTCGGAGAATTGAGCCTCAAGTCCAATTCCGTCGCGGAGCCCGGGTTTGCCAGAGCCTACCCAACGCCGAACCTCTCCTGTTTTGGGGTCGAGGAGCTTTATNCGGTGGTTGTATGTGTCGGCGACTATGACTTTATTTTCTTTCGGCCACCATTGTACGCCAAGGACGTGCTGCATACGGGCTTGTTCGCCGATTCCGTCTTTGTCGCCGAATGCAAAAAGGTTCCGAGGTTGTGCGTTCTCGCCACCGGCAATCGTGCGGCTGGAACCACTGGTGAGGTCGATCGAACGGACGGTACTGCTCTCGCTATCTGCGATGAACAACTGGCCATCGCCTACGCTAAGGCCGGACGGCTGCGCCCACGCAGCCAACAGTCGATCGGCATGGTTGAGGTTCTGTTCTGAACCGTTACCGCTGAAGTTTTTGGCGGTTTTCTGCTTTAGATCGTAAGACCAAATCTGATGCGTCCCGGCCATTGCAATGAAGACTTGTCCGTCTTCTACTAATACATCCCATGGCGTGCTAATAACTTGTCCACGGCCGCCCTTGCCACCTTGATAGTCGCGTCCTTGGGTGCCATTGCCGACAAGGGTGCTCACTGTTTTGGTATTTGTGTCGACTGCTCGCAGTGCGTGGTTCTCGGCGTCGGCGACGAAGAGGCGGCCTTTATGATAGGCAAGGCCTTGCAGTCGAAAAAAACGGGCTTGGTCGTACTTGCCGTCGACCAAACCGATGCGGCCGGTGCCGATCATATCGATAAATTTTCCGTCAAGATCGGTAATGAGGATGCGGTGGTGATTTGAGTCACTGATGAAGAGCCTTTGCCCTTCCGTGTCGATGGATAGCTTACCGGGATACCGTAGCGGGGATTTGATGCTTTGTTTCTCTTTTTCTAATGATATCGGGACAGGGTCGTATCGGAATGTTTCTTTCGGGTAAAAATCGAGCGCTGCAGTGATGCAGGCGTCGATTACTTCTTTGTTACCTTCGCCGGAGACTAGCAGAAGCATATTGCCATTGGGTCCGACGACGGCAAGCGAAGGCCAACTGCGTACCCCTACCTTGCGCCACATACGCATCTCATCGTCATTCACAACCGGATGAGAGATTTCGTAGCGCAGAACGGCGTCTCGAATGTTAGCCGACAATTTCTCATTTTCGAACTTTGCCGAGTGCACACCGACAAATGCGACCGGATACCCGGCATAGCGTGCCTCCAATTCGGCCAGGTCGGGTAGGATATGAATGCAATTGATGCAGCAGTAGGTCCAGAAATCGAGCACCACAATCTTGCCGGCTAATTGTTTGTCGAAAGACAGTGGTGGTGCATTGAACCAGTCTTTGCCTTCAGGGAAAGCGGGTGCGCGGAGGCTGTTGGCCTTCTGGTCCACCTTCTCAACGTGTGCCTTAAGTTGTTCCAGAAGGCGGGTGAATTGAGGGCTGCGTGGCGGAATGTCAGCCGTTTGCCCAAGAGCCGCGAAGCAGATGAGAAGTAGCGGGCAAAATGACCGCTTGGCCAAGCGGAATAACTGTCGAAGGGTCGAGTGCCTCACTCACTCAACATGCCGCCGAGTAAGTGTACTTGCAAGAAGCGAATGGGATTGGTAGAGCGGAAAATCATGTTTGATAGACGAAAGATCTTTTTAAGAGGGGCGGCCGTATTTGGCTTCATCTTAAGTCCGTTTTTTTGTGCGGCGCAGGAGTATCGCCTGCGGATCGGTGTGGTGGCGGATGGCAGCCATGAGTTGAGTTGGGATTCAGCAGATCGGGAAGCTAAATATACTGTAGAGTACGCAAGCGACTTGGCCAAACCGCAGTGGACTCAGCTCTCTGTAGGCAGCGCCTGGCCCATCGATACAAGCCGGTACAAGTTGCCACTTGTGTTAGGCGCGAAGACGGTTTTTATCGNGTGAAAATCAAGAGTTCCGATCCTCATCAGGTAAGATGGTTCTCAACCGAAATTCCGCCGCACCCTAGGAACACGGCGCGAGACTATCCCGATCCTGTATTGGAGGTATCGTTCAAAAATGAAGAGATTCTCGTCACCAGCAACGGTATTCCGACATTTGAGTTTGTAAGCGCGACGCCGAACGGACTTCGTGGGCAGGACTTTAAATGGGCGATCCCATGCTTCCCTGAGCCGGCGGATGAATTGACGCAGATACCACTACTGGGTAGGGTGGCCATTACTACAGTCGGCCTACCAATCTACGGGCCAAACGAGGCTCAGTATCCGTACCCTTACGGAGACCCGTATATCAGCGGCATACTTGATTAATGCCACGGCCATACCGGCGGTCAAGCTGATTATCACTTTGACTTTGCGCCTACCTGTATTTTCGATGCGCCTGATGCTACGGATGAGCATTATAACATCATCGGCTTTGCGCTCGACGGTTATCCGATTATCGCGCATTTCATTGGTATTCATGGTGTTACCGGCGACGACGCCTTTAGTTGGCAGGAAGTAAGCGGCTACAAACCGGACGTCATCGACGGAGGTGCCGATTCCACCTACACTTGGGACCATTACGATTACGAGCCCAAGCATGAGTGGCGAACATTTGACTAGTGCAATGGGCGGGTCTTGACTAGGGTCACGCTTGCCAGCGGAGAAATATTCGATGAGGCGAGTTTTTTCGGATTCGAATACGGCTACTTTGTCACTGCGAGATTTCCTTATTTTTTTTCAAAATACCGTGGCACTCCCAATCTGGCAAGTAGTGGAAACGGGCGCCAAGGCATCCAATGGTGGCGGTGTATCTGGGGGCATTCGTACCATCCCCGGCAGTAGTTTAGCCGGAGAGAGGCTGACGTTGACCGTCGCGCTCGACGCCAACGGGCATCCGCCTCTACCTCCGCCGCAAATTCGGCCTTCAGGGGTGCTCGTCTGTAATTTACGACTCACTGCTATTGCGCGGCCTAATCGCACGAGCGTTCGAGGCACGATGCGAATCCCAATTGATACTGAAAAAGGTAAAAAAGATGTAACAGTGGTATTTCCAGGACCACCTGGTCGAGGGGAGATTCGTTTTGTTGGGGAGGATCTTTCGAGGTTGAATAGGCTAAAAGGGTTAAAAAGAAGGGTTAAAAAACAAAAAAAGCCCTCGCCCGATCATTGCGACCGAACGAGGGCCAACCCGATGAAAACTCACCACACTCGCAATTAAGTGTGATGAGTTGAAAATAACGTTCGACTTGGCAAAATGATTCAATTTTTTTTAACATTTTTTCAGACGCGTGGAATTGACGAGCCGACTCGTGTTTTTTACGCTGATCACTTATAATGAAACTAGTCATTTTAGCAGCTGGATATGCTACTCGCCTTTATCCACTCACATTAAATCAACCCAAGCCACTTTTGCCTGTTGCCGGAATACCAATGGTCGATCACGTTNTGGCTAGCCTTGCACCGATTGAGGCCATTGATGAAGCTTATCTCGTGACCAATGAGAAATTTGCGGGCCATTTTGAGGCATGGGCCAAGAGNCGGGATGCTTCCAGATTTACCGCCCCGGTNAGCGTGGTGAACGATCATTCTACNGGCGAAGACAACAAACTAGGAGCAATCGGCGATCTGCAATTGGTCCTGAAAAGTTGTGATGTTGACGANGACATTGTTGTAGTAGCTGGCGACAATTTATTCAGTGATCCATTGGGTGATTTCGGTCGTTTGTGTGCTTCGATTAATGCCCCTGTTCTGGGTGTCTACGACGTAGAAAGCCTTAAGGAATCGACCAAGTATGGCGTCGTTGAGACGGATTCCAAAGGTTGTATCTCTAGTTTTGAGGAAAAACCGGATGAGCCGAAGACAACCCTGATCGGTATCGCTTTATATCANTATCCCCGGGTCGTGCTGCCTCTTATTGACCAATACCTTGCTGATGGCAATAACCCCGACCAACCAGGTCGACTGATTCAGTGGCTCTACCCTAAGANACCTGTGTATACTTGGTGNGTGCCTGGCATGTGGTACGACATCGGTTCCAAGGAAACCCTAGAGGAAGCTGACCGTATTTTTTGCCAAGATGGTATAAATCAAAGATGAAATTTAAATTCACTCTGTTTTTAGCGAAATTGCTTGCTCTCTCTATTTTTGTTCAGGCTCAGGATGCCAAACGACCGAATCCGATGTCCCCAATCATGGATGTACCGGGCTTACCGCGCGTGCTATTGATCGGAGATTCGATTTCCATTGGATATACTTTGCCGGTACGCGAGCGACTCAAGGGCAAAGTCAACTTGCATCGTATTCCGACGAATGGCGGCCCGACAATCCGCGGACTGGTGCAGATTGATTCTTGGGTAGACGATGGTAAGTGGGATCTTATCCATTTTAATTGGGGTCTCCACGACCTCAAATTCATGCCACATGGTAAGCGACAGGTAACTCTTGCAGCTTACGAAAGAAACATCGATTCACTTGTTCGGCGGCTAAAGAAAACCGGTGCCAAGTTAATCTGGCGCAATACGACGCCTGTGCCCGACGGAGAGGTCAAGCCGCGGCGCTTTCCGGCGGATGTCGTTCTTTACAATTCCGCGGCCAAGCGAGTGATGGAGAAACACGGCGTGCCAATTCACGATCTTTACGCTTTTGCGCTGGCCAGACTCAGTGAAATCCAGAGGCCATTGAACGTCCATTTTACTTTGGAAGGTTCGGATGCACTAGCCGATGAGGTGGCTCGGGTCGTTCTTGATGCATTAAAATAGTTTTGCTGGCTGAAAAAAGTCTGCCATTGGCCAAGGATTGGAGTTACACTTCCCACGTGTACAAAACCACTTTATTCCGAGAGTTTGCCGTGCTTGGGCTTTGGCTTGGTGTAGCTTTCTGTAGCTATGCAAGCCACTGGCCATCGTGGCGTGGGGACCTTGCTGGTTCCGGCTTGGTCAAGGATGAAAATGTGCCACTCAAGTGGGATACTAAAAATAATATCCGCTGGCGTGCGCCTCTGCCGGATCGAGGCAACAGCTCTCCGGTCGTCTGGGAGCGGCGGCTATTCATCACTCAAGCAACAGAGGTAGATAATCAACGTGCGGTGATGTGTTTCGACAAGCTTACTGGAGAACTGATTTGGCGGAGAGGTGTGACTTATGACAAAAAGGAAACAACACACAAGACCAATCCTTACTGCTCTGGTTCACCAGTGACTGATGGGCGTGTTGTGGTGGCCAACTACGCCTCGGCTGGGGTGGCGGCGTACGATTTCGAAGGACAGCAGATTTGGCACCGCGATCTTGGACCGCAAGAGCATATTTGGGGTAACGGCACTTCCCCCATTTTATATGGAAACTTGTGCATTATCTATCACGGGCCCGGACCTCACTCCTCGTTACATGCGATGGATAAGCTCACTGGTCACACGGTTTGGACTCGCAAGGTTGAGGAGCAGGATAATCCGGACCGTGTTGATGGTTTTCGCGGCCAAAAAGGTGGTATCAAAGGGGCTTTCACTACGCCGATCGTCATCAAATCCAACAAGCGCATGGAATTAATTCTCAGTCGTGCGAATGCGTTGCAGGCGTTCCGACCGGAGGATGGAAGCGAGCTTTGGTACTGTAACGGACTCAATCCGCTTATCTATACTTCACCGGTTTACGACGGAAACGTGATTTTGACGATGGGTGGTTATTTTGGGGCGTCATTCGCGGTGAAACCGGGGGGCAGCGGAGATGTTACCGCCAAGCGTTTGTGGTTCGACCCTCGATCGAAAAAAAACCGACTGGGCACGCCGGTCATCCACGCCGGTTACGCTTATTTCGTGAACATGTCTGGATTCTTGGAGTGCTTGAACCTAAAGGATGGTCGGGTTGTCTACGAGGAGCGTTTACCTTCCAAGGGAAACAATTCCGCCGCTTGGGCGTCGCCGATTCTAGTAGATGATCGAGTGTACGTGACCAACCAGTCCGGTGACACGCATGTGGTGCGGGCCAGTCCAACCTTCAAACTGCTGGCTACGAATTCGGTTGATGAATACTCAAACTCGACCTTGGCGGTGTCTGACGGGGCGTTGTATCTCCGGACGCACAAGAGCCTTTGGTGTATCGGCCGACCGACGGGCAATTAGATTAATCGGTTGTCCAGATTCTATACTCCGGACGCGATATCGGCCTTGAAGCCGGGTACTTGTAAATACTATAAATAGCGACGTGAATTGGCAGTTTTTGGGGCAGTCTGAGGTACTAGAGGCAGGGGATTCCGCATGGAGACTTTTAAGGCAAGGTGGTCCGATGGTGTGGGTGCTGCTGCTGGTTTCGGCAGTTGCGGCAACTGTGTTCCTTGAGCGGTTACTCAACTACCGTCGCAT
This sequence comes from Verrucomicrobiales bacterium, assembly GCA_002721375.1. GTDB lineage: Bacteria > Verrucomicrobiota > Verrucomicrobiia > Limisphaerales > UBA1096 > UBA1096. The sequence goes on from PBKH01000008.1 coordinate 76,047, forward strand.
CCAGATCAACACCACCGAATTTATTGCTGGAATTCGCGCTAACCTCAAAAATAACTATAATGTTGTCGAATTAGTGGCGATCTGTGATGCCACGCCGGGCCCGGTGGCGCGAATGACCAAGGCCGCCATTCTTAACCGGGAACTGTCGCGGGAGGTATTGCGCGAACTTCTTAACGACAACAAACGTATCGAGGTAGCCCGTCTGGAAAAACGGCTGAATATGCTGGGTACTGTAGCGCAGATCGCACCGCTGCTGGGGCTTCTTGGGACGGTACTAGGATTTATTCGCATCTTTCGCGGTGTATGGCAGGAAGGTAACTGGGTGCTCGCCAAGACCTTAGCTGCCGGAGTATGGGAGGGGCTTGTCTGCATGGCGTTCGGCTTGGCGATCGCGATCCCGTGCTATATTGCGTTCAATTACCTCGTTGGGCGCAAAGACGACCTCGGTGCCGACATTGACCGAATTTCATCTGAGATACTCAGCATCATTACTGTTGAACTGCCGCCGTCCAAGTCCAAGTCAGTTCGTCGGACGTCGGCTAAGGCCGTTGTCAAATGAATCAATATGGCAATATCCGTCCGTTCCATGGGCGTTTAGATGTAGCGCCGTTTATTGGNGTGCTATTTTTGATGCTACCGATGCTGCTGTTCCATACCTCTATTGTCTTCAAGCCGGGTATAGAGGTGGACGTCTCTTTGCCGGTGTCGTCGCAGCAGACTGACGTGAACGACCCTTCGCTTGCGGTCGCTGTCGATGCCAGCGGGATTATTTATTTTCGCGGACTAACGCTACGTGGAGAAATCATCTCCCTACAGGTCAATGAGGTGGAAGAAACATTGCCCCTTGAAGGTATGCTAGTTAACCGTCGACCGGACTTGGATCCCACTATTGTACGGGACTCGGTGGAGCAGGGCAGGGTACGCGTGAATGGCCGATTAGCACGCTTGGACGACCAGCTTAAGTCGGGGCAGCAAGTGGAATTGGAAATGCCNGCGACGGAGTTGCTGCGTCCGAAAATTATTCAAGCCATCGAGCAGGGNGGTAAGGAACCGAAAGAAATCTCGCTGCTTATTCAGGCTGACAAGGATGTGTCCCACGGATTAATCGTTCAGCTTTGTACGCTCTCTAGCGAAGTAGGGGTGGGTCGTCTGCTGCTAGCTTCGCGGCCGTCAGACTTTTCGCGGCCATTTAAACTGCCATCCCGCACTGCCCCGTGAAGCAAACTCTCCTAGTCAAAGGAGCGGACGGCAGCTGGTCCAACCAAGTCGTTAGTATATGGGTGCTGGTGATGTTCGTGTCACAGTTGGGTGTGCTTTATTGGTTAGGCCGTACCCCGCTCGAGCCAGTTGCGATGTCAAGAAACGCGCCGATGCATTTGTTGCCGGAGATATTGTTTACGCCTGACACAGGCNCTGGGCCGGAATTTAGTGACCCGACACTGTTCACTCGCCCTAACCGCCGCGGATTTTCCGGGACGGCTTGGAGTCAGTTCCCTGTTGTGAAGCATAAGTTGATCGATTGGGATGAATCGCCNCGTTTNTTTGCCAATCNTCCGGCTAAACTTGGGGCTACTTTTCGCNAGACACTGCCAAGGCATTTGGCGGCCGTTTCAGCAGTTCCACCCAAGGGTCTAGCCAAGCAGACGAATCTTACACTGCCTCAATTGTCGTTGCGTGCAAAGTCCGAGTTGGAATTTCTTGGTAACTTTTCCGATCGGCCACTAGTGCGCTCGGTATCAGTTCCGGATCTTCCCCATGATGAGGCATTGCGGCGAACATTAGTTCGGATCGGTGTTAACTCTGATGGTTACGTGGTTTCCGCAACGGTTCCGGATCGTTTGGCCAAGGTTGATACCCAACAGGCAGCCGCGGATCGTCGTGCACTTGAACTACTCCGGGGCATCCGTTTTGAGCCGGTTAAGCGCAAAAGCTTCGATCACCCTGACCTTCCGGGTGCGCTAGAGTGGGGTAATGCCTTGTTTCATTGGCGAACTGCGGCATCGCCCAAGCCGACTAATGCTAATGCGCCGAAGTCCAACTGATGTACCCCGGCCAGCTCATTTTCCTTTGTTTCGTGGTGGCGCTCAGCTTACTGGGTGTGATCGTGCTGCTCTACGACTTTCGGCGTAAACGTTTTGAGCCGGAGCCTACCGAGGATCGGGTGTTTCGCTGCGATGCCTGCGCCTATGTCTACACTGACGACCCTGACGTCGACCGGTCCCGATGCCCAGAATGTGGATTATTCAACTCCCCGTTCGTATTTTAACAGAAGAAATGGATTCAGGTATATCTAAGGCAATCAAATTATGCATTTGAAAAATTCCTGAATCCTTAACTAAGAATTTCAAATTATAGAATCCGGTCTATCGTTCGTAGACGATCATTGCTCCATAGTCATCGAGGTATTTCTGAGTGGTGGGGTCGAAGTGCGCGTAATTNACNGATTGGATGCTAATGATCTGATCTCGAGTAAATTTTTCTAAAAACTGGTTGAGGATTTCATCGAATTTATCCTGACCTAGCTCGATGCATTCACCGCGTTTAATGGTCTTAACGCAGATTTTTCCGTCACCGGTTATTTCTTCCTCTTTTTTTGAGCTGGCCTTTTTTAGTAGTTCCTCACCACCTGAGTGCACCGGCACGGCTATTTTTTTGGGTTCCAGTCCGTCAGTTACGGGTGGGGTCAGGGCATCAGCCTCAACTCTCTTCACATTTGGGTCATCTGCCGCGGGAATGGTGATGGGCTTATCGCATGAAGGGCATTCTATATCGGAACCGGAAAGACTCTCGTCCGTGGTGAGGTTTTGTCCGCATTGAGGACAGTCAAANTTAAGGTCTGACATAATACTAAAAGGATTGCTTATTTTTTAACCATGACTTCCGGGTTTCGATCGTACCAGTAAATTTTTTGTTTTTTACGTTTGAATACCATCNCGTTGTTGGCAGATTAAACGTTACCAAGATAAAGTGCCATGAGAGCGAGCAGTTGTAATTCAGAGACTAACAGAGTGTACTGGCGGGAAGCCTTTACCTTGATTGAATTGTTGGTGGTGATCGCCATCATTGCCATATTGGCCGGACTCCTTTTGCCGGCCCTGTCCAAAGCCAAGGGAAAGGCGCAGGGCATCAAGTGTCTTAACAATACCAAGCAGTTGGCTCTTTGTTGGGTGATGTACGCCGTCGATAATGATGATAACCTAGTCAAAAATTCCATTCGTGGCGGTAATCGTGAATCGTGGATTGATCCGTCTTATAATATGCGCAATTCAAACCATGCCAAAGATGTTAGGCATTTGCGGCAAGGGAAGTTGTTCAAATACAATGAGTCGTTGGAGATTTATCAATGCCCATCCCAACCCAGGTTGGGTAAAGGGAAGGGTAGCTATGTGCCGGTGCGAAGTTACTCGATGAATGGCCATATCGGTGGAGTCTATGCGGAGATCAGTTGGGTGCAAGGTAGTCAGTATCCGCCGCGTGTGAAAATGTCTGATATCAAACACCCGCCACCGTCCCAGTCCTTCGTTTTTCTAGATGAGCATGAGAACACAATAGATGACTCCTTTTTTGCGATCCCGGTTTATGCCGCCAAGCATTGGCAAAATTCACCTGCCTACTGGCACAACGGTGGCGGTACTTTTGGCTTTGCAGACGGTCACTCGGAGGGGCGCAAGTGGCTCCACGAAAAAACTCGTTCTCCTAGTCGNGGTTATAATTTTGCCCCTACGCCCGGAGGCGACAAGGATCTGCTATGGATTAAGGAGCGGATTCTGATCGACCCAAACAAGGCTATTCCACATTGATTCCACTTCACCCTCGACACTGGCGCTGTGGATGGTGACCCTCTGCGCATGCAGGAGATTAAATCCGTACGGCTCATTCGTGAGTGCGATGTAGTTCAAATTCCATCCGGCCAAAAAATGACGATGGGTGCCGATACGCCGGTCGATATCACTCAATCGCTTGGAGGTTCCTTCACAGTGCGTTCGCCGCAGGGATTGTTTCGCATTGATGCCAGAGATGCAGATGCTATTGGCTTTGAGGTGCCTGAGNCGTCAAGGCTGATAGAGGCCGGCGAGNCGGCNTCTGAGCANGATGTTTGGGAGAGCTTGAAGCAGGTCTATGATCCAGAGATCCCGGTGAATATTGTTGATCTTGGACTCGTATACGATCTTGTGCTGGAGGCATTACCTGATGGAGCTAGCAAGCGGGTGCAGATGAAAATGACCCTGACTGCTCCCGGTTGCGGTATGGGGCCAGCGATCGCTGCCGATGCCCAAAACCGCATGCTTGCTCTGCCGGGTATCGATGATGCTAGCGTCGAGGTCGTATGGGATCCGCCATGGCATCAGTCCATGATCACTGAGGATGGCAAAAAAATCCTTGGCATTACTTAAGTCGACGTGCGCTGGGCCCGCAAATTATTTTCCTGCGCCTTTTTGAGCGCCTGGATTTTAACCTGGTTTTTTTTCGCTTGGCCTAGCTGCCCCATTGCAGCCCCAGTCGTCACCGAGATGCAGCCTCGTCACGGGCATCCCGGTACACGTGTGGTNTTCACTGGCAGTAACTTGGAGTCTGTTAGTGCTATCCGGTTCGGTGATGCCTTGGCCGACTGGGAGGCTGTAACTGTTATTGACGGGCAGGGCCGGATACATGTGCCCGAGATTCACNCCACCGTCCCAGATGCTGCGACTACTGCCCTTCCAAAACTGTCCACTTTGATTGGTGAAATTACTTTNCCGGTNGCGTTTGTTGTGGCTCCTCGTATTACCGGATTTCGACCCGTGCGTGGTTGGCAGGGGACTATAGTGACTATCGAGGGGCAAAACTTTACCGGGGTAACGGTGGTCAAGTTTGGTGAGCGTTTGGCTAGTTTCACTGTCACGGCGTCGACGCAAATCCGAGCTGTTGTACCGGCGGGTTTTACAGAAGGTTTAATCAGCGTTGCGCATGATGAATCTGGCACGAGTACAGAATCGTTNGTTGTAGCCGGGCCGGGACCAGTCATCGACCATCTTGACTCGCTGGTGGGTGCGCCCGGCGATTCGGTCGTCATTCGTGGTGTGAACTTNAAGCCGGTGACAGTTGTTCGCTTTGGCAATGTCCTNGCCTCGTTCGATATTGTTGCCGATACCCAGATTAATGCCAAGGTTCCTGCTGCTCTTAGTGGAAAAATTACGGTCNNCTCCCATCTTGGCCAAGCGGTTACTGCTGAGCNNTTCANTATTACCCGCGCACCAGTGATCACCGAACTTTGGCCTCTTGTTGTCGCTCCCGGGATGAAGGTGACTCTGCGCGGTTTCAATTTTCGGCAGATTAATGGTGTGCAGATCGGTGGTGCTGAGGCTGCAGGGCAAAGTAATCCCTCGCCGCAGCAACTTGACTTCACCTTGCCTGCCAACGCGGTGAGCGGAACGGTGAAGGTTACCAATCCGTTTGGCTTCGGTACGAGTTCGGAAGCGCTCACTGTGACTCGGGCGCCAGTGATCGAGTCATTTGATCCGGTGCTTGCTGACCCAAGCGGTTGGGTAACATTGCGAGGAGCCAACTTCACCGACGTTACTCGGGTGCAGCTCGGAGACATGGATTTGCGGTTCAATGTAACCGCTTCGACGCAGATTCGGGTCGAGTTGCCGATAAATGCTTCAGCCGGTATATTTACGGTGCATAACACTTTCGGTTCCGGCACGACTGTTGAAAAGTTAACCATCATAGGTGCCGGTCCTTACCTCGCAGNCTTCGAGCCTGATACGGGAGTCGCCGGAACCGATGTTAAGTTGCATGGCCGAAATCTCGATCGCGTGACAGCTATTGAGTTTGGAGGTGTCAAGGCGGATTTATTTACCGTCCCTGCTTCGACGCAGCTCACTGTNACTGTACCGCNCGATGCTCGATCTGGTCCGGTTAGGCTTCTTAGCGCGCATGGCGACTTCACGAGCGCAGCATCGTTTTATCTGCCTCCGCGCTTGGCCAATCAGGATAAACTGGCAGCTCAACCGGGCGAGTTGGTTGAGTTCGGCGGGCGCAATTTTATCGGACTTGAGTCATTGTANATTGGAGGGCAGGCGGTGGGCTTTGAGGTGTTGAGTAACGACAAGCTCAATTTCACAGTGGCCGACGATTTACTTGGTGGTGGCATTGAGTTGGTTGCGCCGAGTGGGAAGTGGATCAGTACCAATTCATTTGCTGTGCTGCCACGTATCGACTCGTTTGATCCGGTTATCGGCCCGGCGCAAACGATGGTCACTGTCCAAGGCGCTGGGTTTCACGAAATCTTATTTTTGAAGTTTGGCACTGGCCTGGCCGAGTTTGATCGAAAGTCAACACGTGAAATGTTGGCACGTGTGCCGGCAAATGCTTCGACTGGTCCGATTTCCATCATTACGCCCGATGGCGATGTGGTCAGTGATATGATTTTTACTGCCACAGCCCCCGGCGACCTTCAAATGAGTTCCACCGTCGGTAGTCCGAAATACCTTCCAGGGCAGCAAGTGAAGATTAAGAGTCGTCTGGTTTTTTACGGGCCAACTGTTGCTACCAAAATAACTGTGACTAATAAACTGCCAGCAAATGTCAGGCTCCTGAAAGCAAAGCCGGAGCCGGCACTTGTACTCGATGGTGGACGGACNCTTGTGTTCACCCTCGGTCAATTGGCGCCTGGCGCNACCGNTGATTTTGAGCTTACACTTCAGCCTTTAGGCAAGGGTCAGTTTGCCAANGTTATTCGNGCCACATCGCATGAGGGCGACGTGGTGCCGACCAATAACGGTGCCATGGCTCGGTTCCTAGTTTATGAACCAAGTGACATTCGGTTGGGGATAACCGCTGATCCGTTCGGACACACATTCACGCTGGATTGGACGGAACTGGGTCTGCCGGTGAAGGTCGAAACCAGTTCGTTTATTCAAAGTAATCAATGGCGTAGTCTTCCGTTTGAGCCTTGGACCGTTGACGGAAGAACATTTGTGACCATGAAAAAGTTTGGCTATCAAGCTTACTTTCGCTTGCGTATGAACATGCCGTAGATAGGGCAGTGAGTCCGGTAGAATCAAAACCATGGGGAACATATCGCCTAAAGGGATGGCGGTGNGTATGGCTCAATTTTTGCCACTGCCTGCCTACATGGCCGGGTATGCGGCGTCTTGTGTTGTGGCTGCGCAAACCCCTCAAGCGAGTACTTTCGGATTGGACAGATGTCACCGTTTGGGGATTGCGTCTGCGACTATTTCCGAAAGGTAACCTGTCGGAGCAGCGGGTCCTCCTGATGCCGCAATACTTTGATCGTGCAGAGCGTTTGGCCTTGGCGAACGAATTGGCTGGAGGTGGGGTGTTTCTCGACATCGGTGCAAATATCGGATCGTATTCGCTTTGGGCGGCATCGCTCGACACCGATGTAAGGGTTGAGGCATTCGAGCCGGACACTGAATTGTGCGATCGTCTCAGGTTCAACCTCAAGACCAACAAGTTGGACGAACGGGTGCAAGTGAACAACATGGCGTTGGGCTGTGCGGCAGGGACAATGTTTCTGTCGAGAGGGGAAATTAACCGGGGACAAAATCAAGTTGTTGAGACGTCGGCCGCTGGTGCCGCGGAGGTTCGCGTGGAGACGTTACCGGGTTTCCTTCGTGGAGCCGGGATTAAGCAGATTACGGCGTTAAAAATAGATGTAGAGGGACATGAAGTTGCTGTGTTGCAACCGATGTTTGATGAGGTTCCACGAAGTGTCTGGCCGCCTCTGATTGTTTGTGAGATCGAAAAAAAATATCGGTCAGCATCGGATCTGGCCGTTTGGCAACTGCTCGTCGATGCCGGGTATGTGATGGAGAAACGTGTGCGCATTAATGCGCTCTTTCGATTGATGTCATGAACTGCTCAGTGACAACCCGCGCACTAATTCTCAGCGATGGTCGCCCGGGGCACTTCAANCAGTCGATCGCCTTGTGTCGTCTGCTGGGTGTTTCTTTTGAGGTGGTAGAGGTTTCATTCCGATCTAGCCTCGCGCGCGGGCTGTCGCATCTTTTTGATTTTTTTGGGATGCACTTTCCATCGCTTTTTTGGGTTGGCGATTTCGAAGGCGAGTTTCAACTGGTTGTCTCCGCTGGGTCTCGGACTTATTATGCCAATAAGGTTTTGGCAGCGCANCTAGGAGCGAGATCGGTCGCTGTACTCGCGCCGCGCGGCTATCGCTGGGATTATGACTGTCTCGTAATTCCGGAATACGACGAAGCCGTGACGATGCCTCAAGTTGTTTCGATACCAGTTAACTTATCATATATGGACGAACAGCTTACGGTCGAACGTGTGGCAGCATTTCGGAAGCGACATCCTGCTAGTGAGAAGTTGGCATGGGGGGTGATTATCGGCGGTGATTCAAGTAGCGCCTCGATGGACGTCGGGAAAATGTNGGCCTTGCTCGATCGCATTGAGTNGATTCGCGACGGAGTGGAACTATGGGTGACAACATCNCCCCGAACACCGGTNGCAGTTGAAACCGATCTACGCAAGCGATCGATTGATTTTTTGCATTTGTATTCTGAGGAGGCTTACAACCCAATCCCGGCGTTTGTTCAGTTATGTGATCGGCTGTTTGTTACCGGGGACTCGACGGCGATGCTAAGCGAATGCGTCACCGCCGGTACATCCTCGGTAGACGTGTTACAGGTTGCCAAAATGACAAAAGCCAAGCAGCATCGATTTGTGCGGTTTTTGGCCGATCGCGGCTTGGTGGCAATATTTGGCGAGGGCGATGGTCCTGCCATGGAGAAAGTTGACCTCAGTGAGGTCGCTGCCCAAGTTCGAGAGTGTTTGGCTTTGAGAGAATCATTGACGTGAGTGAAAACGGCAAGTCAATTGGATTGGCCCTGATTGGAGCCGGTCATTGGGGAAAGAACCTGGCACGCAACTTTCATCAATTGGGCGTGCTGCGTCAGCTATGCGACGCTGACACAGAAGTGCTTGCCCGCTTCAGTGCACAGTACGATGGNCTTGAGACATGCCNGGAACCCGAACAGGTTTTTGACAATGAAAGCATCTCNAGAGTNGCGATTGCAGCTCCGGCGGAGATGCATTACCGCTTGNCCAAGCGGGCACTTGAGGCCGGTAAGGATGTGTTTGTCGAGAAGCCGCTCTGTCTTGATGTCGCCGAAGCTGAGGAACTCATTCGTATAGCAGATGATTTCGAGCGTGTTTTGATGGTAGGACACTTGCTGCAGTATCATCCTTGCGTTTGCAAAATTCATGATTTGATTTCCTCCGGTGTGCTAGGCCAATTGCAATATATCACCTCGAATCGGTTAAACCTTGGGAAAATTCGGCGTGAGGAAAACGCACTTTGGAGTTTTGCACCGCATGACTTGTCGGTGATTTTGTCGTTTGCAGGTGATCGTATGCCGAGGCGGGTGACATGCAGCGGTGGTAGCTACTTGACGGGTGACGTGGCTGACACGACGCTGATGGCAATGCGATTTGTCAATGGATTACGCGCCCACGTATANGTGAGTTGGCTGAATCCATTTAAAGAGCAAAAATTGACAGTGATCGGTTCGAAGGGAATGGTGGTATTTGACGATACGTTGCAATGGGAGCANAAGCTGTTGCTATATCGGGATTACTTGAACTGGAGCGAAGATGGTATGCCTGAGCCTAACAAGATGCCGGGCGAACCCGTCGAGGTGCCAAAGGATGAGCCTTTGACTTGTGAGTGCGCCCATTTTCTGGAGGCGTCATCAAATCGCATGATCCCTAGAACTGACGGACGAGAGGGGCTGCGCGTGCTTCGGGTGTTGCATGCTGCGCAGGCCAGTCTTGACCACGACAGCAAGCCGNTTGACATCGATTGATTTTATAATGAGCGATAATTATCAGGTGCACGAAACCGCAGTGATCGACGAGCCTTGTTCAATCGGGTTTGGCACAAAAATCTGGCATTTTGCACACATTTGCGCTTCTGCGGAAATTGGGANNNANTGTGTGCTCGGNCAGAATACGATGNTTGCCGCTGGCGTAAGTATCGGTAGTAATGTCAAGATTCAAAACAACGTTTCGGTCTATTCCGGTGTGACGGTGGAAGACGATGTCTTCCTCGGNCCATCGTGCGTGCTAACCAACGTTAGCAATCCGCGTTCGCAGGTTGTGAGGCGTGATATCTATGAAACCACATTGATTCGTCGCGGTGCGACCATCGGAGCCAATGCGACGATCGTACCTGGCGTCACCATTGGTCGGTATGCCTTTATCGCTGCCGGGGCGGTTGTTAGTCGCGACGTGCCGGACTATGCCAACATGCGCGGTGTGCCAGCGCGCCAGACCGGATGGATGAGCCGCCATGGTCATCCACTTAAGCCTGATGTGGAGGGCCGGTTGATTTGTCCGGAGAGCGGTTTTGAGTATGCCGAGGATACGGATGAGNGCGGGAAGGTTCTCAGTTGCCGGAGTNTCGATGAAGAGTCGCCGCTNCCGGAGGCTTTGCAAAGCGGATCCGAGGATTACCGTTCGATTCAGAGTCGGCGCGAGGGCTGATTATCCACCATGCATNTCGTCCAGTTATTGCCGGAGCTCAATGANGGTGGTGTAGAGCGNGGTACGGTTGAGATCAGTCGCGAGCTGGTCAAGCGAGGTCATAAAAGCACGGTTGTCAGCGCCGGAGGCAGTCTGGTTTCCCAAGTCAAATCAGATGGTGGTCGACATGTTATGTTGCCGATNGCTGNCAAAAATCCGCTAACTGTGCCTGCTCGCATGTGGGTGCTACGCCGAGCGCTCCACGAACTTGNGCCGGATGTATTGCATGCGCGTAGCCGCATGCCGGCTTGGCTGACTCATTTTGCCAAGCGTCCACTTTGTATTCCTTGGGTAACGACGGTGCATGGGCTTAACCGTATTAACGCCTACAGTCGNATCATGACAGCGGGCGACCGTGTGATTGCTGTTGGTGAAGCCGTTAAGGCACATGTTGTGGATGGCTACAGNCTGGCTCCGGATTCGGTTCGCGTGATCCAGCGCGGTGTCGATATGCGGGCTTTTTCGAGCACAAATGTAGACATGGAGTTCATTCAGCAAATACGAACACAATACAGTCTAGCCAATTGTCTTGTTGCGGTGGCGGTAGGGAGAGTCACGTTCCTAAAGGATTACGAATCTCTTATTGATGCGGCTGCGCTACTTCGGAATCATACTAAACGTCCGCTTAAGGTTCTGATTGTTGGTGGTGCGCATCCCAAAAAAGAGAACTATTTCCAGTCGCTACTGAAAAGGGTTGACGCTCATTCGCTTGGTGACTCGGTTCACTTTCTAGGCAGTCAAACCAAAGTGGCAGAATTATATCAATTGTCGGACTTAAGTGTAAATGTATCGCTCAAAATGGGAAACATGGGCCGGACGGTGGTTGAGTCGTTGGCGATGGGTACGCCTGTCATTGCTACGACTTATCCGGGGTTGAATAATTTAATATGCAACGGCAAGAATGGTGCGGTGGTCGAGACTCAGGATCCAAGTGCTCTTTCCTGGGCGCTTAAAGAAGTGGGGGAACGTGATTGGTCGCGCGAGGTGATCCGGTCCACGGTACCGCACGATTACACGCTCGATGGCATGGTGGATCAACTGGTGGAAGTATATTATTCTTTGTCTAGGTCGAGCAGCGCNTGAACGCGACGGTCGAACTTTTGCANTTCACGATTGAGCATGTAGTCGAAAAACCATCCNAACAAATCGGTTATCCAAATNAATCTTCGGTTCACTAGCCCTTCGATNATGACAAGCTTCCATTTACCCTCGGNTAGATGGACGGCGACAACGTTGTGTGGGCCGGTGTCGCGGGTTAATAGCCGCATGTCACGNAGCCATTCTTTAAGAGCGACAANGGCNTCAGCAAAGCATGGGGTTAATCCCTTTTCNCGTATGAGTTCACTNAAGTTGCGCGATATAGATCCATCGGCGTCGCGATAAAGCTGCGAAACAATCCCTTGGCCAAGGTCTGTGTCGATCGTGCCTTCGAAGCGGGGGATACGTTCGAANAGCGCTGGGGATTTTCGTCTTTGAAGGAGGTCGAAGTCCCGTATTTCTAGCCGTTGCTCGGCTACCTGACTGGGATCATTTGTTTCGCTCGAGGTTACCTTTACACACAAATTGCTATCTTCTGGATGAACATAGCATCGGCGTTTGGTTCCCTCCGCGAACGGCTTTTGACTCGATAATGCTAGCACGAATAGCTTCCAGTCGTGCGTTTGGCGACTGGCCGCNGTTGTGATAGTCCGTGCATTCCTTTTGGCCAAGAGGAAAACGGCTTAAAAATAGGCGAAAAAGTTGAAAAAGGAGGTTGCAATGAGGATGTGTAGCGAATAGGGTTCCTTCCCCATTTTTCGGGGGTTTATTGGGTTTGGGGTTGAAAACACACACTTATTGACCACGAAGTCATATATTTTAAGGGCATGGTAAAAATTCGTTTAAGACGTTTCGGCAAAAGGAATACCCCGGTTTACAGGGTTGTTGTAGCCGACGGTCGTTCTCCGCGTGACGGTAGGATAATCGAAGAGGTAGGCACTTACGATCCGCTCCTCAAAAATAACAATTTCAAATTGAAACTNGATCGGGTTGATTACTGGCTTGGCGTCGGTGCACAGCCTTCTGACACGGTTGCTTCTTTCATAAAGAAAGCCCGCAATGGTTTGGTTCAGGAGAGTGTTGANCAACCCGTGGCCGATACCGATGAGGTTTCTGTTGCCCCTTCGCTCGCGCCTGAGCCGGAAGTGGCNGCTGCTGGCGAAATNGTCGCCGAGGAAACCTCTGCACCTGAACCGCAGGCGGTTGTCGAGGTAAACGATTCTNAAGAAACTTCTGCGCNAGATGCTCCTGCTGAACCGGANGNAGATGCNTCCAAGTCGGAAGATTAGACATCATGCAGGCTTTTTTGGAACAGGTCGTCAAGGGACTGGTCGATNATCCAGATTCGGTCAATATTACCGAGGTCGATCAGGAAAAAGCGACAGTTTATGAGCTGCGCCTTCATCCGACTGATATTGGTCGAGTGATCGGAAAATCTGGTCGTACGGTGAATGCCATTCGATCTTTGATGCAGGCTGGTAGTGCTAAGGCCGGCAAATTTACTCGTCTGGAGATTATTGACGAGAAGGACGGCGCGGAATAGTGACTCGTCGTTGCCCGGCCTCTAAGGTCGGTGAGATTTTGGGCAGCCATGAAAATTGATGTGCTGACCTTGTTCCCGGGAATGTTCCCGGGGCCGCTGGATGAGAGTATCATCAAGCGAGCGTGTGAATCGGGACGGCTGAGGCTTGGTGTCCACGATCTGCGTGACTATACGCACGATCGCCATCGCACGGTGGACGATCGGCCTTTTGGTGGCGGACCGGGGATGCTTATGAAGCCGGAACCTCTNTTTGAGGCGGTGGAGACATTGCGTGGNGAAAAGACCCGCGTGATTCTGACTAGCCCGACGGGGCGGCAGTTCCNACAGGAATTTGCNCATGAATTGGCCGCCGAGGAGCACTTGTTGCTGGTTTGTGGTAGTTATGAGGGATTTGATGAGCGGGTGCGTGAGTTTCTCGCAGACGATGAGTTGTCAATCGGTGACTACGTTCTGACTAACGGTGCGTTGCCGGCGATGGTGATCATCGATTCCGTCACGCGACTATTGCCAGGTGTGCTGGGTGATGACAAAAGTTCGCAAGACGAATCGTTCAACGAACGGTTGTTGGAATATCCGCAATATACGCGGCCGGCAGAGTTTCGAGGGATGAGTGTGCCGGAGGTACTCCTTTCCGGTGATCATGCNGCGATCGAACGGTGGCGGCGGGCCCAGGCCCGAGAGCGGACTGCGAAATGGCGGCCCGATTTGTTAGAGTGATTTTTGTCGGGGAACCGACGGTTGAGGTTGAAACGAAAGGTAGTAAGATGAATCAGGAACTTTTGGACAAGATCGAGGCGACGCAGATTCGTAAGGATCCGCTGGAGTTTAATGTGGGCGACTCTGTAAAGGTGCACACTAGGGTGGTCGAGGGTGAAAAGGAGAGAATTCAGGTGTTTGCTGGGCTTGTAATTGGTCGACGTGGGCATGGATTGAACGAAACTTTCACCGTCCGGAGAATCAGCTATGGTGAGGGCGTTGAGCGCGTATTCCCAGTTAACACGCCTCGTATTGAGAAGCTGGTGGTTGAACGGCAGGGCAAGGTTCGCCGGGCCAAGCTTAACTACCTGCGCGAGCGTATAGGCAAACGAGCCTTGGCCGTGAAAGCCAGCGATAAGCGAAGGTGAAAAACGATTAGTATATTTGGTTAAGCGTTGATTTTCTATAACGGCAAGGCAGATGCCTTGCCGTTTTTTTGTTTAGCCTATCAGTTTGGAGTAAAGTTTTGACATTTTTTCTAACTTTCACTATTTTTTCTTTGTTCCTCAATCATGAAAGTTCATCGTTTTAATCTAACGGCTGTATGTTTTGCTCTTGTCATTGCTGGTTCTTTCAACCTGAACGCTCAACTTAAAAACGGTTTGGTGGCGTACTGGCCGCTGGACGAGGTTCAGGGCAGCAAGACACCGGAGTTGGTGAATGGATATGACATGGAGTTGACCAATCTATCTGCGGATGACGTGGTAGAAGGAAGAATAGGCAATGCGTTTTCATTTTCCAACGAGAAGCAGACGCTGCTTAGCCGGGTGCATGATGCAGCCGATCAGTTACCAGCTAACAAGCACGAGTCATACACCATTTCGATGTGGTCGAAGGTGGATGGTAATGGTCAGAATGATTTGAGGTTGTTTTCCGAGGCTAACACAGGGGACAGTAATCCGTTATTCAATATTGGGACCGCAAGTGATGGTGGAAGCGGGTCGATCGATTTCTATATTCGTCAGAGTGGATGGCCGACAGTGAACCACATCAAGACAACGGCCGAGCCGTATGATGGTGAGTGGCATCATGTGGTGTTTGTGCAGGAGGGTGGTGAGCGAAGGGTATATGTGGATGGTGAACTAGATGATTTGGAAATAGTGGCAAAGCCGGAGGGCGATTTTAGGGTGAACGACACGACGATTGGAGGAATACTGAGATCCTCGGCTTCACACTGGGTGACCGGACTGATTGACGATGTGGCTATCTGGAAAAGGGCGCTCAGTGATGATGAAGTTGGCTTGGTGTTTTCTAACGGTATCCCGACGGGCATGAAGAAAAAACTGCCACTTGAGATCCGAGGGTTTACTGCGGATTTCCCGGCGGTGGCGGCTGGTGGGACGGTTACAATGAATTGGGATGCAAGCGCAGATGCTACTCTTATTCTAGAACCCAAGGAGCTTCTGCATCCGAATTATCGTCAAGATGGAATTGTGAATTCGGCTTCAGAGTTTGGGGTTGGCTCCATTCAGGTGACTGTCATAGAACCCACCACATTCAAGCTTAAGGCCGTGCGGGGTAATGAAATGATTGAAAGCAATTTAACTATTGACGTGATTTCTGGGGTTGCTGAAGGATGGATACTGATCGATGATTTTGAATCGCGCGATGCAGCGAATGCTGAGGATTTTAGTAAAACTATTAATGGTCAAGGTGGTTGGCAGAACCCGGTAGGGGCCGCGGTGGTGTTCAGTGCCGAAGGCAATCAGGCGCTTGGTTTTACCGGGGCGGACGACCTCAATGCATTGCAATTGCGCTCTCTTCAAATCGCTGAAGGCGAAAAGGCGACCGTATTTTTTCGATTGGCTACCCTAGATGATGATGCTGTGGACGGTCAGGTCAATGTGCTTTTTGGCATTACGGAAAAACCGATCCGTTTTGTTAGTGATTTCAATAATGATGCAGGACCCATTGTAAGGTTAACCAAGGAGCCAGGCTTTGGCCCCATTAACTTAAATGCTCGGGATGGGGTGGGCAACGAGTACACGATTGGTGATACTGTTTTGGATTTTGGGGGCGTTTACAATATTTGGATTGATGTTGAAAACAAGTCCGGCGAAGACGGTGATATTTTCTCTGTTTATATTGCAGAGGCTGGACAGTCCGAGCGAGTTTTGGTCTTTGAGAACTTTGTAAGCGATCGTAATCCGGCTGGTACGGTTGACCTTGGAAAACCGAAATCTGATTTACTCTCTTTGTTGGTTATGAGTTCAGGGTTAAACGCAGGTGTTGGGAATCTATTGTTTGACGATCTCTATATCAGCGTTGGCAAACATCTCGATACAGTCCCTGTGGCCTCCTCGTTTGCAGGGGGGGCGGTTGCTGCGGAGATCGTATTGCATTCGAGCCGTGTTTCGGCTGACGGCGCCAAATTCACTTTCGACTGGGAATCGAGCTTTGGAAACATTTACCAGATTCAACGTCAGGCTGGGCTTGGAGCGCCATGGCAGACCATCGCTGATGCCTATCCGGAGGGAGGTGCTCTCGGGGATAGTACATCCTATACAGACTCAGACTTGGGCTATTCGGCATTTTATAGGGTGGCACAGCTTGCCACTCCGCCGTTATTTTTCGAGGACTTCGAGTCCGGAGCCAAGGGCTGGGAAACATCCGATCTGGGCGAGAGCGGTACATTATGGGAATTGGGCAAGCCGATCAATGGCCCGGGGACGGCTCACAGTGCGGTTAATGCTTACGGAACTGGATTAACCAAGGACTATGAGGATTACACTGATGTTTTCCTTGTTTCTCCGATAATCGACCTGACCGGGATCGATAATGCACGGCTCGAGTTCTGGAGTTACCGCGACTGCGAGGCGCCGTTTGAAGGTGAACTCGTGGACTGGTGTCAGGTGATGATTCTTGATGAGGAAGGTGAATGGTTGATTGAAAATCCTATCTGGATTCGCGGAGGCATTTCCAAGCAGTGGCGACTCGAGAAGGCAAAAATGCCCGCCGAGGCACTTGGAAAAAAGATCAGGTTGGAATTTAGCTTTTCAAGCGACTCTGGGCAGGACAACGGCCCGCAGGCCGGTTGGTTCATCGACGATGTGGCCATAACTACCAAGTAATACAAAACCAAACTTATTAGTTTATTGACAACCGCCTGCTATCGGGCGGTTGTTTTTTATAGCAGTGCGATCTTTAATTTGGCCAAGTTCTTCTGTGCAGCTAGTAGGCTTGCCATAGTTTGGCTAAGCATTGAGGGTGTTGCGTTTCGGAGACATTGCTTTGATTCGGCAAATACTACAGTTGTACATTAGATGGTTCGCGCTTGCCCTGATTATTAACGTGCCGGTCAAAGGCTTGTCTGCGGAGACTGAAGCTCTAGTGTTAATGGAGAATTATTGTCTCGATTGCCATAATCGTGACACACAAAAAGGTGAGGTGAATTTAGAGGCGGCATTGGTGGCCAGACCGTTGGTCAAGAATCTCGACCTATGGAAGACAGTCATAAGTCGTGTGGAAAATGGGGATATGCCTCCAAAGAAAAAAGGGCAACCAACATCTCTGGAAAAGAAGACATTGCTCACTTGGCTCGATCGCGAAGTGATCCGGTTTGATTACAGTGCGGTCGACGATCCCGGATACGAGCCGGTTCGACGCCTGACACACATCGAGTTCAGTAACACGCTGCGTGATTTACTTGGGCTGAACATGAATCTGGTTGAGGATTTCCCGATCGATCTTAGCGGTAAGAGCGGGTTTGACAACAGTGCGAATACCCTGTTCCTGCAGCCTATTCTGATGGAGCGCTATCTCGGAGCGGTTGACAAGGCGGTGGAGGCGACGGTTCCGTTGAAGGGGTGGCCAAATGAAAAGTCTTCGGTGTTCACTTTTTGGCCAAGCGCTAAGGATGATGAGTTAGGGGCGGCAGTTAAGATCATTGATCATTTTCTTTCACGGGCGTTTCGCCGTCCGCCCATGATGCGTGAGGTGCGTGATGTTCTTTCTATTTACGATCGNTCCCGGGNTACAGGTGAAAGTTTTGCCGTGGGAATACGACGTGCGCTTGGTGCAGTCTTGGTGTCACCGGCGTTTCTGCTGAAATCCGAGCGTGCNAAGGAAACAGACGAACCCTATCGAGTCGATCAATATGAGTTGGCCAGCCGGTTGTCGTATTTTATTTGGGCCAGCATGCCTGATGAAGAGTTATTTCGGCTTGCTTCGGAAAAGCGTCTGGCTAGTCAGGAGGTACTCGAGAAGCAGGTGACCCGGATGCTGGTTGACCCGAAATCGAACACTTTGGGTAATGTTTTTGCAGCGCAATGGCTGGGGTTCGATGCATTGGGAGTGCGCGTCCGGCTCGATCCGATCGATAATCCGTGGTGTACCGATACACTGATGGGTGCGATGAAAAAAGAGTCGGCCATGGGCTTTACCTCGTTGATCCGGGAGAACAAGCCTTTGACCGAGTTAATCCAGTCCAAGACCACTTATGTTAATGAGGAACTGGCCAAGTTTTACAAAATGAAAGGTGTCAAGGGGGATCATATGCGCCGTGTTGTCCACACGGATAAGCGACGATATGGTCTATTCGGACAGGCATCTGTGTTGGCGGTGACATCGACACCCCATCGCACTAGCCCAATCCGTCGGGGGGAGTGGATTCTAGATTCTCTTCTGGGAACCCCACCGCCACCGCCGCCATCGGATGCTGGCGAATTAGATGAGGGTATTGAGGAAAACCGCAAGCTGACTTTTCGTCAAAAGCTGGAGATGCACAGCAAGGATCCGCGTTGTAACTCGTGTCATCGGGAGATGGATCCACTTGGGTTTTCATTGGAAAATTACGACTGGTTTGGTCGTTGGCGTACCAAGAGTCGTGGCAGGTCCATAGACTCAAAAGGTCGTTTGCCAAGTGGTACTGAGTTCGATGGCCCGATCGGTTTGCGCGATGTGATCACGGGCGAGAAACTGGATGACTTGGCTCGTCAGGTGACGCGCAAAATGCTTTCCTACGCGCTTGGTCGGCAACTCGAGTATTACGANGAGCCGGCGATCCAAAAAATTCTGGTAGTATTCAAGAAAGACAATTACAGGATGCAGACTTTGCTGCGCGAAGTGTGTGCAAGCTATCCATTTAATTTTCGAAAGAATCGGGATATTACCGAGGNCAACAAAAATAAAACAGTCGTAAANGATGGCTAAATCCTGGCAACTTTCTCGTCGAACTATGCTCCGTGCAGTGGGCGCNGCCGTNGGNCTACCTTGGCTGGAGGCGATGCAACCTCTCTCAGCGCTGGCCGAGACCCCTAAGCGACCCCAATTACGTGCGGGTTATCTATATTTTCCTAACGGCGTGGCTAAGGGCAGCTGGGAGCCGGATAAGGTCGATCGAGACGGAAAACTGCAGCGTCTGAATAAGTGGATGAAGGATCTTGAGCCATTTAAAGAAGATATCCTTGTCGGTCACAATATCTGGACCCCTCGAGGCAACGGCCATGGTGCAGGGACGGCTACTTGGTTGACTGGTGGCTCTTACAGCGGTTCGAGAGTGAGCGCAGGCGGGGCTTCGGTTGACCAGATCATCGCCAAATACGTTGGTGCTGAAACGATGCTACCATCGCTGGAGATGTCGATGCGANGCGAGGGTTACTTTTCCAATAGCCTACCACGGAACTCCATCTCTTGGGTGAACGAAAAACTACCGGCAACACGGGATACGAACCCGCGTACGGTCTACGATCGAATGTTTCGAAAGGCGAGTGAGGGAGTGACAGACAAGGGAGTGATCGATCTTGTTAATGATCAGGCGAAAAGCCTAAAGCGTCGCGTTGGGCAAGTGGACCAGAAAAAAATAGATGAGTACATGGAAACTCTTCGTGCCGTTGAACGCCGGATGGAGTTTGCCGAGAAACAAATCGGCCAATCTGTGATTACTCAAGGTGAGGGCTTGCAGTTCAAGCGTCCGCNGGTGGATATCTCAGAGGATCACAAAACGTATATGCGAACGATGATGGACCTGATGGTGCTTGGTTTTTGGTCCGGTGCTACGAGGGTCGGATCNCTGATGCTTGATCACGGGCAGAGTAATCGCTACTTTGATTTCATTGATGGAGTGCGTGGCACGTGGCATGCGTTGTCGCATTACCGCGATATCAGCGGCAAGACTGAGGANGACGATGGTATCAACTCATGGAAATCAGTTTCCCAAAAACGGGATATGTATAATGCCGTTACCGCTTGGCATCATCGCCAATTCGCATACATGCTCGGCAAAATGAAGAGTATCGACGAAGGAAACGGGACGCTNNTAGATAACACGATGTTGCTCTACGGGTCGAGTTTGGGGGACGGGCATGCTCATGGTGAAGAAAATCTACCGGTTATTTTTGCCGGTGGTGGCGGCGGCACCGTGCGATCGGGGCGTTACCTCAAGTATCGCCGAAACTATTCTCTTTCCAAGTACCACCTAGCGACAATGCAGCGTATGGGTGTNCCAGTGGAGGAATTTGCCGAAGTGGATTCACCTATGAGCGGCTTAACCAAGCGTGTTTGATTTTAAAATGAAAAAATTATTATTTCTAATNTTCACGGCNTTGATCGCCGNTGGTTGTGCTACCTCGAAAAAGAGCGGCTCCATCCCGATCATCGATACGCACATCCACCTTTATGACACCTCCCGAGCGGAAGGCGTGCCGTGGCCGCCCGAGACGGATAAGGTGCTGTACAAGCCAATTCTAACTAAGGATTTCGACAGGGTGTCCGACGAAAATGGAGTCAATGCCACGGTTATCGTTGAGGCGAGCAAGTGGGTTTCCGACAATCAGTGGGTACTCGATCTCGTGAAGCATGATCCCGACCGATACATCGGTTTGGTGGGCAGTCTTGAAATCGGCACGCCAGATTTTAAAAAGNACCTTTTTCAGCTTTCTAAGGATAAACGCTATGTAGGTATCCGTATGCGAGAGCGTCCGGGCGGCGATTCGTTTTTTGAGAACGAGGCCGTATGGGCAGACCTTCGGTTGTTGGCAGACATGGACAAGACTTTGGACGTGTTGATGTTCCAGTACAGCATNGAGGATGTGGATATGGTGGCCAAGCGATTGCCAAATCTGAAAATCCTAATGAACCATGTGGCAGGTGCGGACATTGAGGGAAAACCAGCCGATACTAAGTGGGTGGCGGATGTTCAAAAGGTAGCAAAGAATCCGAATGTGTACTGTAAGATTTCAGGTTTGTTTCAGCAGTCCCACCGACAACCATCACCAAAGGATGCCTCGTTTTACAAGTCCGAGTTGGATGTGCTTTTGGACGCCTTTGGAGAAGAGCGTNTAATTTACGGTAGTAACTGGCCGGTAACTATGCGAGGTGGAACGTATGCCGAATACCTTGCAGTCGTTAAGGCATACTTTGCGGATAAACCGCGTTCGGCTCAGGAGAAATATTTCTACAGGAACGCGCTGAAGTTTTACGGTTTACCGCCATTAAAACGCTAAGCCAGTGGGGTTTGGTTTTTTCGATTAGAACCCGGTACCTTTGGTCTTGGTTTGAATGCGGCAAAGATACATGTCNGAGGTGAGGTATAGTACCGAGCCNTTATTTCCCCAAGCAACATTGGCGACNCTTTCACCGGTGATCAATCGACCAAGCAGTTTGCCGTTGGGCGAAAGAATCAGCACTCCTCCGGCGCCGGTGGCGAATACGTTGCCGTTTGCATCGACCTTTAATCCATCGCCTCCGCTACGGGGTATGCGCTCATCTTTTGACGAATCAAAAAAGGGTCTGGCTTTTCCGAGATTGCCATCCTTCNCTACGGGAAAGGCGCGCCAAACGGGATCGCGGCTATCACTGTTGGCAACATACAAGGTGTTCTGATCTGGAGAGAAGCCAATTCCGTTTGGGCGGGACATGCCTTTATATTGTAACGTCACAGCGCCGTCTGGTTGCAGTCGATATACACCACAAAAATCGATTTCACGCATAGGGTCGCTGGCTCGTTGAGGCAGGCCGTAAATGGGGTCGGTAAAAAAGATGTCGCCGTTTTTTCGAATGGCCAGATCATTGGGGCTATTGAGTCGTTTGCCTTGCCATTGATCTGCAAGGGTGCGTTTGCCGCCGCCCTTGGTGACGACAGAAATTCGGCGGTCTCCGTGCTCACACAGNACAAGGCGGCCTTGTTCGTCGAGTGCTAGTCCATTACTGCCGGGTTCACGCCCGTAATCAGCCACACCTGTATATCCCGCCGGCTTCATAAAAACTGATGCCCCATTGCCTTCCTGCCATTTCATAACGACGTTGTTTGGAATGTCGGAAAACAGTATAAANCCCCCGTATTTGTTGTCGTTCTGAGGAATCCAAACCGGACCTTCAGACCATTCGAATCCGCCGCAGAGTACTTCGATTTTGGCTTCCTCNGGAATCAGTTGGTTNACCTGAGGTTCAAATCGNTCTATTCGGCCGATGTGGGCAAAATTTGTAGTGTTTTGCCCGAAGATAACTGTCTGCAGGCAGTTTAGTAGCATCGCAGTGATGATGTATTTCATATCGTTTTTTTATTTAAGGGCGCTGTAGGCCATGAGTTTGAAATTGCCGCCCATTTGAGAGTTTCCGGGGTTGATCTGACTCATGAGTACACCGNCAAATTTTTCTTTCGGATCAACCCAGAAGGACGTGTAAAAATATCCACCCCAGTTAAAGGTGCCTTGGGACTCAGGGCTTAGATGTATCTCGACATTGGTGACGACACTAACACTGAGGCCGACTGACGTGCTGGATTCCGGGTCGTTATGGTGAAGGCCACGTGAAATCATATCCACGATTTTGCGACCGAGGATACGTTTGCCATCGAGNTCACCACCATCGACCAGCATCTGGAGGAATCGGGCATAATCGTAAGCTGTGGAAATAATTCCCGCACCGCCGAGGGCAATTTTATCAGGATTAAGTTTCCACCACTCGGGAGTGTTGTTGGGAAGTCGCTCTGAGAATACTGCTTCGTCGAATGGTGCCATCTTTCCATCCTTAATTGTGTATACGGAAACCAAACGATCGTAGTCCTCACTTGGAATTGAGAATCCGGTGTCATCCATGTCGAGCGGTTTGAAAATTTCATCGCTCATGTACTTCGCGAACGGTCGCCCATCTAGCACCTCGATCACTCTCCCGAGTACGTCCATGTTCATGCCGTATGTATGGCCTTCACCTNGTTCGTGGGCTAACGGCACACTTGCGAGTTTCCTGATATTATCTTCGAGTGTTTCGCCATTACCTGGAAATGCATCTGTGATTTTGGCTTGCANATATCCCGCTCGTCCCTTGGTGGTGAAGACAGGATACACAATTCCCGAGGTATGGGTGAAAAGTTGGTTCATCCGGATTTTTTTCTTCGCTGGCTTTGTNATGAATTCATTTTTTTCGTTATTCCAGGATTCGAGAATTGTCTGTTCCTTGAATTCAGGAAGAATAGATCCAAGCTCNGTGTACATGTTGTATTTAGCTTTTTCGTATAGCTGCAAGGCGGCCACTGTGGTGATCAACTTGGACATGGATGCGATTCGNAAAAGGGAGTTTTTCTTGAGTNATTTTTTGCTTTCGACGTCCGCCCAGCCAAAGGCTTTGTGGTAGCCGATTTTTCCATCCTTCATAAGAAGCGCAACAGCACCAGGGACTTCCCCCTTGTCGATGCAACCTTGAATCATTTTATCGATTCGCTTAAGTCGACCTGCATCAAATCCGGCTTTTGACGGCTTGGTTGTCTTTAAATCTTNTGCAAGTGTGTTGCCTGTCCATATCAGGAGTGCTGTAATGGCTAAGGTAATTATNCTTAAAAACTTCATCTGNTTAGGGAGCGAAATCAAAAACCATTTAGGGATAAACGTCTAGCTAATCTGGNAGGTTCTGTGTGTCCAGAGATTTGGTTAATNTATTATTAGTTAAATATAGAAATAATGTAAATATTNTAATATTTTTGTGCTGATTTCACTTGCGTAAGCTTGGAGTGAATANAGAAATGTAGCAACTTTGCTTTTTCGACAGGATGAACATCTTCAAAAAAACTATTATCATATGGGCTATTATTGTCTTGAGTGTATTTGCTCAAATGCAGCTTCAGGCGCTCAATTCACCGAATATTCTATTTGTCATGGCCGATGACTTGGGTTGGATGGATCTGGCATGTCAGGGAAACAAATTAGTCGAGACACCTCATCTTGATCGTTTTGCAAAACAGGGGATGCGTTTTACAAGCGCATACGCGGCAGCACCGGTTTGCTCGCCGACTCGTGCAGCGGTGTTGACAGGTCAGGCACCGGCCCGGCTGCATATGACTTCACATCTTCCTGGGAATTTTTTTCCGAAAGATAATCGTCCACAGCCAGCGAACATGGTGCCAGCGATCGAGGCAGAGCATGTCACGATCGCCGAGCGATTGAAGGAAGCGGGGTATGCCAATGCGTTTCTTGGGAAATGGCACATAGCACCGGGTGTCGGAAAACAGGGTAGGGTGGCGCACGAGCATTCACCTTTGAATCAAGGATTTGATATCAACATCGGTGGTGTCTCATACGGTGGTCCACCGAGTTTCTTTTCGCCTTACCGCATCGCAACTCTGTCGGACGGAGAGCCGGGGGAATACCTGCCTGATAGGTTGGTTGATGAGACGATCGGGTTTATTCGAGAAAATAAATCAAAACCTTGGATGGTGCATCTTTGGTTTTACACTGTTCACTGGCCGATGCAGGCGCCTGAGGCGTTGTTGGAAAAGTATAAGAATCGAAAAGGTCCGGGTCTGAATGATGCTCGCTATGGTGCGATGATTGAGGCCATGGACTCTGCAATGGGGCGGCTTTTGGCATCACTCGAATCGCTAGATCTCGAAGAGGAGACTATCATTATATTTACTAGTGATAATGGTGGCTTTGCCGGGGTGTCCGACTGCCGCCCGTTACGTGAATCAAAGGGACACTTGTACGAGGGCGGCATTAGGGTGCCAATGATCGTGCGCTGGCCGGGCCAGGTGTCGGCCGGTACAGTCAGTCATGAGCCGGTGGTAAGCATGGATTTTTATCCGACTTTTCTTGAGTTGGCCGGTCTCAAGCCAAGTGGTGATAAGAGACTTGATGGTGAGAGTCTGGTTTCCCTGTTCAAGGGAAGTGGCAGTCTCAAGCGAAAGGAATTATTTTTTCATTTCCCAAATTACGCGTGGCACATGGACAATCGGCTGGGTGGTGCGGTTCGCTCAGGCGACTACAAGTTGATTCGCAACTATGACGACCAATCAGTTGAGCTCTACAACCTCAAGTCCGATCTGGGTGAAAGGAACAATCTGGCAAAGCTGCTGCCGAGCTTGGCCAAGCGATTGGATCAAAAGCTGTCTGTTTGGCTTACTGACACCAAGGCATTGATGCCTAAACCTCCTAGACCATTTAAAAAATAATTTCAGTTTTTTCACTTGATAGGTTGGGTAAATGCGTTCATTTTTTTTTTGTGACGTTTGGTCAACGTATAGTTCTGTTGTTACTGTTGTTGGCTTGGTTACCCGCTTCCTCGCATTGCTTGCTTGCGGCTGCATTACAAAATGCGACTTTGACAGGCTGCTGCCTTGACTCCGAAAAATCTCAAGGCGGAGAGTCACATCACAATTCCGACTGTTGTCCCTTTTGCGATACATTCGAATCGGGAAAATATCTGGCTTTCTCAAAGGATCATCAGCAGTTTAGTTCTGGAGAGGCGGGTTTTCTGGCGTTGATTAATGAGATTTATTGGGTTCAAGACATTAACTCGGCTCCATCCTTCATTCCTCACGAACGACCTACCGACGCTGTATCCTGGCAGTTTGAAACACGTTCGGTTAAATTGGGTCGTTCTCCCAGTTTTTCCTTCTAGGAACCGACGACGGTTCCTTTTCTGATCAATCGACGGGCACGAGTGTGTCCATAGGTTTTTAATGAGTTGAATAACAAAAAAGAAAGAGAAGAAAATGAATTTAAAAAGAATTAGTAAGAAAAGTTGGGGTGCAATAATGATCGCGGCGGGATTAGGAATGGTCACGGCCACGGCAGCAGATGGTGATCCAGATGCAAAACAGGAGGTGCGAGCTGCTGCCGCGATCAAGCTATTGAAAGAGAGGAAGGATGTTTCACTAAGTTATGTCAAGGGATTGGTATGTCCCTCATGTGCGCTTGGTATTCGCATCAAGGTGAGCAAGCTGCCTTTTGTGGATTCCACCCGATATAAGCGGGGTGTCGACATGGACGCTAGGACGCAGTTGCTTACCGTGGCATTGCTGCCGGGGCTCAAGCCTAATGATGAAAGTCTTGCCAAAGCGATCACCGCCGCTGGGTACGACCCTGTCGAGAGATACTCTCTTGAGTCGGGTCAATTGGAGTCACATCCCTACACTAAGGCAAAGAAATCCAAGTAAACATGTTGGGACGTAATGCGGCGGTTTTTGGCGTCGTGTTCTCTGTTTGGATTGTTTCGGCTGACGAGCCGATCATGAACATGATGCCGCGCTGGGATAACGGCTGGGGCTTGCAGATGATCAATGAGTATCGTCACGAGGATGATCTGCTATTGGGTAGCCGAACCACTTATTCCGGCTTCACTGAGGATGTGCATCTTCTGCATTTCCAGGGAGTTTACACTTGGGATCGATCGATTCGATTAACCTACAAGATACCGTACGTGTTGGATGCCCGCCGTGAGATGCCGGATGGATGGGGGGGCAAGCGCGTCGAGCATGATAATGGGATTGGAGATGCCACACTGGCTTTGCCGTTGAAGAAATACTTTAACCTAGATGGCCGAAGTGGATCGTGGTCATTAAAGCCTATGGTGCGCGTGCCATTGGCTGGCGACGACGATTACGAAATCTACGATAGTGAATGGGGTGGCGGCCTGTCTTTGAGCTACGATTTCGAAACACCTCGTCTTGCTTTTCTGAGTTCAGCGAGTTATTGGTTTCATGATAATCAAATGCCTTCCGAGATTTATTTATCACTCGATTTGGGCTATAAGTTTTATCCCTTAGAAACCAACTGCCAGTTTTTATGGGAAACAGATTTTCTTTATAAAGAAAATGGCACTGAAACACTGATGGCCGGTCCGGCATTATACTGGAACTTTAATGATATCACCCATATGCGTCTCGAGTGGAAACATGATTTTTATGATCGCCAAGGTATGTTGGATCACGGCAACGGGGATCGCTTCCTGTTAAGCTTGGGACTTGTTTTTTAATTTAAATCCAATCAAACAACGCTTAAACAAGCGCAGCCTTGCTTGACCTCAAGCTTAGCCAGGCGGAAGCTCCTTGCATGCAATGCGCTTTTCTATTTCTGTTCTTGCTTGGCCAAGCGCTGGTAGCGCAAGCGACTAAGCAGCCGAACATCGTCATTATCATGGCCGATGACATGGGCTTCTCGGATATCGGTTGTTATGGTAGCGAGATAAAAACACCGGTGCTTGATAAGTTGGCTGCAAACGGACTTCGCTTCACACAGTTTTACAATACCTCGCGTTGCTGCCCAACTCGTGCGTCTTTGCTGACGGGTATGTATCAGCATCAGGCGGGTATCGGGCTGATGACGGGCGACAACAAACTTCCCGGTTATCGTGGCGAATTAGGGCGGGATGTAGTGACAATTGCCGAGGCGCTTAGCACGGGCGGATATCGCCGTTATATGAGTGGAAAATGGCATGTAACAAAGCATACGCGACCGCAGGGACCGAAAGACAACTGGCCGTTGCAGCGAGGTTTTGAAAAGTTTTATGGCACTATTATTGGTGCAGGCAGTTTTTATGATCCAGCCACACTCTGTCGCGACAATCAGTTCATTACGCCTGAGAACGACAAAAAGTATCAGCCCAATAACTACTATTACACCGACGCCATCAGCGATAATGCGGTGACATTTCTCAAGGAGCATTCCATGGAGTCGCCCGACAAGCCGGTGTTTCTTTATGTCTCGTACACCACTGCGCATTGGCCAATGCACGCGTTGTCAGAGGATATTGCCAGGTACGAAGGAGTGTATGATGGTGGGTTTCAGGATATTAGAACCAAGCGGTTTGCACGTCTGAAAGAGCTGGGGTTAATTCGAAAAGCTCTTAAGCTTTCGCGGCAGTCCGATGACTGGGAAAAGACGCCCAATAAGGAGTGGGACATCCGCAACATGGAAGTTTATGCGGCGATGGTCGACAACATGGACCGTGGCATTGGCCGTATCCTATCGGAGTTTGAGAGACAAGGAACGCTCGATAACACATTGATAATGTACCTGCAGGACAATGGCGCCTGCGCGGAGGGGTTCGGCCGCTACAGTCAAAAGCCGTATAATCGCAAATACAAGCGGCTCGGTCGCGACGGATTCCAAACCAAAATCTGGCCGCCAATGCAAACGCGCGATGGTCGCCCAGTAAAGAATGGGCCGGACGCCATGGCTGGTCCAGAGGACACCTTCACCGGTGTAGGCCGCGGTTGGGCGAATGTCTCCAACACCCCTTTCCGCGAGTACAAGCATTTTGCTCACGAAGGTGGAATCTCCTCGCCATTCATCGTTTCTTGGCCCAAGGGAATTGATTTTAAAAACAACGGTCGTATAGAGCATCAGCCAGGTCATCTAATAGACATTATGTCCACCTGTCTTGATGCAGCCGGGGTCAAGTGTCCTCGCGAATTTGGCGGTAACAATATTCAAGCACTTGAGGGAGTCAGTCTCTTGCCGGCTTTTCGTGGGGGTAAACTTAAACGAAAGGCCGCGCTGTATTTTGACCACCACCTCAATGGCGCCATTCGGGACGGTAAGTGGAAACTCGTTCGCTATGGCGATTCCGGCCGTGATGCCAAGCTGCACCCGTGGCAACTCTATGACATGGAGGTCGATCGTAGTGAACAGAATGATCTTGCGAAGTCGCGCCCTGACAAGGTTAAGACACTTTCTGCCAAATGGGAAAAATGGGCTATTCGTGCACGTGTGAAACCGTGGCCATGGAAGGTGGAATGATTTTACCAATGAAAAAACTAATCCTTAATCTGTGTGTGCTCGTCGGCTTACTGTCTTGTGCGGTAGTCAAGGCGGTTGACAAGGCCAAGGTCGTTTTTATCTCCGGCAAGCCGAGCCATGGTCGGTTGGCTCATGAGCATCGGGCGGGCAATATGCTTCTAGCCAAGGCACTTAATGAGTCTGGGCTGTCGGTGGAGGCTGTGGTGCTTAAGGATGTGGGTTATCCGAAGGATGAATCCGTCTTGAATGATGCATCCGCAATCGTCATTTTCTGCACCGGCCATGGAGGGCACGTTCTAAACTCAAAGCTTGATGAGTTTGATGCGCTAATGAAAAAAGGGAAGGGCGTGGTAATGATTCACTGGGCAACCGAGGCGGTGAAGGGTGATCCGGGCGACAAATTCTTAGAATGGATGGGCGGGTTTTGTGACCTACACTGGAGTGTGAATCCGCATTGGATTCCGAATTTCAAGCCGCAAAAGCATGCGATTTGGAATGGCGTGAATCCATACAGCGCTAATGATGAGTGGTATTATCATATGCGTTTCGTGAAGGATCTTAAGGGTGTGACGCCAATCCTGACCGATGTGCCGCCAGCCTCTACACTAAAACGGCCGGACGGCGCGCGCAGTGGAAATCCGACTGTTCGAAAGGCGGTGGCCAATGGTCAAACACAGCATTTAGCTTGGGCGTACGAGCGTGCCGACGGTGGACGCGGCTTTGGCTTTACTGGTGGCCACGTACATATGAACTGGCAGCACGACGACAATCGCAAACTGATGCTCAATGCCATTCTTTGGACCGCCAAGGTGAATATTCCCATGGAAGGTGTGCCCTCGAAGACTCCTACCGATGATGAGATGCATGCGAACCTCGATTAAGCGGGTTCCCTCTCAATCTTTGATATGGGATAAAATCATGTGTTATGGACACCGGTATCTTAGGCTCCTTGAGCTACAAATAATAAAGATCAAAGTTGCCAAGAATAAGACCGCGTCGTTGGCACTCCTGGTGCGTCGGTAGGGCGCGTGCGGTTCGAAATCTGTTTTCAATTAATCAAAATCAGCTATAAATCGTTCCGGCACAATGACTGCTGATTTTGGGTTATCTTTGATAACTTAATACATTAAAGTTACTTAGAAGCGATTGTTTAGATTATTTATTATGAACCGATTCTTAATGCGAATAAATCTGTCTTGGGTTTGCATTTTAGCCGTTGGCGTGCGTGCTGAGCAAATCGTTATAAGCGAGGTTATGTATAACCCGCGAGGCGATGCGTCAGAGTGGATCGAATTGACCAATATCACTGCCACCCCGTTTGATATCGCCGACTGGAAACTGCGCGGTGACGTTGAGTTGGACTTTCCGGCATTTAATCCAAACCGGGCAGATGAGGCCTTCCTCGTCCATTGGGGGAAAATCATCCTAACAAATATTGAGCCGGGTACCTTTCGGCAACAGCACGGTGTCCCGTCCGGTGTTAAAGTATTTGGGCCATGGTCCGGAAGCCTGCCCAACGAGGGTGGCCGCATCACGGTCAAGGACAAGAACGGTGTGACTATGTGTACGCTGGACTATAATGATCGCGGTAAGTGGCCTGTTGCCGCCGATGGCACAGGACATTCGCTTATACTTCTGGATTCGGACCTTACTGTTAATGATTGGCGAAACTGGTCCTTTAGCAAGCGGCCCGGTGGCACGCCTGGTGGGGACCCGGTGCTTAATGTAGAATTACCGCTTGCCAGTCCAGAAGTGAACCTTTCATCTGGCATTGTGTTGGTTGATTACGGTGATCGCTGGAAGTACAACGATCAGAATAGGAATCTTCGTACTTCTTGGCGTAACACAAACTTCAACGACGCCTCTTGGAAATCCGGGGCCGGCCTGCTGGGGGTGGAGAATTCTTCGTTGCCTGCTCCTGGAATCAAGACTGGCCTAAACAAGGGCAGCCAACTTTGTTATTACTTCCGGAAAGAGTTCACATACAGCGGCGATCCAAGTGAGGTGACGCTGACGATCGACCAGATTATTGACGACGGCGCTGTCTATTACTTAAACGGTACGGAGGTTGGCCGCTCACGCATGCCGGGTGGAACGGTGAGTTTTACCACTCGTAGTTCGGCGACAGTCGGAAATGCAACGGAGGAGAAGGGGGTTGTTACGATCGAGTCAGGCAAGTTGAAGCGGGGTAAAAATGTGCTTGCGGTCGAAGTACATCAGACCAATCCGACCAGTTCGGATATTGTTTTTGGGTGTCGCTTGAGCGCGTCGGTTCCGGCATCCAAGGGAGTGGTTATTAATGAAATATATCCAAAAGTTGGAAAAGAAGGTTACATCGAGTTTTATAATCCCACCGACTCTTCCACCGACCTTCGCAATTATTATCTTAGTGATGATCCTGGCAACTTGGCCAAACGAAAGATTTCGAGGTCGTTAAAAATTGAAGCTCGATCACTTGCCACAATCTCTTTTTCGGCTGCTCGACTCAACGTTCAAACTCCTGTGACGGTTTATTTGACCAAACCGGATGGCGCTACGGTTGTGACTGCAACACGGGCCGATGTGTCGCTGGATGGCAGATCCTTCGGTCGCAAGCCAACTGGAGGGTCTGATTGGTACCAATTTACCGATGCGACGCCTGGTACGGCCAACATGAGCCGAGCTGGGCTTGGGCAAGCACTTAGTTTGAATGAGGTGCATTTTACGGCCGAGGGTCGTATCGACTGGGTGGAACTGTACAACGCTGGCGAGGGCACGGTGGATCTCGCCGGCCTTTCCATATCCACTCGGCGAGACTTTTCCGACCGTGCGCCTTTGGTTGGAAAGGCGACGAGTCGTGGTATGGCTGTGGTTGCCATCGATTTTGAGAGTCGCGGGCAGATGCCGCTATACCTGCTTAACGGAGAGAAAGTCCTTCAAGCTATTCTGCCTGACAGACCAAGAGGTGAAGGCTCATTACAGGCGTATCCGGATGGGGGTCGGGAGTGGTTCACTGGGAGCGGCGATACAAAGGGACGCATGAATAATCCGGCGCGGCATGAAAACGTGGTCATCAATGAGGTGATGTTCAATCCGCCGGGCGACCACCGGGGTGGAGAGTACATTGAACTTTATAATCGGGACGTCGAGGCAATTGACCTTTCTCGCTGGCGATTTGTCGATGGGGTTAATTTTACTTTTCCATATGGCACCACAATTGAGGGTGGTGGCTATTTGGTGATCGCTGCCGATGCCGCCTATATGAATAGGGTTTATCAGTTGGGAAATGTGCTTGGTAACTATGATGGTGAACTGAGCAACCCAGGCGAATTACTGCGTCTAGAAGATGCCTATGGAAATCTGGCCGATGAGGTTGACTATCGTAACCGCGGTGACTGGCCGGGTTGGACAAAAGGCGGGGGTAGTAGCATGGAATTAGTCAATCCTTGGTCGGACAACCGCTTGCCATCCGCCTGGCGAGACAGCGATGAGACCAGCAAAAGCACCTTTCGGGAATACACCACGACCGGACGTTATCGACAGTTGCGAACCATGGGCGGTGCAAACGATTATCGGGAGTTGCATATGCACCTTGTGGGTGATTCCGAGATTGTCCTTTCGGGAATCGAGGCAATCAGTTCCCGCACAAAAAAGAATGCCCTTAAAAATGCGAATAAGATGTCTACAAGTGGAACCAGCGCGAACGGATGGCTGGCACAAGGCACTCATTGGGCGACATACATGGATGGCCGTGAATTGCATCTCATCTCTGATGGTCACGGAGACAACCGCCCCAACCGTATGGAGATTGATATGACAGCCGATGTACGCCGCAATGACGATCTGACGATTCGTTTCAAGGCGCGCTGGATTCGAGGTAATCCAAGGCTAATTGCCTGGACCTGGGACAAGAGTGTTGCTGGCAGTTTCCTGATAGAAATTCCGGAGAATCTTGGCACGCCTGGCAAGCGCAATTCAACTTTCATGGCCAAAACTCCGCCACAGGTCGACGGCATTATCCACAGCCCGGCTGTGCCTACCTCAAGCCAGTCTGTCCGAGTAACGGCCCGCGTCACATCGGCTGATCCTCTAGCTTCGGTGAAGCTGCGCCATCGTGCAGATTCATCCAACAATACGGGTTCATGGAAGACCAAGACGATGTACGATGACGGTAACCGTGGCGGAGATGAAGTGAGTGGGGATGGTGTTTATACAGGCACACTGACCGAGTATCGCACAAACGGCCGACGCGTGCAGTTTTATGTGGAAGCTGTAACTAAAATTGGTGCGAGATATCATCAACCAAAGTTGGGTCCGGATCTTCCGGCTTTGTATATCGTTGACAATCGTAAGCCGAAAACGGATTTGAGGAATGTGAGACTGGTCGTATCGGACTACGATATGGGGGCGATCAGTAATGGGGGTAGTTCCAAGTACAAATACAATTTTCCTCGCCTATCGAACCACTACTTCAATGCGACATTTATATCAAACGAGAAGGATATTCGTTACAATTGTGAGATGCGGAATAGTGGAAGCCCGTGGACACGTGGCAACAATGTTAATAGAGGTAAGTGGAAGATACCCAATGACCGGCGGTTTCGTGGCAAATATAAGCTTTCTTGGGATGATGATGCCAATGGTCGTGTTAGTCGGAACAGGTTGACCCGATACATGTTATACTTGATGGGGCATGTGGTTAACGAGAATGAGATGATATGGTTTACGGCCAACAGCAGCTCCCCTCAAATGCGAGAGGAAGTGGAGCCGGTGGCCAATGATTTCCTGAGCCGCAACTTTACAGAAGGTGTTAAAGGGAATCTTTATCGTATCGATGACGAATGGTGGTTTACGGATAGTTGGTCACGCCAAAATCGTAATGCTGATTGGCGATACAAAAGTTCTGACAACCCGGGGCGGTACCGGTCAGAATGGATGAAACGCACTAACGAGTGGGAGGACGACTATAGCGCCCTTATCAACCTTTTCCGGACGGTCAGTAAAAGTTACAAACAGGAGCAGATAGAACGTCTAGTCGACCCACACCAGACCATGATCATGTCGATGGTGCGAGGTTACATTGATGACTGGGACTCCTTCTCGCTGCGGCGTGGTAAGAACGGCTATTTTTACCAGCGTTATGACGATGGAAAATTCCAGTTTCTCCATTGGGATAGCGATCTTGCTTTTGGCAACGCTTCCTCCAAGCTGTATCAAGGGATGCCCGGTTTTAGCGGTTACATTGTCAAATGGTACAATAAGCGTCTATTTTATTCCTATCTAGCTGAGTTCACAGAAAACTACACATATAATTCACCGCGCATGAACGCTTGGCTAGCCGCCGAGGAGAGGGTGAGTAATTCCTACTCCTCAAGAGCGAGCGAATACAAAAACTTTTTTTCCTCACGTCGTAACACTGTAAAGGGAGAACTTGGCACCAATTATTCGCGTAAGAAGTTCGAGATTACCACCAACAAGGGTGCATCTATGAAAACTAGTTCGAATCAACTCAATCTTAAGGGCACTTCGCCTTATGGGGTGATTCACTTGGAGGTAGAGGGGCACTCCGAGGCTAAGTCGGTCTGGACAGGACTCGTTAATTGGTCGGTCAGCGGGATTCAACTTCGTGAGGGGGAACAGACGGTCAAGGTGGTGGGTACTGATCAGTGGGGTAACGTTCGTAGCTCGGATGAGATCAAGGTTAACAAGACTGGTAATGCCCCGCCTGTGGCGGTCCTTGTTTCACAACCAGCCTCTTGGAATCTTTCGATGGACGATGTGTTGGAGTTGGATGCCCGTGAGTCGTATGACCCCGAGGCCCAGTCGCTGGTGTTTGATTGGGCGGCGACTCATCTTGATGAGGTCGAGTTAAGACCTCTTGGTCAAGCAATTGCTGCGGTTGGGTTCACTCGACCTGGTCTTTATGGCTTTACCGTCAAGGTGACCGATGAGGCCGGCAAGGTGTCTGAGGTGCGACGAGAGGCTGCTGTGTATGGGTCGAATGGTTTCAGCGGATTCGGCGAACCTTTGCTCGAGCCATTCTGGGCCACTGATAACATCATGCCTCGGGGTAATTTTTCGCCGTCTGTATGGTATTCGCTGGATGATGTGCCCGGTTGGCTCGAACTACAGGTACTGAACGACCAGCCCAGACCTTTGGCCAAAAGCAATCCGATTTACCCTTTTGTCAACCGCCCGCTGCCGTCGCAGGCCGATTGGGCACTGCAGACCAAGTTGCGTCTGGTATCAAGGCAGTTCGGTGATTATGACACAGGGTTGATGGTTGTCCTCGGGGACGGGGCGAGTTCAACGCGCTACACGATCGGATTTAATGATGGTACCAAGCTCTTGATCAGTAAAGTTAGCCGTGACGGTAAGGCCACCACGCTCAAGTCAAGGAACATTGCGCAGGAGCAGATTGCGGTTCGTATTGTGCGTCAAGGTAATGAGCTAGCCTTCGAGTGGGAGAACGATGATGTGTGGCAAAACTTTTACCGCGAGGAAATTGCTGAGGGTACGCCAGCTATAAAGGGTGGTCTATTTCTCGCGACAGAGAATCCACAGTCGATCCGCGTGGGGTTCGACTATGCGATTCTGATTGATCCAACCGCTGTTTCTCCACTTAATGGAAGCCTGCGATTGAGCGAGATTATGTACAATCCAATAGAGGGCGACCAGTATGAATACGTTGAGTTAGTCAATTCAGGGGACAGTTTGGTGAAGCTAAACGGTGCCCAGTTTGACCGGGGCATAAACTATCGATTTGGTAACCTGTCGCTGGCAGCTGGAGAGCGGATTGTTGTGCCGAAGAACCGAGAGGCGTTCATTACGCGTTATGGTGAGGAAGGGATTCGCCTGGCAGCTGGTCAGTTTGAGGGGCGGCTTAGTAATGGCGGCGAGACCGTCTCTTTGATAGATGCCAATGGCGATACTGTGTTTCTGGTGGACTATTCCGATGACGGAGCTTGGCCGGGGCGTGCCGATGGTAATGGTAGCTCCCTTGAAGTGATCGACCCGAGTCTCGAATTAAATAACCCGGTCAACTGGAACTCAAGCATTCGCTACAATGGCACTCCTGGTGAGGAAATTGGCCAAGTGCCGACGGTGGTTATCAACGAGGTGTTAGCCCACTCAGATGCGCCGCTGGAGGATGCTATCGAACTCTATAATGCAGGCAGTGTAGAGGTTAATCTTGGTGGCTGGTTCCTTAGCGACAGCGGGAATAATCTGAAGAAGTATCGCATACCCGATGGTACCACAATCGAGGCTCGCGGTTATCACGTTTTTTACGAAAAAGCATTATTACTCGACAACGGTGATTCTGGGTTTTCGCTGAGTTCTTCTCGAGGTGATGAGGTTTGGTTGTCTGAGTCTGATGAAGAAGGGAAAATTATACGCTTCATTGACAAGGTGAGTTTCGGTCCGTCTGCCAACGGTGTGTCGTTGGGCCGTTATCCAAATGGAACAGGCCCGCTTGCTGCGCAGAAGGACATGTCTCTAGGCTCTCCCATTCGCGCAGGGCAGGACGCGGCTTTATTAACCGCATTCCGTGAGGGACGAGGTGCTCCGAATAACGGACCGCGGGTCGGCCCGGTCGTCATTAGCGAAATTATGTATGCGCCGACCGATGGTTCATCCGAGTACATTGTGCTTAAAAATATTTCTGACGGTCCAGTTCCTTTTTATGATCTGAACAATTCGGGCAACACTTGGCAGCTCGCCAATGCGGTGCAATTTACGTTTCCGACCGATTTCGTTTTGCCAGCTGGTGAGACAGTCTATGTTAGCGGCGTTGAACCGTCGATCTTGCGCACGGAATATGAACTCGGTGGGGTTATCAGAGTGGTGGGTCCTTTTAACGGGCGCCTGAATAATGCAGGAGAGAGTATTCACCTGATTCGGCCGGATGAACCACAGAAGCTTCCACCGAATGTTGGTCTGGTGCCGTATATTCTCGTCGAGAAGGTGAAGTATGGCAGGAGTTCGCCCTGGCCGGTTTTGCCAATGCAGGGCGGCTTGCCGATCTTTCGTATCGATCTGTTGGGCTATGGTAATAACGCGGCCAATTGGGCCAAACCGGGTGACTCAAAAGACCGTGATCTTGACGGTATGCCGGACCGCTGGGAGTTGGCAAACGGGCTGAATCCGAAGGATGCTGCCGATGCGTTGCTCGATGCCGATGCCGACGGCTTGGCAAATGCAAACGAGTATGGTGCCGGTACTGATCCCAATGATGCCACCAGTTGTCTGGCCCTTAAGGCCATTCGCTTGAAAAACGGGTCGTTACGGGTTGTATTCGTGGGAGTGGTGGGGCGGAGCTATGCGTTGCAGTCTAGTAAGGCGCTAGGCCAAGCATGGGAGCCGTTGATGCAGATTTTCCCCGAAGCGGACGGGGCAGTTTCTCGCATCATTGCACCGGGTTTGGGTCAAGCCCAGTTTTTCAGACTGGTGACTCCGGCTAATCCTTAGCGCCGATGAGTTGTTTTCGACTTTTTACTATCGCGACGGTTGTGTTCATCCGTTCAAGTGCGGTTTGGGGTGAAGTGGTCATTAACGAGATACATTATGATGCCGATCCAAAGACGGATGCAGTCGAGTTTATTGAACTGCACAATGCCGGAGACGCTGTCATGGATCTATCTGCTTGGTATTTTTCTAATGGCATCCAATTTGTCTTTCCGGAAAACACACTTCTTAAGCCAAGCGATTATCTTGTAGTAGCCGAGAATCCAACAGAATTGCGTCGCAAGTTCAAATTGAATGCCTCCGTGGTCCTTGGCCCATATGCTAACAGGCTTTCAAACGGCGAGACTGTGACGCTGCGCGATGCTGGAGGTCGTCGTGTGGACCGTGTGGACTACAATTCCGGTTTTCCTTGGCCAACAGCAGCCAGCGGCGCTGGCTGCTCAATGGAACTCATCCATCCTTCGCTCGATAATGACTTGGGAGGTTCGTGGCGGTCCTCAGGAATGCAGAGTGTTACTGAGGAGCCAGTGATATTCATAACGGCTGGCCGCTCAGGCTGGCGTTATCGTGAGGGGGCCAGTGAGGCGTCCTCACCTCGGTCGGTATGGCGTAAACTAGATTTTAAGGAGGATGACAGTTGGAAAAATGGTCAGACACCTATCGGATACGGCGATGGAGACGATAAGACAACGATCTCTATGCAGGGTAAATTTTCGTCGCTATACCTGCGGCGGGTGTTTGATATAAAGGCAGGTGAAATCCCAGCTCGATTAACGCTACGAATTTATGTTGATGATGGTGCGGTGGTTTGGATTAACGGCAAAGAGGTTGCACGGGTTAATGTTCCCGAAGGGACGTTGCGGTATAATTCGTTTGCAAACAACCACGAGGCTGCTTGGGAGGAGGTTGACATACCCAGTCCGGGTTCAATCTTGAAGGAGGGGGAAAACATTATTGCCATTCACGCATTGAACGCTACGCTGAACAGTAGCGATTTCTCGATCGATGCCGAGCTGCGTACACCGGATAATGCAGCTATATCGGGTGTTCCGACTCCCGCCGCGGTCAACTCTGTATTCAATATCAACGCTGCGCCACAGGTGCGTCAGGTGAGAAATCAGCCGCAGCAACCGAGAGCGAACGAGCCGGTGCTTGTATCCGCCAAGGCAACTGATCCGGACGGTGTGACTTCTGTGACGTTATTTTATCAAATAGTAAAACCTGGTGATTACATTCGTAAAACAGACCGAGATTACGAGAGCGGGTGGATTGAGTTACCAATGAACGATGATGGAATGGAAGGCGACATTGCGCCGAACGACTTGGTCTTCACTGTTACCATTCCAAAGTCGGTGCAGCAGAATCGCACTCTCGTGCGCTATCGGGTTCGGGTGGAGGATGCGTTGGGGAATAACGTGACACTGCCCTACGCTGACGATCAGCAGCCTAATTTTGCCTATTTCTGCTACAATGGTGTGCCGTCGTGGGTTGGCTCGGACCGGGTTAATGGTAAAAAATACACCTTTCCATCTAGCGTGATGGAGTCACTGCCAACGTATCACCTGATTGCCAATGAGACCGACATCACTAACTCACAGTATAACAGCTCGTTTGATGCGGTTCATTTCAATGGCACGCTGGTTTATGACGGCAAAGTCTACGATCATATTGAGTTTAGGAACCGCGGCGAGTTTTCGACCTATGTCTCCGGAAAGAATAAGTGGCGACTCTATTTCAACCGTACTCGTGGACTGGAGGCTAGGGACAATTACGGTAGAAAATATGGTCATCCGAAAAAAACAATTAATCTTAATGGGTGCGCTGCACCGTGGATGCCCGTTAACCGCGGAATGGCAGGGATGGAGGAGGCGATCGGGTTCAAGTTATATAACTTGGCAGGTGGTCTAGCGCCTGAAACTCATTTTGTGCATTTCCGCGTAATTGATGATGTCGAGGAGGCCCCACAAGGAAGACGCAATGCCCAATACGATGGAGATTTGTGGGGACTATATCTGTATGTCGAGCACACCGATAGCCGCTTTCTTGAAGAGCATGGTTTTCCGGACGGCAACGTCTATAAGATCGAGAGGGGCAATGGCGACAAGCGAAATCAGGGACCAACGCAGTCCGTAAACGCATCGGATTGGAATAGTTTTCGTAGCGACTACGGTCGGTCTAAGCCAATCCAGTGGTGGCGAGATAATCTTCACATGCCGACCTACTATACGTTTCGCTGTATTAATCGGATTGTCAGCAATGTGGATATTCGTGAGGGGTGGAACAAGGTGTTTTATCACCATCCTGATGGACATTGGTATCCGGTGCCATGGGATTTAGATATGCTCATCATCCCGGAAACACATTGGCAGGGTGCGATCAACATCGAACGTAGCCTGGGCCGTCACAAGGATCTGAAAATCGAGTTCAAGAACCGCGCTCGAGAACTGCTAGATTTACTGTTCGATGATGCGTCTCCGACCGGTGGGCAAATCGGCCAGCTTATCGACGAGCATGCGCGTTTCATCAATCCGCCGGGCGAGACACGAACTTTTGTCGAAGTAGATCAGTTCATGTGGAATTACCATCCGAGAACGGCTGGGAGTCATCGCGGGCAATTTTATGCGTCGCCCAAGAGTCAGGGCAATCAGGGCGGGACATGGACTAGGCGACTGAAGACGAAGGACTTTGAGGGCATGATGAACCACATGCTCGGGTTCATGACCGACACTGATCCCGGGAGCTGGAGCATTGGTGACGGCGATCCTC
This sequence comes from Verrucomicrobiales bacterium, assembly GCA_002721375.1. Lineage (GTDB taxonomy): Bacteria > Verrucomicrobiota > Verrucomicrobiia > Limisphaerales > UBA1096 > UBA1096. The sequence continues at coordinate 116,100 of PBKH01000008.1, forward strand.
GCGGCTATGGTTACAACTATCTTGAGTATGAGTCGAAATTCACCGATATCCCGGAGGCACCGGTAATCAGCTATTCCGGTCCCGAGGGATTCCCGCTTGACGCGCTCCGGTTTCAGAGCAGTTCTTTTAAACTGGGGCGTTCGACGAACAACAAGATATTCACCGGTATACAGTGGCGATTGGCGGAGGTGTCCAATCCCAAGACACCATATTTCAAGCAGGATCAACCGTGGAAGTATGAGATCAATTCTACTTGGGAGAGAGAAGGTGCTGAGTTAATCAGGACCGTGTCCATCCCACAAAGTTTTGTACGTCAGGGCGGCACATACCGTGCGCGAGTGAGAATGCGAAACGGTACTATGGCGTGGAGTCACTGGTCGACACCAGTCGAGTTTGTTGCCGGTGAGCCGAACTTAGCCGGTTTACGTGAGAATCTTGTATTTAGCGAGATTATGTATAACCCGCTTGGCCAAGTGGGCAAGATGGAAGGCGATTTTGAGTTTCTTGAATTGAAAAATATTGGTGACAAGGCGCTGGATCTAAGCGGGTTGTTTTTTAGTACCGGCATCCAATATGTGTTCCCCGAGGGAAGCATAATTGACAGCGGTAAGTACCTGATCCTTGGACGGAACCGGGAGGCGTTACGAAGCCGTTATCCAGGTTTGAACGTGGACGGAATTTACCAGGGCCAAATAGCCAATGAGGGGGAGACGATTACCTTGTCGGCCGGCCTCGGTGTACCGGTGNTAAGCGTGACGTATGATGATGCTGCACCTTGGCCAGAGCAAGCGGATGGTCAAGGCTATTCCCTGAGTGTCGATGGATCATTGGAACTGGGTTTTCGAGCCAGTTCGATTTCCGGTGGCACACCCGGTCGCGACGATCCCGGCTTGGTCAAGCCGATNGAAGAACTGATTCTGACGGTAAAGCGTTTGCCCAGCGGTATTTTCAGAGTGGGCTTTAATGCGGAGGTTGGGCGTAGTTACTCGCTGCAGGCAACGCAGGCTATTGGGCAAGCATGGGAGTCGCTTANTCATTTCCANCCAAAGGCCAACGAATTTATGTCCCGCATTATATCCCCGAAGGTGTCNNGAGTGCGCTTTTTTAGGCTGGTTACGCCGGCACGCCCGTAAATTAAAGTTCCTCGTTGGATTNAATGATTTTTCCGACTAGGCCGTATTCCTTGGCNTCTTCTGGTGTCATCCAGAANTTGCGGTCGGTGTCTTTGGCGATTGTTTTGAGAGGTTGGCCTGTTTGTTCGGCAAAAATTTGGTTAAGTCGTTCGCGCATCTTGACGATCTGCTCCGCCTCGATACTGATATCTGATGCTTGGCCGCCGACTCCGCCACTAGGTTGATGCAGCATGTAGCGAGTGTTGGGTAGGCTATATCGGTCCTCGACCGGCGGTGCGGCATAGATTAGGGCTCCAGCACTTGCAACCCAACCGGTACCCACAATACGTACACGCGGTTTCACGAACCGGATCATGTCGTGAATGCTGTCTCCGGACTCTACATGGCCGCCAGGTGAGTTGACGAATACCGTGATATCATCGTCCGAATCTGAGGCTAGTAGTTGCAACTTGGTACAAAATTCGCGGGCCACCTTTTGGTTGATTTCGCCATATAGCATGATGGTCCTTGACTTGAGGAGGAGTTCCTCAATTTTGCTCATGGAGTTCTTTTCTTCCTTGTTGTCCTTACTCATCTTGGATGACGCGAAGCATGCGCTGCGCGAGGCCGTGAGATTGCTTGCAAGCTGTCCCTGTGTAAAGCGGGAATACGTTTCAGCTGTCTGGTAGCAGGTGGGGGGGGAGAGGAGGGGTTGCCCCCTTACATGAGGCGACGTAAGCTCCTAGACGATTAGCGAGGTTTGCTGTCTTTTGAAGCGGCCAGCGACGAACTATTCCATGAAGAATAGCCGCGCTGCATGCATCACCTGCGCCCACCGAGTCGGCGTTTGGTTCCGCGTTGTATTCTACCTGCTGTCCAGCGATGGCTGAGTCGGNGGTGTGCAGCGTTGTTCCGCACCGTCCACGTGTGAGCACGAAAAGGTCGAGATTGAACCGCTTGATNAGCGCCGATACCGGATCTTCATGGCCGATGCCAAGCAGTGTGGAGACTGTGCTCAACTCGGTCTCATTCATCTTAATGANAGAGGCGTTAATACACCCGGTCTCGATCGTTTCAGCCGAGAAATAGTCCTGACGCAGATTGAGGTCGAAAAGGCGAACAGCTTGACTGGCAGAGGTGATGAAATTCTGGATCGTCGATCGCGCCCGCTCCATTCGCTGGCCAAGTGTGCCGAAACAGACTGCGTCGCACTGTTTGGCCAGGCCACTTAGTGATTTGTCCCAGTGAAGTCTGTCCCATGCGACATTTTCTATAATATGGTACTCCGGTTCACCATCTTGAAGGGTGATCTCGACCGTTCCAGTCGGGGCATCAGAGTCGCGCTGGATGAAGGTCGTGTTCATGCCGCGTNTTGATAAGTCGTTGAGCAGCGATTGGCCAAGCGCATCCCGCCCGATACGGCTGGACACCACCCCATTATTCCCTAGTTGGTGGGTTTGAACGGCTGCGTTAAGTGGCGCGCCGCCGAGTACTGGGCCATTAGGTAGCAGATCATAAAGGGCCTCCCCTAGGCCGACGATGAGTGGACGAGATTTACTCATTAGAGCGTTGATGCCTGTAGCAACACTGGACGAGGTTTGGCAGTCCAAAAGGAAAAGCCTTTTAGTCGTAGTTGATAGGCCGGGCAAATGTCACGCAACCATGCGATCATCCGCTCGGCATGATCGTCGATGTGGTAAGTCGTGATGGCAAGTTGAGGCGCACCGTTGCGAATCTGTTCCTCTGCGCCAAGCAAAACGTCCAGGTCTGCGCCCTCGGCATCGGCTTTGATGAGATCATTGCGGCTAAGCGCCAGTTGGTTGTTCCGGCAGTAGTCGTCGATAGACATGACCGCCACGCTGTCGCTGTGTATATCGCTGTTTGGTAGATACTCAAGGAAGCCGGCGTCCGGGTTTGTGCCGCTTATCATTCGCGCCTTGCCGCTTTGCCTGCCGACACCACATCGTTCAATGGTCAGACCGTCGGAAAGGCCATTTGTTTCTGTACCGCGAATGAGCAGATTTGACATCCTCTCACTCGGCTCAAAACANACCACTCTTTTGGCTAATCCATTTNGGAGAATTCGAAATGCAAATAGCCCTTCGCATGCGCCGATGTCGAGCACNATACTATCCGGCGATAGCCGGATCGGCGGAGTGGTGTAATGATGTGGATTGGCAGGTGAAAATTCCTGCTCGATGACAAAGTGCAGGTTTTGGTCTGGCTCGGTCGGCCAGAAGAAGCTGATATCTGTGTCGAGTACCTGTATCTGCCAAGCATCGTTGTCCTTAGTGATTTTCGCCTCACTAGTCAGCCGATTGGCTGCCGTTCGGCTGTGCAGTCGTGCNGGGAGAATNACGCGGCCAATCTGCATCCGTGCGTCGCCGAGTGANAATCTGCCGTGGAGTTGCTGTTGTCGCCGCCACTCGGTCCAGCAGCGTAGTACTTGGAAGAATGGGTTTTTCACGGGGCAGTCAGTGGTCGTGCAGGGCACACGGTGATTGCCACTGAGTGATTTTCGCCATACGGTTCGCGCGCCGGTGGAATTGTTCTTATGCCGGTCTGGATCGAAATGTACATGCGCTTTCGCAGTCTGGTGATCTCCCTCTACAACGCGCTGTTTGCGCGTGCCGTGGAGAAGCTATTTTTTCACCAACTGGTCACCAAGACAAACAACTTTGGCAAGAGCTATTGGCTCGGTAAGCCAATCTGGCAAAATACCTTTGATCTATGGATCGCGCAGGAGACGATTTACGAGGTCAAACCTTCGCTCATCATTGAGTGCGGGACGAATCGTGGTGGCTCGGCTTATTTTTATGCCCAGTTGTTCGATCTCATGGGGACTGACGGCAAGGTCGTNTCGGTGGACATCGAAAAACTGCACCAGCTATCACACCCTCGAGTGACCTATCTCATCGGTAGTTCGGTTTCGGATGAAATTGCTGACAAGATACGNGCAATGGCAGAGGCCNCGAATGGACCGGTATTAGTTATCCTTGACAGCGACCATTCCGAGGAACACGTCGCTAGGGAGCTTGAGATGTATGCGCCAATGACTACGGTTGGCAGCTATTGCCTCGTTCAGGATGGTATAATCGANGAGCTTTTTATGTTTCGCAAAGGACGCCCTGGGCCGCTGCCGGCGCTTGAGAAGTATCTGGCCAGGCATCCCGAATTTGAGATTGATCATGAGCGGTGTGAACGNTTTCTCATTACGCACCACCCAAAAGGCTGGTTCAAACGCATCCGATGATCGCCCTGCTGGATTACGGGGCAGGGAATCTACGCAGTGTCGAGAAAGCGCTACGTTTTGTAGGTGGTGAGGTGGAGTTGGTTCCGTCTCCCGACGGAATGAAGGACGCATCGGCTGTAGTGCTGCCTGGCGTTGGCGCGTTCGACGACTGCGTTAATGCGATGAAGCGGCAGGAATTGCTCGAAGCCACACGGGAGTTTATTGAAACTGGCCGACCATTCCTAGGCATCTGCGTTGGCTACCAGGCGCTCTTCGAGAAGAGCGAGGAGTTCAATAGCTGTTCAGCTGGCTTGGCTCTATTTGAAGGGAGCGTAGTTCGTTTTCCGGATGGGCAAGGGATAAAGATTCCACAGATTGGGTGGAATCAGATCGAAATCTTACAGCCGGAGTGCCCTCTGTTTCTAGGGGTCGANAATGACAGTCACGTTTATTTTGTGCACAGCTATTATCCCCAACCGGAGGATGATTCAATTGCTGCCAGTCGTACGAAATACGGTGTGGATTTCGTCTCTGCTGTGTGGCGGGATAATATATTCGCCACACAATTTCATCCCGAAAAAAGTCAGAAAGTCGGTCTAAAGATGCTTGAAAATTTCGTCAGGCTGGCCGGCTGAGATGGGCTGTTTGGCCAAGCGGGAAAGGGATATGGCTTGTGTGCGAACCGGCTACTTTGNTANTTTNTTTGCCGCTTGGCCAATCAGTTTTAGGCCAACAAAGCTGAAACCTTTAAATTAACAGAAAAATATATCATGGCACACACACTTCCTGATCTACCTTATTCACACGACGCATTGGAGCCGCACATCGATGCTCGAACGATGGAAATTCATCACGGCAAACATCACAATACCTATATCACAAAGCTCAATGACGCCATCGCCGGCAATGCAGATCTTGAGGGCAAGTCGATTGAGGAACTGGTGAGCAATCTGGATGCCGTTCCGGAGGATATTCGTGGCGCGGTGCGTAATAATGGGGGTGGCCATGCAAACCACTCACTTTTTTGGACCGTCATGGGACCCGATGGAGGGGGAGAACCNTCCGGCGCACTGGCTGCCGCAATTAACGCTGCGTTCGGTAGTTTTTCTGATTTTCAAGCCAAGTTTGAAGCTGCCGGGGCAACGCGCTTCGGCAGTGGTTGGGCGTGGTTGTGTGTGAACGGAGAGGGCGAGTTGTGTGTCTGCAGTACGGCCAATCAAGATACGCCGTTNATGGAAGGCCGCACTCCAATTCTGGGGTGTGATGTCTGGGAACATGCCTACTATTTAAACTACCAGAACCGCCGCCCGGATTATCTCAAGGCGTTTTGGAACGTTGTTAATTGGGATGCGGTGGGCGCCAACTACGACGCTGCCAAGGGCTGAGTTGAATAAGTTAAATGAAAAGTAAAGGCGCACTATTGTGCGCCTTTATTGTTCTNTAATAGACTCTGATTTGTTCGAGTTATGTGTGTGCCTTCCGAATTTTATCTTTAAGTCTGCTTAGGTGATGCGTAACTTTTTCGTATAGATCTATACAATCAACTCTGCTCATTCCGTTGCGGTTCGTTGTCATTAAAAATATGAATCAAAGGGAGATTTTTGAACAGGATGGTTTTGTCTCTGTAACGGGGTTTATTACAGATAGCGAACTCTTTCAAATCGAGACGGCAATAGAGCGTTTTATTGAAGANCGCGTTTCTGCGTTGCCGCCAGAGCATGTGTTTTATGAAGACAAGACCAATCTTACTACACTGAAGCAGATTCAGCGCCTACATGAGNACGATGAATTTTTTAAATCCTTTTTTAATGACAAACCTAGGCGTCTTGCTGAGGAACTCCTTGGTGAATCTGTTGAGGGCAGAAACGTCCAATACTTCAATAAGCCTCCTTCGCTGAGCCAAGCGACTCCGCCACATCAGGACGGCTTTTATTTCATGCTTGAGCCCTGTCATGCGCTCACGATGTGGATGGCTCTCGATATGGTGGATGAGGATAATGGATGCGTGCGTTATGTTCGAGGTTCACACAAGAACGGTATGCGCCCTCATGGGCGCACCCANACTCTTGGCTTTTCGCAGGGTATTACAGATTTTGGAAAAGGCTCAGACCAGCTCGATGAGGTGGCGTGTACAGCTCGGCCTGGAGACTTGCTAGCGCACCACGCACTAACNATCCACCGAGCCGAGGCTAACTCTAGTGCCACGCGAAATCGTCGTGCGCTGGGATTTATTTTTTACGCCAAATGTGCCCACGAAAATGTCGTGGCGCATAAGGCTTATCAATCCAAACTAGCCGCCGAGATGGCCGATGCAGGAAAAATTTAAATGAAGAGAAAATACAAGATCATTGGCATATGGCTCAGTATGCAGGTGTCACTCTCCCTTTCGTGGGCAGAACCCATGCCACGTGGATACACGATTCCGACACTCGATTTGTCGGCGCAGACACACCGGCAGTTTGTTGTTGATAAGGAGTCGGGACAATACCTCGGACATCCTTCCACCGTTCTTTTGGATGATGGTAGGACAATACTCATCGTTTATCCAAAGGGTCATGGGCGAGGATCCATCGTTTATAAGCGTAGCACAGATGGCGGCAAAACCTGGAGCCAGCGCCTGCCAACGCCGGTTAACTGGGCGACCAGTCGTGAGGTCCCTACGATTCACCGAGTAGTGGATAAGGAGGGTAGGAAACGAATCATCATGTGGAGCGGACTTTATCCGGCTCGTCTGGCAGTCAGCGGGGATGAGGGTGCGAAATGGAGCGAATTGAAAGCGGTGGGTAACTGGGGTGGCATTGTGGTCATGGGTTGTCTGGAGCCATTGAAAACAGGAAAGGGTCAATATATGGCTATGTTTCACGATGACGGGCGATTCTTTTCCGAGAAGGGAAAACTTGCCAATCCGGTAGTGTTTAAGCTTTACAAGACTTTCTCCGCCGACGGCGGGCTGACTTGGTCCCATCCTGAAAGCATTCTAGCCCGGTCAGACGTGCATTTGTGCGAGCCGGGTATCATTCGTTCGCCGGATGGCAAACAACTTTGCGTTCTACTCCGGGAAAACAGCCGTCGCCGAAACTCGTACGTTATTTTCTCTAATGATGAGGGCAAGAGCTGGACGAAGCCGCGTGAATTACCAGCCGCACTCACTGGTGACCGCCACACAGGCAAATACACCGCCGACGGAAGGCTCTTTATTTCGTTTCGAGATACCACGCATGATACCCCGACCAAGGGAGACTGGGTGGCNTGGGTAGGGACCTACGACGATATCNAGAACGGNCGAGAGGGGCAGTACCGAGTAAGATTGATGGACAACAAAAACCGCTGGGACTGTGCTTATCCGCCCGTGGAGGTGCTGCCCGACGATACTATTGTGACCACNACCTACGGTCACTGGACGAAGGGTGAATCGCCTTATATCGTCAGTGTTCGCCTCAAGNTAGCCGAACTGGATGCTATGGCGGGGNAGGGCAATTGACTTTTATCTGCCTACAGATTCAACTGGCGCTTCTCGAACCGGTTTGGTCTTAGACTTTATAATAATATCTATCTTCAAAAGGAAAATAATATCGCGATAAACATGAAATTGGATGGATTAATTGCTGCCGTACACACCCCGATGCACGGCGATTTTTCTGTGAATTACGATTGCGTACCGGCTCAGGCAGAGTACTTGGCCAAGGCTGAGGTCACAGGNGTGTTCGTTGCCGGCACGACNGGGGAGTGTCATTCGCTGAGCACAGATGAGAGAATAAAACTTTTTGAGNTATGGGGGAATGTGGCACATCNCAACGGGCTAAAATTTGTTGCNCACGTGGGTTGCAACAATTTGCCGGATTCCCAGTCCTTGGTGCGTGCTGCTGTTGAAAACGGCGCGGACGCTATATCGGCGATGGCTCCGAATTTTTTNAAGCCGGCCGATGCGTCCTTACTCTGCGACTGGTTTGTGCAGGTGATCGAGCCCGAACCTGAGTTGCCGTTTTATTTTTACGATATTCCGGGCATGACTGGCGTGACGATCAACACAAGTGAATTTGTACAATTNGCTGCGGAAAGGATTCCCGGATTTGTCGGGGTAAAGTACACCAATCCCGACCGCGATCAGTTGAGTGCGATACTCAACACGAAAGGATGCGTTCCTGACATGCTTTTTGGCTGCGATGAGCAATTACTTGATGGTCTTCATNTCGGCTGCCGTGGAGCAGTGGGGAGTACTTATAATTTCTCAGCTCCGCTTTACCGNAGAATCATTGCCGCATTTGACAAGGGAGACATTGATACGGCTCAGAGAGACCAGGCTAAGTCTGTGGAAATGGTGAGCACCATCGCCAAGTATAACTACATACCAGGGGCAAAGGCCGTGATGGCGATCGTTGGCGTGAATTGCGGTCCGGCTCGGCCTCCCTTGCGATATCTGTCTTCCCAATCGGTTGCTAATCTGGAGCAAGATCTCAAGTCGATCGGTTTTTTCGATTGGGCGTAGGATTGATGGAGTTGGCCGAACAACAACGGCTTCTGTCGGTTTACCGTGATGGTCTACTTGACGATACCTTGCCGTTCTGGTGGCCGCGCAGTCTTGACAGCGAACACGGAGGTTTTCTGCTGGCTCGNGANCGAGACGGCTCGCTGNTGGACACCGACAAGGGTATGTGGCAGCAGTGCCGAGCAACTTGGCTGCTGGGCACACTTTACAACACCGTCGAGCCGAGAGCCTTGTGGCTAGATTGGGCAAGGCAAGGTATCGATTTCATCTCGCGGCATGGCTTCGACAATGACGGTCGTATGTGGTTCCACGTAACGCGTGATGGGTCACCGATCCGAAAACGGCGCTACGTGTTTACGGAGACGTTTGCGGCCATCGCTTATGCGGCCATGGCCAAGGCGACGGGCGATTTTGNCCAATCGGATAGGGCNCGTGANTTATTCTNCNTGGCCAANCGGCATTTCGCGGATCCGTTTCTGNCAGAGCCCAAGTTTACCGATACANGACCGGNCAAGGCCATNGGNGGGCCNATGATCACGATGGTCACCGCGCAGGAGTTACGNCGAAACCTCGGTGANGAGTCATTCACATCCGATATCGATGCTGCCATAAAGGAGATTCGCAGCGACTTNATGAAATCTGATATCGAGTGCGTGATGGAAACTGTGTCANCAGACGGNGCCATCATCGACCACTTCGATGGTCGTACGCTTAACCCCGGCCATGCGATTGAGTGCGCCTGGTTTATTCTTTGGGAGGCCAAATTGCGCGGCAACGATCCGAAGTTGATTCGCCTGGGTTGCCAGATTCTCGATTGGATGTGGGTCAGAGGTTGGGATGAAGAATTCGGCGGCTTGTTTTATTTTCGGGATGTTTATGACAAACCAGTGCAGGAGTATTGGCACGATATGAAATTCTGGTGGCCGCACAACGAAGCCATCATTGCTACGCTACTGGCTTGGCAGTTGACTGGTGAAAAAAAGTATTCACGCTGGCACATGAAGGTGCATGACTGGGCCTACACCCATTTTGCTGATCCGGAGCATGGCGAATGGTTCGGATACTTGCACCGCGATGGCCGTCCCTCTGTTTCGCTAAAGGGAAATCTATGGAAAGGTCCTTTCCACTTTCCGCGTATGCAACTGATCTGTTGGCAATTGCTGGAGGATGCATTGGTTAAAGCGGATCGAGCATTGGTTAA